>UQWQ01000039.1 GCA_900544755.1 uncultured Collinsella sp. | reverse complement strand
TATCGATGTGCGGTTTTTCCATTACCCCAGGCGCTCCATAATGGTCGCGGCGATCGCAGGACGATTCATAGTGTACAGGTGCAGACCGGCGGCACCGTGCTCCTTGAGGTCGCAAAGCTGACGGGCGGCATAATCTACACCGGCTGCCTGCAGGCTCTCGGGGTCGTTCTCGTACTTGGCGAGAATCTTGATGACGGGGGAGGGCAGTGACGCGCCGCACATAAAGACCATGCGGCTGATCTGCGACTTGCCCATAAACGGCATGATGCCCGCGGTAATGGGCACGGTGATGCCGGCCTTGTCGGCAAGCTCGCGAAAACGATAGAAGCACTCGTTATCAAAAAAGAGCTGCGTCACAAAGAAGCTCGCGCCGGCGTCCTGTTTTTGCTTGAGGTGTTCGACCGAGAGGTTGAGATCCTCGCAGGCAATGTGGCCCTCGGGGTAGGCTGCGGCACCCACGCAAAAGCCGGCGTCGACGAGCTCGGGGATGAGGTCGCGGGCGTAGGCGTAGTCGGAGGCGGGCTTGTCGTCCTCGGTCGCGCCGGCAGGGAGATCGCCACGCAGGGCCAGGATGTTTTCCACGCCGGCGGTGCGGTACTCATCGATCTTGGCGGCGATATCGGCGTGGGTACGGCCCACACAGGTGAGGTGCGCCACCGAGGGCGTATCGAATTCGCTCGTAATCATATGCGCGATGGGGGCGGTGGTGGCGCCGTTGCCCGAGCCGCCAGCCGAGCAGGTGACCGAGACAAAGCTCGGCGAAAGCTTGCACAGATTGCCTGCCACTTCGCGAGCCGTGTCGAGGGTAAGCTCGCCCTTGGGCGGGAACATCTCAAACGAAACGGGTGCAGTGCCCTGGGAAGCTGCCTGCTTAAAAACCTCGTCGACGCGCATATCGTGCTCCTTTAGATACGTAATAGTGTGATGTGTTGTAAGGATTCTACAGCACCACTGTGTCACGGTGGAGTTTCACTCGCTATTTGAGGATACTAATCAAAGATGCCTTGCTATCGGCTTTATCTATAACAGAGCGGCTAATCTAGGCACGGACTATAAAGACTGGTATCTGATGCGAAATACCAGTCAATTTAGCCCCGTCCTAAATTGACTACCCTTAAACCATGCGGGGAGGTCTGCAATTTATACAGTTCATTGGCTGTTAAGGGTGGCAATACTGCCGCGATGCGGTAACCTCATTGATTGGTTTCGCGACAGCAACACAACGGTAATGTCGCGGAAACACGGCGAGCCTAAGCTATGACTCGTTCGTTAGTAATCAACACCGCTTCTCACGCGGTGCCGATACGAAGGGAGTTCCGTATGGCCGATCTTACTGACCGCTTCGGGACCATGGTGTTCTCTGAGGAAGTCATGAAGGACTACCTCCCCAAGGACATTTGGAAGCGCCTTGCCGCAACCCTCGAGGAGGGTGAGCCGCTCGACCTGGATGTGGCCAACGCCGTCGCTCACGCCATGAAGGTTTGGGCCATCTCCAAGGGCGCGACGCACTACGCGCACTGGTTCCAGCCGCTTTCGGGCATTACTTCCGAGAAGCACGATAGCTTCCTCGAGCCCAACCACGACGGCACCGCCATTACCAAGTTTACGGGCAAAAACCTCATTCAGGGCGAGCCGGACGCCTCCAGCTTCCCCAACGGCGGCCTGCGTGCCACCTTCGAGGCCCGTGGCTACACCGCTTGGGATCCCACCAGCCCCGCATTCATTAAGGACGATGTCCTGTGCATCCCCACAGCTTTCTGCTCCTACACGGGCGAGGCCCTGGACAAGAAGACCCCGCTGCTGCGCTCCATGACCGCGCTCTCGCGTGAGTCCAAGCGCGTTTTAGCGCTGTTTGGCAAGACCCCCAAGAAGGTCGTTCCTTCCGTGGGCGATGAGCAGGAGTACTTCCTGATCAAGAAGGACGCTTACCGCAAGCGCAGGGACCTGGTCATCACCGGTCGCACCCTCTTTGGCGCTGCTCCCTGCAAGGGCCAGGAGCTCGAGGAGCACTACTTTGGCGCTATCCGCCCCACCGTCTCGTCCTATATGAAGGACCTGGACGATGAACTGTGGGCGCTTGGCATTCCTGCCAAGACCAAGCACAACGAGGTCGCTCCCTGCCAGCATGAGCTCGCCCCTGTCTACGGCGAGGTCAACGAGGCCATCGACCAGAATCTGGTCATGATGGAGAAGATGAAGCTCATCGCCTCCCGCCACGACTTGGTCTGCCTGCTGCACGAGAAGCCCTTCGAGGGCATCAACGGTTCGGGCAAGCACAATAACTGGTCGCTTGGCACCGAGTCCGAGAACCTGCTCGACCCGGGCGACACCCCGCTCGACAACCTGCAGTTCATCGTCTTCCTCACCGCGGTGATCGAGGCCGTCGATAACTATCAGGAGCTCCTGCGTGCCTCCGTTGCCTCGGCCGGCAACGATCATCGTCTGGGCGCCAACGAGGCTCCTCCGGCGATTATGTCCATCTTCCTGGGCGACCAGCTTACCGAGGTCGTCGAGAAGATCATCGATGGCAAGGCTTCCGTCCATGCCACGCGCGGCGTGCTCGACCTGGGCGCCGATACCCTGCCCAAGCTGATGCAGGACAACACCGACCGCAACCGTACCTCCCCGTTCGCCTTCACCGGCAACAAGTTCGAGTTCCGTGCCTGCGGCTCCGAGCAGAACGTCTCCGACTCCAACCTGGTGCTCGATGCTGCCGTGGCCAAGTCGCTCAAGTCTTTCGCCGACGCACTCGAGGGTACGCCCGAGGATAAGTTCCAGGACGCCGCGCTCGAGTACTGCAAGAAGGTGCTGACCGATCACCAGCGCATCCTGTTCTCCGGCGACGGTTACTCCGACGAGTGGCCCATCGAGGCCGAGAAGCGCGGCCTTGCCAACAACAAGACCACGGCCGACGCTCTTCCCGCCTTTGTTTCCGATAAGGCCATTGCGCTCTTTGAGGAGACGGGCGTCCTGACCAAGGCCGAGGCCCAGTGCCGCTATGACTGCAAGCTCGAGAAGTACAACAAGCTCATGAACATCGAGGCTACCACGATGGTTCGCGAGGCGCGTCGTACCTATCGCCCGGTCATTACCGCCTATGCCACCAAGGTCGCTAAGGGCCTTGAGACTATTCGTGCCGCCGGTGCTGAGGCCGCCATGCAGTGCGAGCAGAACACGCTCAACAAGCTCTGCAATGGTATCACCGCCATCAACGACTCCATTAAGGCGCTCGACGCCGTGCATCAGAAGGCCGAGGCTCTCGATGGCCAGGAGCAGGCCAACGTGTATGCACACGAGGTCGTTCCCGCTATGGATACGCTGCGCGCCGCCGTGGATGCCATGGAGGAGATCGTGGCCGCCGACTACTGGCCGGTTCCGACCTACGACGACATCCTGTTCTACGTGTAGAGCGTAACTGACATATCGTCACGGTATTGAGCCGGGGTCCGCATCGCGCGGGGCCCGGCTATTTGTTTGCGAAGGACGCTTTGGATCGCGCTTTGCAACTGATTCGCCCACGCAATAAGGGGTCGTGGGCAAAAAACGTCAAATATGAGTACTGTCACAAGCCCTGTAGCATTATCTTTTTGCAAAATATGCAGTGTTACGCAACATATGTCCAAGTACTTAGCTGATAAATGCCTGCAATTCCTCCGCCGTAGGACGCCTTGTGTCCAAATCGCCTTCTGATGGCATGAAATCGCTGTTACTAAATTGGTAACAGTACTCATATTTGCTATTTTTTGTCCACGGGCCCTTGGATGACAGTGTGATTTTATGCCTTCGGGGTTCGAATCCCGGCGTATGGGTAGCAAAAAGCCCGCTACCGAATTGGTAACGGGCTTCTCAGATTCTGTGGTGCCCCCAGCGGGATTCGAACCCGCGATATCCACCTTGAAAGGGTGGCGTCCTTGGCCGCTAGACGATGGGGACAGCGGGAAAGAGTATAGCAGACTTTTTTGCCGGCGCGTATATCGTTGGCAAACTGGAAAACCACCACAAAGGTACCTGTCCCCTTTGTGGTGGTTGGGGCGTTAGGGGAGGAGCTTCATGGCGGCGTCGTGGGCGGCGTGCTCGTAGGTGTCGTCGAGGGGTTTGAGCGGCACCATGGCGGCGGCCTGTGTGTCGCCACGGCGCTCGAGGGCGTGCGCGATGAGCCAGTCGGCGAGTTCGGGGTTCTTGGGCAGCGCCGGGCCATGCAGGTACGTGCCGATGACACCCTTGTAGATGAGACCCTCAAAGCCATCGTCGCCGTTGTTGCCGGTGCCCGTGACGACGGACGTTCCGAGCGGCGTGGCATCGGCGTCCAAAAGCGTGCGGCCACCGTGGTTCTCGAATCCCACAAAGGGCTCGGGTGCCAGGTCGGTCTTGACGGCGACGTTGCCGATCAGGCGGTCGGAGCCGCGTACGGTCTCGGCGGCAATGACGCCCAGGCCCTCGATGCGATTTTCGCCCATATAGTACGAACGGCCGAGCAGCTGATAGCTGCCGCAGATGGCGAGCAGCGAACCGCCGTCCTCAACATAGGCTGCGACCTTGTCTTTTTGGGCGAGCAGCTCGTGTGCCACGGCTAGCTGGTCGCGATCGGATCCGCCGCCCATCATGACGATATCGGCATCATGCAGATCGAGCACCTCGCCCATGCGGACCTCATCCACGCGAACGGGGATGCCGCGCCAGGCGCAGCGGCGCTCGAGGGCGATGACGTTGCCGCCGTCGCCATAGAGGTTGAGGGCATCGGGATACAGGTAGACGATGCGCAGCGGGCGCGAGAGCTCGACTGGCGCGATACCGACAGGAAGAGCGCTGCCGTCGGCGCGGACTGCGGCGCGGGCGGCAACCGTGGCTGCATCGGCACCCTTCAGCCCGTCGAGTTCTTTGACCAGCGGCGGGAAGGCCGTGTAGTTGGCGACGGCGTAGAAGGTGTCATCGGCGGCCTCGTCTGCCATGGCGCCAATTGCCTGCGCGACGTCCGAGATAATGGCGGCGTCGATGCCGGCGTACTTGAGGCGCACCTGCATATCGTGTGCACGCGTGCCGCCGGCAAAGGCGACAAGCCCCGGGGTATCGGCGATGCGCTCGAAGTCGACGTCGTAGATCCACGAGACATCGTGGCCGTCGGCGTCGTTGTCATTGAGGAAGAAAGCGCAGAGCCTGCCACCTGCCGTTTTAATGGACTGGATCTGGCGATCGAAGCCCACGGGATTCTTGGCCAGGTTGGCCTCGACGGTGCGGCCGGCAATATCCCAGCGGCCCATGCGTCCGCCGGCGGGCACGTAGGCATTAAGCGTAGGCTGTAGAAGCGCCGTGTTCACGCCCAGCTCGTGTGCGGCAAAGAAGGCGGCGGCGACGTTATAGACCATGTACAGGCCGTTGTAGCGCGTGGCGATGTGCACGGCGGGCGCGTTGGCCTCGGGTCCAAAGGCCAGGTCAAAGCCGTAGCCGTCGCAGCCGAGCTCAACGCCCGTCACGCGGCGGAGCAGCGCGGGGCGACCCCAGCCGCACGAAGGGCAATGATAGGCGCCCAGCTGTCCGTACTGCACATAGTCGTATTCCAGCGGGGCGTTGCACTGCGAGCAAAAACGCGAGTCGCTAATGCGGTCGGACTCGGTGCCCGTGGCGCCGTCGATGCCAAAGGCGATGCTCGTGTTGGGGACGCGCGCGGCGATCGAGGCGCACAGCGGATCGTCGGCGTTGTAGATGAGCGTTGTCGTCGGAGAGAGCTCCAACGCATGGGCGATGACGTCTTGGGTATGGTCGATCTCGCCGTAGCGGTCTAGCTGGTCGCGGAACAGGTTGAGCAGCACAAAGTACGTCGGTTTGAGCCTGGGCAGAACGCGTACGGTGTAGAGCTCGTCGCACTCAAAAACGCCCACGCGCTTGCCGCTGCTGGTGTGCTTAAGGCCGCCGCGGGCCTCGAGCAGAGCACCCACCACACCAGGCTCCATATTGTTGCCGGCACGGTTGCACACCACGGTAGCACTGCTGGCAGCAACGGCGTCGGCGATGAGGTTGGAGGTGGTGGTCTTGCCGTTGGTGCCGGTGATCACCACGCTGCGGTCGACCAGGCTCGCGAGGTCGCTTAGCAGCTCGGGGTTGATCTTCATGGCGATGCGGCCGGGAAGTACGCCGCCCTGGCGTTTGAGGACAGAGCGCAGCCCCCAGCGGGCGATATCGCTCGAGGTGCAGGCGAGAGATGAGCGGAAGTTCATGAAGTCGTTCCTAACGTAAATGACATGGTCGTGGCGATTGTGCCGTTAAAAGCCGTAACGGCGCGCAAATTCCTGGGCAAGCTGCGATACGTCTTCGCAAGCGTTGGCCCAGGGGGCAAAGTCGGGAGTATCCGAGATAATGCCGTCGGCTTCCCAAACTGCCTGATGCGAAAGGTCCCAGGGGTCGTGCGGTTCGGGCCGGCAGGGAAGGTACGGCGTCTGATACATGGGGTTCAGCAAAAAGAACGCGCCGCCCTCGCAGCGGTTGGCAAACTCGCGCAGCGCGCGTGTCGCCGGGCGTATCTTGTTTGTTTTGAACAGCAGGATCGTGCGGGCGAGTAGGTACCAGGGGGAATCCTCGAGGACATCGGCCCCCATCTGTTCCTCGAGCTGGTGGGCCAGGGCAAAAAAGCCGTCCTCGTCTTCCAGGCGAGCGAGGGCGAGCAGCACGGTGCCTGCAGCTCGGGTGGGATAGCCTTCTGCCTTAAGAACGCGGCGAGAATAGTTGGCGGCAGCACGGTAACGAGCGCTCGCCATGCACAGCTGCGAGATGGCCTCGAGTGTGTGGAGCCACCCGATTAAAGCCGGCTCGCTTACGGTGAGGTCGGCAGCTGTCACGCCGTCTGCCAGCACTCTGTTGGCCCAGTAGTGCGGGGCATCCATGTCAAACCCGGGCACGCTTTGCTGCAGGTAGTCGGCCGTGGTGGCCTCGAGCTTCATCAGGTCGCCCAGGCAGGCGTCGACGGGCGTGTCCGCCAAAATGATGGCGAGCAGCTGGGCATCGAGGACATGCGCATCGATGCGGACGATCTTGAGCAGCTCATCGCGCATGTCATCGAACAGGCGGTTGCGCGTCTGCTCAAACTCCTCGTCGCTTCCCATGTCCTCGATGCGATGAAGCTCGTCGAGCAGGTGGCGGTGAACGCCGGCATAGGACAGCAGCGCCTGGGCGTGCTCGGTCTGCGCATACTTGTGAGGGTTGACGCTCACGTCGTTATGGACAAGCTCGCGTGCTGCATCGGTGAGTTCGGGGTGCGACGCAACATAGGCGCGCTCCAGGTAGACGCTCGGATCCATTAGAGGTCTCCTCCCTTAAACGGCAAGCCCTGCTCGGCCGCCCGCAGGATTCGTTCGTCGATCTGGGAACGCACGATATCGCTGGTGGCGACCCAGGCGGCAAAGCTGCCGTTGTCGGGGGCGCCCAGGCCCTCTTGCAGCACCGGCGTCGCCTCGGACAGCGCAAGGACAAGCTCGTCGGTGGAGCCCACACCCACGTTGACGCGGGCATAGACGCCATCGGGAAACTCGGTTTGGAAGTAGAGTGCCTCGGCTGCGTGCGGGCACGAGCGTGCAAGGATGCGCAGGTAGTGCTCGGCACCCTCGTAGTCCAGCTCGCGCCAGGCAGCGCTCATCAGCGCGATGAGCGTCCACGGGTCCAAGTCACGCTCCGCATCCTTGGGACGACGGCGCAGCGGCGTGTTGGTGAGATAGGGCACGGAGTGGGCAGAGCGAAAGCGCTTGAGCTCCTCGGCGGGGTACTCGAGCTTTGCCATGGCGAGCATCGCGGTGTGGCGGACGCCGGCGGGGTCGTCGGGCGCAAAGTCCAGGCTGCGATTCGCGGCATCCAGCGACATGCGGTAACGGCCGCTAATGAGGGCGCGCGATGCTAAGGCGGCAAGCCAGCGCAGGTAGGGGCGGCGGGTCAGGTCGCCTGCGGCCTCACGCTCGTAGGGGTCCTGCGCCGAGGCAATCTTGAGCGCCAGGTCGTGCTCGACTTCATCGCGCTTGGATACCAGGTACTGTACGTACTCCTCGTTGGAGTTGGCGGTGAGGGCGCACAGCATTCGCTGAGCGTCCCAGTTGGTCGGATCGAGCGCGGCCGCCTCGCGAAGCATGTTCTCGGCTGCGGCTTCTTCTTGCTCTGCCTGGGCGTCGTCGGGGATAAAGGGGATGCGGTAGTCGACAGCCTCGACCACCTTGGCAATGAGGTGCCCGGCGCGGTCGCGGTCGTGCACGATGAGCGGTGCAGGGTTGCGGGTGAATTGTTCCATCAGACGCTCTACGGCGGCACCGTCGGTGAGCGGGATATTGTCGCGGCGCAAGGCCTCAAGAACGAGGCGATGGCAATCCTCTTGAATGGGATCGAATGCCATGGGGCCTCCTTTGCTGCGGTTAGGGTTCAAATGTCTCTATATAAGGTTCTAGTTTACCCGCATGTGGCACACCGGGGGTGCCGCACTTGGACTTGCACCTTTGCACCACGAAGACGGATGTCGCACAAATGTCGGCACCTTGGACGACCGAGTGGTATCACGGTGCCGCAAACGGTCGATTTTTGGCGGCGAACGGGGCACATTTTGGAGGAGCACCGTCCTGCCCGGGATATGTGGTCAACCTTGATAAAACGTTTGCCCAGCTTGGGAGTATGAATGCCCCACAAGGGTCTTCAGGGATAGAAAAAACGTTTCATCATTGTCGGCTTTAGGTGAATAACTGACCAACCAGAACGGTAGAATAGTGTTTGTCTGAGCGTTGAGACGTTTAGACATCGCGCATTGTCATCGCCGGCAACGCGCAAAACGGTCCTAACGGAGCCAATCGGGTGCTCCGTTATATACGCAAGTCTAAGAGGGGCTTGTTTAGGAGGCACAGTATGGGACGTTTTACCAATCCTCGCGATCTGTACTTTGGTGAGGGCGCTCGCCACGAGGTGAAGAACCTCAAGGGCAAGAAGGCCATCATCGTTTCTGGCGGCAGCTCTATGCGCCGCGGCGGGTTCCTGCAGGACGTCGAGAACGACCTTAAGGAAGGCGGTTTCGAGGTCAAGCTGTTCGAGGGCGTCGAGTCCGACCCGTCCATCGAGACGGTCATGAAGGGCGCCGAGGCCATGCGCGAGTTCGAGCCCGACTGGATTATCGCCATCGGCGGCGGCTCGCCCATCGATGCCGCTAAGGCCATGTGGGTCTTCTACGAGTATCCCGAGGAGTCCTTCGATAACATCATCCAGCCGTTCAGCTTCCCCGAGCTGCGTCAGAAGGCTCATTTCTGCGCCATCTCCTCTACCTCCGGCACCGCTACCGAGGTCACCGCGTTCTCCGTCATTACCGACTACGCCAAGGGCATCAAGTACCCGCTGGCCGACTTCAACATCACCCCTGATGTCGCCATCGTCGACCCCGAGCTCACCTACACCATGCCCGCCAAGCTGTGCGCCCACACCGGCATGGATGCTCTGACCCACTGCATGGAGGCCTACGTTTCCACCTGCGCCTCTATGTTCACCGACGCCAACGCCCTGCACGGCATCCGCGAGATCGTCGAGTGGCTGCCCAAGTCCTATGCTGGCGACCATGAGGCCCGTCAGCACATGCACGAGGCTCAGTGCATCGCCGGTATCGCCTTCTCCTCGGGCCTGCTCGGCATCGTTCACTCCATGGCTCACAAGACCGGTGCTGCCTTCGAGAACGGCCACATCATCCACGGTGCCGCTAACGCCATGTACCTGGGCAAGGTAATCCAGTGGAACTCCAAGGACCCGCGTGCTGCTGAGCGTTACGCTTACGTGGCCAAGGAGATCCTGCACCTTCCCGGCGAGACCAACGAGGAGCTCATCGCTGCGCTCGTCCAGAAGATTCGCGATCTCAACGACCAGCTCAACATTCCGCAGTCCATCAAGGATTACGCGAATGGTGGCGTGAAGGTCGACGCCGAGAACCCGCAGATGGTTTCCGAGGAGGAGTTCCTCGCCAAGCTGCCCGAGATCGCTGCGAACGCCGAGACCGACGCCTGCACGCCCGAGAACCCGCGTGAGACCAAGGCTGCCGACTTCGAGAAGATCCTCAAGGCCTGCTACTACGACACCGACATCGATTTCTAATCGACTCTTGTTATCGTAACTAGGGGCTCCGCACGTATCTGTACGGAGCCCCTTTCTTTTTTCTTTTAGAGAATGGGATAGTTATGGCTGCAATTTTCAATAGCCCCAGCAAGTACATCCAGGGTCCGGACGAGCTCGCCAAGCTCGGCTCCTATGTCGAGCCGCTCGGCGCTAAGGCCCTCGTCATCGTGACGCCTTCGGGCAAGAAGCGCGTCGGTGCCAAGATCGAGGGCGGTTTTGCCGAGGCTAAGGCCGAGCTGCTGTTTGAGGACTTTGACGGCGAGTGCTCCAAGGGTGAGGTCGATCGCCTGGTCGCGCTCGCTCGCGACAACGGTTGCGACATCATCGTCGGCGTCGGTGGCGGCAAGATCCTCGACACCGCGAAGGCCGTCGCCTATTACCTGGAGTCCCCGGTTATCATTTGCCCCACCATTGCTTCGACCGATGCCCCGTGTTCGGCGCTTTCGGTGCTCTACACCGACGATGGCCAGTTCGATAAATATCTCTTCCTTAAGGCAAACCCCAACATTGTCCTGATGGATACGACGGTTATCGCGGCGAGCCCGGTGCGCCTGACGGTTTCCGGTATGGGCGATGCGCTCGCAACCTACTTTGAGGCCCAGGCGACGCATGATGCCGACGGTGGCACCTGCGCTGGCGGCAAGGGCGGCATGGCCGGTCTGGCGCTCGCCAAGCTCTGCTACGAGACGCTTATGGCCGATGGCGTCAAGGCCAAGGTCGCGCTGGAGAAGGGTGCGCTCACGCCTGCAGTCGAGCATATCATCGAGGCCAATACGCTGCTTTCGGGCATTGGCTTTGAGAGCTCGGGCCTTGCTGCTGCTCATGCCATCCACAATGGCCTGACGATGCTGCCCGAGTGCCACGGCATGTATCACGGCGAGAAGGTCGCCTTTGGCACCATCGTTCAGCTGGTACTCGAGGATGCTCCGACTGAGAAACTCGAGGAAGTCTTGGGCTTCTGCATTGAGCTGGGCCTGCCGGTCACGATGAAGGAACTTGGCGTTGCCGAGCTTACGCGCGAACAGGCCATGATTGTTGCCGAGGCCGCCTGCGCGCCCAATGACACCATGTGCAATATGCCGTTTGAGGTGACGCCCGAGATGGTCGCAAACGCCATTCTGGGTGCAGACGCACTGGGCCACTACTATCTCATGGATGAGTAAATCAAGCTAAGGAAGGGGCAAAGCCAGCAGACGGCTTTGCCCCTTTTTGCTATGGTGCAAACTAACCTGACCCCATCGCACCAAGTTGGTGCAAAGGGGTCAGGTTAGTTTGCACAAATCGTTGTTTGATGAAGGGCGGATTCTCGTATGGCGCTTCCTATGGTTTACGGCGGTCCCGGCCGGTATGTTCAGGGGCCGGGCGAACTTTCGCGTCAGGGCAGGTATTTGTCATGGTTGGGCTGCGCTGCCTATGTCTTGTTTGACCAGGGCACCGAGGATCGGCTGTGCAGGCAAATCGTCGATGGATTTCTGGATGAAGATCTAAGCGAGCCGTTCTTTAAGATTTACAACGGTCCGTGTACGGAAGATGCCGCCGTCGAAATGGCCAAGGAAGCCCAGGCCGAGTATTGCGACATGGTGGTGGGCATTGGCGGCGGCAAGATGCTCGATATCGCAAAGGCCGTTGCGTTTTATGCTGAGCTGCCGTTGTGTGTATGCCCCACGGCGGCTTCGATGGACGGTCCGTGCAGCGCGATTTCGGTGCTGTATCACGAGGATGGGTCGTTCGATCGCTATCTGATGCTCGAGAAGAATCCGGACCTGGTCGTGGTCGATACCAACGTGGTCGCGGCGGCCCCGCTGCGCATGACGGTCGCCGGTATGGGCGACGCGCTGGCAACGTACTTTGAGGCGCGTTCGTGCGCCGCGGCGCACGGCACCAACGAGCACGGTGGCGCGCCGGGGCACTTGGCACTGGTCGCGGCACGTGCCTGCTACGATACGCTTATGGAATGCGGCGTCGCTGCCAAGCGCGATCTCAAAAAGGGGCGTACATCGCCGGCGGTTGAGCGCCTGATCGAGTGCAACATCCTGCTTTCGGGCGTTGGCTTTGAGAGCGGTGGCTTGGCGTTGGCGCATGCCATCGCCAACGGTCTGACGATTCTGCCCGAGTGCAAGGCCATTCACGGCGAGGCCGTGGCGTTTGGTCTGGTGGTGCAGCTGCGCCTGGAGCGTGCGCCCGAGCTTGATCAGGTGCTCGAGTTTTGCCAGCGCGTCGGTCTGCCGACCACGCTCGAGGAGCTGGGCCTTAGCGAGATTTCCGATGCCGATCTGCAGGGTGTTGCAAATGCGGTCTTTAGAAACGAGCGTAATATGGCCAACGAGCAGGCCAAGGTGACCAAACAAAAGCTTGTGCAGCTCATGTGCGAGGCATAGTTTGGCTCTTGACTGACCCTGTGCAATCGAGGCGGCGATAGGCCATGGGCTATTTGCCGCAAAGATGCTCCGCATGTAATTTGCCCGAGGCGTGGGCCGATAGCGTATCATTATCTCTTGCTTGTTTGCACTGCTCAGGGAGGGGCCGCGCATGGCGCAGGAACACGATCTGTTTGATGACATTATCGAGATCAGCAAGGGTTTCGACTTTCTTAAAAACCCACTTGGCGGTGTGACCGATGCACTCGATCCGTCGGCGCCGCAGTGGAATCCTGCCGACTACAAGGAGCGCCCGCGCGGCAACACCATTCCGTGCCTGACCTGCAAAAACGAAAAGAGCGGCTGCACCGCGTGCATGGACGTGTGCCCGGTCAACGCTATCGAGGTCGAGGAAGACGCCATTGAGATCCTCGACTCCTGTCGCAAGTGCGGCCTGTGCGCCGCTGCCTGTCCGACCGAGGCGATCATCTCTCCGCGCCTTGCACCCAAAAACGTTTACGACGACATTGTCTCGGCGGCTACGAGCCACGAGACTGCCTACGTTACCTGCACGCGTGCCCTTAAACGCATGCCGCGCGAGAACGAGGTTGTTGTCGCCTGTGTGGGCGATATTACGGCCGAGACCTGGTTTTCGGTACTGGCCGACTATCCCAACGTAAGCGTGTACCTGCCGCTGGGCGTGTGCGATAAGTGCCGTAACACCGGTGGCGAGGACATCCTGGGCGAGGCCATTGCTACCGCCGAGGAGTGGGCGGGCACGGGCATGGGTCTGGAGGTCGATCCCAAGAGCCTCAAGTGCCATAAACGCCGCGAGTACGAGCGCAAAGAGTACATGGAAAAGATCGCCCGCACCACGGGCCTTACCGTGACCAAGCTCAACCCGGCAACGGCGGCGCTGGCTTCGGTGACGCAGAAGCTCAAAGCTCACCGCCACCAGATTACCCAGCTCGAGCGCACGCTCAACACCATGTGCGGCACTACGACGACCAAGCGTCGCCGTTCGCTCACGCACGGTCGCCAGTTGGTGCTCTCGACATTGCAAAACCATCCCGAGCTTGCCCAGAACATGCAGGTGTGCACGCCTGAGTGTGATTTTGACAAGTGCACGTCGTGTGGCGAGTGTGTCAATGTATGTCCCACGTTCGCCTGCGATTTGGTGGGAAGCGGCCGCTTTGCGTTGGAGTCCACGTATTGCTTGGGCTGTGGTGCCTGCGTTAAGGTGTGCCCCGAGCATGCGCTCAAGTTGGTTGAGCATGACGCGTCCAGTCTGGTCGTCGTCGATCCCGAAGCCGAGGAAAAGGCCGCCCAGAAGGCGAAGGCTCACGAAGAAGCTGAGAAGGTCAAGGCTGAGGCAAAGGCCAAGCTTGACAAGATGCTCGACCAGGTGGAAAAGCTCGCGGACTAGTCAGCGACCCCTATCTCTGCTTCATTCGTGCCGCCGTGGCGTCCGGGTTCGCCCAGATGCTGCGGCGGCGCTATACTTATGCAGTTTGAAGTACCTGTACCAAAAGGAGCTGTCGTGTCCCTTTCCATCGGTATCGTGGGCCTGCCCAACGTGGGCAAGTCGACGCTGTTCACCGCGCTTACCAAAAAGACCGGCCTTGCCGCCAACTATCCGTTCGCCACGATCGACCCCAACGTGGGTATCGTCGACGTGCCCGATAGCCGCCTGCAAAAGCTCGCCGACATCGTTAACCCGGGTCGCATTGTGCCGGCGACGGTCGAGTTCGTCGACATCGCAGGTCTGGTGAAGGGCGCTAACGAGGGCGAGGGTCTGGGCAACCAGTTCTTGGCAAACATCCGCGAGACCGACGCCATCTGCGAGGTCGTTCGCTACTTTAAGGATCCCAACGTTATGCGCGAAGTGGGCCGCACCGGCGAGTTCGTCGACCCCGCCGGTGACGCCGACACCATCATGACCGAGCTCATCCTGGCCGACATGGGCACGCTCGAGAAGCAGCTGCCCAAGCTCGAGAAGGAGGCCAAGCGCGACAGGGAGCTCATGCCCAAGTTTGAGGTCGCCAAGCGTCTGCTCGCTTGGCTCAACGAGGGCAAGCGCGCCGCATCCATGGAGATGACTGACGAGGAGCGTGCCGCTGCCAAGGGCCTGTTCCTGCTCACTATGAAGCCCATCCTGTATGTGGCCAACGTAGACGAGGACATGCTCAACGAGGACCTGGCGCCCATCGATGGCGTCAAGCCGCTGCCGATCTGCGCCAAGATCGAGGCCGAGCTTTCCGAGCTCGATCCCGAGGATGCGGCCGACTACCTGGAGAGCTTGGGCCTGGAGCAGCCCGGCCTGGACGTGCTCGCCCAGGCAGCCTACAAGCTGCTCGGCCTGCAGTCGTTCTTTACGGCTGGCGAGATGGAGGTCAAGGCCTGGACGGTTCGTCAGGGCGCGACCGCTCCGCAGGCCGCCGGTGTCATCCACACCGACTTTGAGCGTGGCTTTATTAAGGCCGAGGTCATTGGCTATGACGACTACATCGAGCTTGGTGGCGAGCAGGGCGCCAAGGCTGCCGGCAAGCTGCGTATTGAGGGCAAGGACTATGTCATGGCCGATGGCGATGTCGTGCACTTCCGCTTTAACGTGTAAGGACGACGCATATGTTTAAATATGGCAAAAAAGCCGGCTACATGGGTATTGCGCTGCTCGTACTTGCGGTGATTCCGCTGGCGGTCGCAGCGTGTGTTATCCCCAACATTGGTCCCGAGGTGGCAACAAAGTTTAATGCCGCCGGCGAGGTGACGCGCTGGGGCAAGAGCTACGAGCTGCTGGCACTGCCGGTGCTCAACCTGCTGCTGAGCGTGGCGACGTACTTTACGGCAGGACGCCAGGCTAAAAACAATGATGACTCCGCCGCCATGGCGCGCATCGTGTGCGAGCGCTACCTGCGTAACGGTTGCATCACAGGTGTGTTCCTCAACGTGGTCAACGTTTACTTTATGTACTCGGCGATTACCGGAACGGGCTTTGGCTTTGGTTTCTAGCTTGTCCTTTTAGTCAACGAGCCTGCACGCATATTCAATGGCTGCTGCGAGGCCGCCGCTCGATCGTGGTTTAAAGACCATGTCGGCGGCGGCCTCGTTTTCGTATCCGGCGCCGCGAAGGGCGAGCGCGATACCGGCTTCCAGGAGAAGGGGCAGACCGCGTTGGCTGGTTGCGATTACGGCAGCCTGATTGAGCGAGCAGCTGTGCGCTTGGCATTGGATGGCAAGTTCGCCTTGCGCCGGGCAAGGGACCAGAACGGCGGCGACGCGACTTGATAGCAATGCAAATGCTGTGCGCTCATCGGGCGAAAGACATTCTGCTTCAACGACGACGAGCTTGGGCGGTGCGCTGTTTGTGCGAAGCGTGGCTCGGTACGTGCGGACCGAAGAACCCGACATAGAAAACTCCTGTGTATTCGGCAAAACGTAAACTATAGTTTACGTTTATGTTCGGCTCCATTTCAAACTCGTCTGCATGGACGAACGTGCTAAACAGATTCTTGGCAGGCGGGTCGAAGAGACACGCAGGGACCTTGGTATCTCCAAGGTTGATTTTTGTGTGGCGACAGGAATCAGCCGACCCTACCTCGACCGAATCGAAGATGGGACGGCAAATTTCACGCTCAAGGTTCTATTTAAGATCGCACCCGCACTCGGCATGACGGTGTCAGAGCTTCTCGAGGGCATCGAATAGGGGATACTCGTCGACAACTGAATTACGCCATCGGGATGCGGTCGTGGTTGACTTGGCTGTAGAACAGGCGCTGGATCTCGGCGGCATCGCGTGACTGGCCGAGTGCCCACATGGTTTTGGCCACGAGCGTCTCGGTTGTCATATCGTCGCCGCGCAGAATGCCCGGATGATCGGCGTAAGCACGGCCGACCTCATAAACGCCCAGATCGAGGCCCTCTTCGGGGACCTGCGTGGTCATAACGACGGTGCGGCCCGAATCGACCCAGCGGAAAATTGTCTCCTGGAATGACTCGCCGGACTCGCCAAACTCGGGAATACCGCCAATGCCAAAGGTCTCCAGAATCACGGCGTCGTAGCTATCGGCAAGGGCGTCCAGGATACCCGGGTTTACGCCGGGCGTAAGCTTGAGTACAAATACGCGCGGGTCGATGCTGTCGTAGAAACGAACCGGGTTCTCGTTCTGGTGAGTGCCATGGAGTCCGTTGCGCACGATGCGGTCGTTGCGAATATAGGCGATGGGCGGATAGTTGACGCTAATGAACGCGTTAAAGCTCATGGTGCGCTGTTTGCGGGCGCGCGTGCCGGCAATGGCCACGCCGCCAAACACGATCGAGACGTCGTGCGAGTGTTCGTCGAGCGCATAGAGCAGGCTCTGGTACAGGTTGAGCTTGGCGTCGGTAAAGGGGTTGCCCATGGGCTTTTGCGAGCCGGTGAGCACGATGGGCTTGGGGCTGTCCTGGATCAGGTAGGAAAGCGCTGCCGCGGTGTAGCTCATGGTGTCGGTGCCGTGCAGAATCACGAAGCCGTCGTGATCGGCATAGCCTTCAACGATGACGTTGCGGATGCGCATCCAGTCACTGGGGCGCATATTGGTGCTGTCGATGTTCATGGGCTGCACGACGTCGAGCTCGCAGAGCCCCGAGATCTCGGGGACGCTCTGGGCGAGCTCCTCACCGGTCAGGGCGGGGGAGAGGCCGTTGCCGTCCTCGGTCGATGCGATGGTGCCGCCCGTGGCGATGAGAAGGATGCGCTTCATGCTGGTATTCCTATCGTATTTGCCGCCGCAGGGGCGGAGTCGTTCGGCAGTATTGTGGCACAGGGCGTCCAATGTTCAAACGTAATACATCATCTGTAACGTTGAGTAACACTTCAATTGCCGTCAAATAAGGGCCCAGGTCGTGCGTTTGCCGTGCGCTGATGGCTGCGAGGGACGAGAAACCCCATATAACGTGTACACTATGAAAGCTATTTTCGTTCATTCGCGCGGGCGGGCACCGGCTCCCCGCCAACAAGAGGGGGAAACCATGGATCAAAATGCTTCCGCAAAGGTCCTCGTACTCGACTTTGGTGCGCAGTACGGTCAGCTCATTGCCCGTCGCGTCCGCGACCTCAACGTGTATTCCGAGATTGTCCCCTGCGACATCTCGGCCGATGAGATTCGCGAGATGAACGCCTCTGCGCTCATCCTTTCTGGCGGCCCGGCCTCCGTATACGCCGAGGACGCTCCGTCCATCGATCGTGCCATCTTTGACCTGGGCCTTCCCGTCCTGGGCTTCTGCTACGGCCATCAGATCACGGCCGTGACGCTCGGCGGCAAGGTCGGGCACTCCGAGGTGGGCGAGTACGGCCGCGCCACTATTACGCGCACTGCCGGCGCCAAGCTCTTTAACTCCACGCCCATGGAGCAGACCGTGTGGATGAGCCACCGCGATGCCGTCTCCGAGGTGCCCGAGGGCTTTACCGTTACCGCCAGCACCGACGTGTGCCCGGTTGCCGCCATGGAGTGCGTCGAGCGCAAGATCTTCACCACGCAGTTCCACCCCGAGGTCAAGCATTCCGAGTACGGTCAGCAGCTGCTGAGCAACTTCCTGTTTGAGATCTGCGGCCTGGAGCCCAACTGGAGCATGGACAACCTGGTCGAGACCATGACGGCCGAGTTCCGCGAGAAGGTCGGCAACGACCGCGTGATTCTGGCCCTGTCCGGCGGCGTCGACTCCTCCGTCGTGGCTGCGCTGGGCGCCCGCGCCGTAGGCAAGCAGATGACCTGCGTGTTCATCAACCACGGTCTGCTGCGCAAGGGCGAGCCCGAGCAGGTGGAGGAGGTCTTCACCAAGCAGTTTGACGTCGACTTTATCCACGTCCACGCCGAGGACCGTTATGCCGAGCTTCTGGCCGGCGTGACCGAGCCCGAGGAGAAGCGCCGCATCATCGGTACGCAGTTCTGGAAAGAGTTCTTCGCGGTTGCTCAGCAGCTTGAGACCGATGGTAAACCCGTGAAGTACCTGGCTCAGGGCACCATCTACCCCGACATCATCGAGTCCGGCGCTCGCAAGACGGGCGGCAAGACGGCCACCATCAAGAGCCATCACAACCTGATCCCGTTCCCCGAGGGCGTGCACTTCGACCTCATTGAGCCGCTCGACCACTTCTTTAAGGACGAGGTCCGCGCGCTTGGTCTGGCGCTGGGTCTGCCGGGTCACATCGTGTTCCGTCAGCCTTTCCCGGGCCCGGGTCTTGCCATCCGCATCATCGGTGCGGTCGACAAAGAGAAGCTCGAGATCCTCAAGAATGCCGACGCTATCGTGCGCGAGGAGCTCGACGCCTACAACCAGCGTCTGTTTGAGCAGACCGGCGAGCGCAACTCCGAGCACAGCTGCTGGCAGTATTTCGCGGTCCTGCCCGACATTAAGTCCGTCGGCGTTATGGGCGACGAGCGCACCTATCAGCGCCCGATCATCTTGCGCGCCGTGGAGTCCAGCGACGCCATGACCGCCGACTGGGCCAAGCTGCCCTACGACGTCCTGGCCCGCATCTCCGGCCGCATCGTTGCCGAGGTCCCTGGCGCCAACCGCGTATGCTACGACATTACGTCCAAGCCGCCCGCGACCATCGAGTGGGAATAGAACAGACGTTCGATAAAATAATATAGTATTAGATAGCGGGCACGGTTTC
>UQWQ01000038.1 GCA_900544755.1 uncultured Collinsella sp. | reverse complement strand
GCTCAACATCGTGCGCCCTTGATGCTCCAGACGGGAGCTCGCGAGCGTGAGCGCATGGTGCTTGCCATCGAGCCCCGAGGTGCTTGCGACCAAGTGCTCGGGCAGGCGCTCATAGTTCGAACGGAACACCCCGACCGAGCGCGCAATGGCGCCCGACAGGCGGTCAGCGGTCAGGGCAAGCTCCGACTCGCGACGCTCAACCATAAACGTTGGATCGTTCAGGCACGGGCGGCACGCGGCCGCATCGAGCGCATCGCCCAAGCGCGCCGTATAGGTATCCCAGGCACGTCGACCACGCTGATCGAGCATCTCCAGATCGACCTGATCCGACCCGATCATCGAAGCCATCGCAGCACCTAGGCGCTGATGGCGCGTCTCGAGCACATCCTCCAGCTCTGTCATAGCCGGTGCCACGGATTCTGCCGCCGCCGTTGGCGTGGAGGCGCGACGGTCGCTCACCATATCGCAGATCGAGGTATCGGGCTCGTGGCCGATACCGGTCACCACAGGCACGGGACAGGCCGCCACCGCGCGAGCAAGCTCTTCGTCGTTAAAGGTCATGAGGTCCTCAAAGGAGCCGCCGCCGCGCACCAGCAAAATACAGTCGGGCGCCGGCGTAATGGTGGCGGCGCGGCGCAAGCCTTCAATAAGCTCTGCTGGCGCACCCTCGCCCTGGACCTTGGCACCCACGCAAACGAGCTCGACAAGTGGGTTTCGACGGCGCAGCGTACGCTTGACGTCGTCGATCACGGCACCCGAAAGCGAGGTGACGACCGCCACGCGCGAGCAAAACACCGGAATGCGACGTTTGCGGGACTCGTCCATCAGCCCCTCGCGGCGCAGCTTTTCGGCTAACTGTGCCACCTGTTGACGCAGCAGGCCCTCCCCCGCCAGCGAGAACGAACGGGCGACAAAGCTCATACGGCCCGTGGGCTTATAGAGATTGAAGCTGCCCTTAAAGCTCACCTGCATACCGTCGCGCAAGTCGAAGGTGCGCTTGAGATAGGCGCCCTTCCAGATGATGCAATCGACGGCGGCCGAGTCGTCCTTGATCTGGAAGTAGCAGTGGCCGCTTCGGGCATTGGGGCCACGAAAGCCCGTGACCTCGCCCAGGACGCTCAGCTGCGGAATGGCATCGAGCGCGCCGGCGGCGATCTCCACCGCCTGGCTCACGCTGAGCTCTTTGCGCTCCCGCTCGTCCGAACCGTCGAACTCGGCGGAAACGGCATTGCCGGTTAGATTCCAGCCTGCCACGCAGCCTCCTTTCGTCATCGTGCACACGGGCTCCGGCCCTGTGCAAATTCAAGTCCCACACATAGTACAGCGCCGCGGGGACACAAATCCCCGCGGCGCCTGTCAGTCCAAGTTCTTATCGGTTGGAGTTTCTGTTGTAGCGAGCCATAAGGTAGAGCAGCTGAATAATCGAGGTGAGCGCCGCTGCCACATAGGTAAGCGCAGCTGCCGTCAGCACCTTCTTGGCACCGTTGACCTGCTTGGAGCTCATGCCCGACTGCTCAATGTAGGCCACAGCGCGGCGGCTGGCATCGATCTCGACCGGCAGCGTAACCAGCTGGAACAACACGCTAAACGAGAAGAAGATCAGTGCGAGGGATGTGAGCCCGGCAATGTTCATAAACAGGCCCAAGAGCAACACTATGGTCCAAGTGTTCTGGGTAAAGTTGACAACCGGAACCAGGGCGGTACGCACTTTCATCATGGCGTAGCCGCTTTGACGCTGGGCGGCGTGGCCCGCCTCGTGACAAGCGACAGCAACGCTTGCAACCGAGCCGCCCGAACGGTTGGCGTCCGAGAGGTACAGGTTGTTATCCTGCGGGTTGTAGTGGTCGGTGAGCTCACCGGCGACACCTTCGATACCCACGGCATTGCAGCCGTTGGCGTCGAGCATGCGGCGCGCGACCGCAGCGCCCGTGTCGCCGTCCGAGCGAACCTTGGACCAGGTTTTGTACGTCGAGTTGATATAGCTCTGCGCGGCAAGACCGAGCACCGTACAAACAAGAACAACCAGCAGGTACAGCGGGTCGATGCCAAAGCCGTATCCATAGTAATAGGGCATACGAATTCCTCCGAATCGAGTTACACGTTGGAGGCATTCTACCCACTCGCCCAGCCAACGAGACGCCATCGATGTTTTGGCATTGCCGCTCTAGAACGTTTACAGCGTTTGGTAAAGCCGCGTAACTATAGAAGCTCGATTTTGCCGTCCTTCACCGTCAGCCCCATATTGCCCGAGAGCAGATCGTCCAGGCGCGAACCCACAAGCTCAAAACGCCAGCCTTCGCGCAGGGGGCTTTGCTCAGGATGCTCGATGTAATCGGCCAGGTCATCGCGCGAGGCAATGACCGAGGTCGCCACCCCCGAGCGCTCGGCAACCAGGCGGATGAGCGCATACATCAGGTCCGTCACGCTCTCCAGCTCCGGCGAGATCTGACGGTGTCCGCGCACCATGAGCGGCAGGCGATCGTGCGGGCAGCTCGCGCCGCGCTTGATGGCCATGAGCGCACCGTCCACGTCGCGCTCCCCCAGCTGGTCGGTACCGCGAATGCTACGGAACTCCTCAACGCGGACGGGATTGCGCTTAACGAGCGCAAGCAGCGTGTCGTCGGACATGACCCACTTGCGCGGGATGTTACGGCGCTCGGCGCGGTCCTCGCGCCAGGCGGCGAGCTCGCGCGCGATACCCAGCTGGTGACGGCTGCACGAATTGATGCGCTTGACCTTGCGGAACGCCTCGTGGCGATCGGCGCGATAGTGCGACTCGTCAGCCAGCGGGCGCAACTCGTCGAGTACCCAGTCCACGCGGCCCAGCTCGCGCAGACGGCTCATCATCTCGGTATAGGCGACGATCAGGTACTTGACGTCATCGATCGCGTACTCAATCTGCTTATCGGTCAGCGGGCGACGCGACCAGTCGGTCAGCGACTCAGTCTTGGGCAGCGAGACGCCGCAAAACGTCTGCACGAGCGCGCCGTAGGAAATCTGCTGGCGCTCGCCTAAAAAGGCGGCGGCCACCTGCGTGTCAAAAATCGGACGCGGCAACACGCCTACGGTATGAAGCATAACTTCCATGTCCTGCGAGCAAGCATGGAACACCTTGGTCACGCTCTCGTCGGCCATGAGTTCGGCCAAGGGAGACAGGTCGTCGATCACCAGCGGATCAACCGCGACGCTCTCGGCAGGAGTGGCAATCTGGACCAGGCACAGGCGCGGATGGAACGTGCGCTCGCGCAAAAACTCGGTATCGACGGCAATCGCGTCAAACTCACGGGCGCGCTGACAAAAGTCGAGTAGAGCCTGATGTGTGGAAATGTACATATCAACCCATCGAATAAGGTTAGGCCCGAAAAACACGGGTAGGATATCGGCATTGCCTTACAACTATACTCGGTTAGTCACAGAACGGGAACGTAAGTATGCGCTGCCTTATCATCCACAACCCGGCATCGGGCCCCAGCTCAGATGAAATCTACGCATTCACGCACGCCCTCGCGCAGGGCGGCGACGAGGTCGTGATGCGTTTTATCGGCGATGGCATGGAACCCGAAGACGCCGTGGCAGACGTGCGCGAGTTTGATCGCGTGGTGATTTCGGGCGGCGACGGCACCGTCTCCAACGTACTCGACCAAATGCGCGGATGCGGCGTCCCCACGCTCGTCTTCCCCTCCGGCACAGCCTGCCTGTTCTTTAACAACATCGGTAATGCCCCCGAGGCAGCGGCACTTGCCAAGGCCTGCCGTGCCGGTCGCACGGTCAAAGTGGACATGGGCGAGCTCTTTTGGCTCGACGAGAACGGCAACGAAAAGCGCCACGGCTTTATCATCATCGCCGGCTCGGGCTTCGACGCCGAGATCATGATGAAGGCCGCCCCTACCAAAAACGACATCGGCGAGATCGCCTACTTCCTCTCCGCGCTCGCCACGCCCAACCCCACGGTGGCGCACTTTACCATCGAGCATGACGGCATTGTCGAGGAGCTCGATGGCATCTGCTGCATGGCCGGCAACACCTCGGTCATCCAAAACGACATCAACCTGTTCCCCAACTGCCGCATGAACGACGGCATGGTCGACATTGCGGTCATCGAACCCGTGCGCACCGTGCAGCTGCTGCCTACCGTGATCACCGCTGCGCTTGACCCCGCCGGCAAGGTACTCGGGCGCCCACAGTTCAAGATCATCCAGACCAATGAAGCCAAGATCACCTGCACCCCGTCACTGGGCATGCAGTTCGATGGCGAGATTATCTCCAGCAATTCGGGCGTCTTTGGAGCCCGCGCGCTTCCGCAATGCCTCGACCTCATCGTCGACGAATTCTCCCCGCTCGGAAAATAGGAGGACCCTATGAACGACAATCCCCTGATCGGCTTTATTGTCATCGTCTTGGCCATGCTCGTCGGTTACGCCATCAACGTGATTCACCGCCGAAAGAAGTAAATCCACATTGGTATGATATTCATCCAGTTATCGACTCTCCCGCTGTTTATGCAAATCCTAAACAGCGGGAGAGTTTTCTTTTTGACCGCCGTCTAATGCTTTATTCAGCTACAGTAAATGCAGGGTGCCTTTATTTAACTAAAGCCATAAAATGAGTATTATTATCCGTTCATCGTATATTTCTTCACGCTCATCGAGCAAAGGCTGTTGTCGAGTGAATACTCTTTACACTTCCTTTAGGCTAGTAGATGTATTTATTAGCTGAAACTCCGTACGGTTTCGCGGGGTTTCAACAGTTGGGAGGGATTATGAGGTTTACTCATCCTGTCAACACGCTCAAGAAGCTCGGCTGCGGCCTTGCGTTTGGAGCAGCGGCTATCATGGCCATGCCGACTTCGGCACTCGCCTGCACCCAGATCTACATGGGCAGCAAGCTCACGGCAGACGGCAACACGTACTACGGCCGTTCCGAGGACTTCGGTCCGCGCTACATCAAGCACTTTGGCATTGAGCCCGCACACAAGGACGGCAACGAGTACACCTCGGTCGAGTCCGGTTTTGAGTACAAGTCCAAGGGCGCAACCTACCGCTACACCTTCGTTCGCGACAACCCCTCGCAGTGGGAAGATCGCTACGACGCATATTCCGAGGCAGGCATCAACGAGAAGGGCGTCTCCTGCTCTGCCACGTTGAGCACCTCCTATAACGAGAAGGCCGAAGAGGCCGACCCCATCACCGAGGAGACTGGCATTGGCGAATACAACTACGCCAGCGTCATTCTGGGCGAGAGTGCCACGGCCCGCGAGGGTGTCGAGCTCCTCGGCAGCCTGATTGACGAGCAGGGCGTCTGCTCCAACGACCAGATCATCATTGCCGACAACAACGAGACCTGGTTGTTTGCAGCGCTTTCCGGCCATCAGTGGATCGCCATGAGGCTCACTGACGATATCGCCTCGCTCAACCCCAACATCGGCAACCTCACCTATGACGTCGACCTCGACGACACCGAGAACTGCCTCCACTCCGAGGGCATCGAGTCTATGCCTAAGGAGAAGGGCTTTGCCGAGTACACCGACGGCAAGTTCGACGTCGCCAAGACCTACGGCGAGGAGATTGGCGAGGCCGGCATGCACCAGTGGTCGCGCTATATCCAGGGCCGCGATTACTTCATGGCTCCGCTTGCTGAGGGCACCGACTACGAGATCGTCAAGGACGAGCGCGAAGACGCTCGCGCGACGACCGGCGCCCTGGTCCACGAAATGCAGCCGCTGTTCTTTACGCCCGGCAAGTCCGACTGGAACACCTTTGAGATGATTCGTTCCTTCGCCGCTCGCGGCGAGAATGTCGCCGGCCTCAACGCCAACACCGACGGCGCCTATGCCATCGGCTCCAACCGCAACACCGAAATCCACACCTTCCAGATCCGTCACGGCATGGACCCCGAGATCGCGACCATCCAGTGGGAGATGCTATCCAACGCCGAGTTCTCCGTCGCCATCCCCCTCTATTCCGCACTGCTCACCGAGGTCAGCCCCTACTTCAGCGATCAGGATGTCTCCTTCGATCACTGCGAAGAGGAAGACGTCGTGAACAACGAGGAGCCCAAGAACTCCATCAACTACGTCCTCATGGACATCAACACGCTCGCCTATGAGAACCGCGACCACTGCGCCGCCGGCGTCCGCGCCTATCTCGACGCCCTGCAGAAGGAACTCATCGAGCAGAACCTGACCGTCGACGAGGCCATGCAGGCCGAAGAAGGCACCGAAGCCCGCACCGCCCTGGCCAACAAGGCCGGCAAGGCTGCAACCAAGAACACCTATGTTAAGTGCAAGGCCATGCTCGAGGAGATGCGCGACTACCTCCAGGAGGGCGATTTCTCCGAGGAGTTCGTCCCGAGTGACTACGATGCTGACAACGACTGCCTGGTCGAGTCCATCACCTACGCCGACGAGGCCCTTTCCGATGAGGACGTGGCCGAGCCCGAGGCCGAAGAGAAAGAGGTCACCGAGGAGAAGTCCGAGGGCAACAACATGGCCGCCATGGCCGTTGGCGCCGTCGTCATCATCGGTGTCTGCGCCTACGTGATCTATCGTCGCAAGAAGGCCTAAGACTCTCACGTTCTAAAGGAGGGCAAGACAGCGCGAGCAGTCTTGCCCTCCTTGTCCGTCATTTGACCGGCGGGAAACACCGGCGGGAAACCCGCCTGAAATCTTTTCAAAAAAGATTTCCCCGCGCATATTGCACTGTGCTATAGTGCAGCGCAACAGCAATCAGGTGCTACCGCGCCATGGCATCACGAAAGGAGCCACCGACATGAAGAACGCGATGACGTCTCTCAACAACTGGTGGTGGCGTGATGCGAATACGATCGGTCGACGGTGAGTCCCTCACGCCTGTTTTTGCGCTCTAGGTGATTGGAAGGCCTCCGGTTTCGACCGGGGGCCTTTTTCTATCTCGAGCCCGATCGCATTCGCATCACGCGCCTCCGTTTTTTCTTGCACTCCCCTTTTTGAAAGGATTTTCACCATGTCTCAGAACACCGCCGCCCAGCCCCGCACCGTCCAGACCGCCGACCGCGGCAAACTCGATGTCCGCGCCCTCGTCCTGCTCGCCATCCTGCTCGCCGCCGGCTTCATCCTCAACTTCACCGTCGGCAAGGCAATCTCGGGCATCTCGGGCGGCATGATCAGCCCCGAGTTCATCATCTCGGCCTTCTGCCTCACCATCCTGGTCGTTCGCCCCAACATCGGCCAGGCGCTCGTCATTGGCCTCATCTCGGCTGCCGTGATCCAGATCACCACCACTTCGCCGTTCGTCGATTTTGCCGCCGAGGGCATCGCCGCCATGCTCATGGCCGGCATCGTCAACGCCGCCGGCAAGAACGGTCAGGTCAAGCCTGCCGTCGCCATCGTCGCTACCTTCGTGACCACCTTTGTCTCCGGCGTCATCTTCATGGTTATCAAGATGGCCATGCTTGGCGTGGTCGGCGAGCTCGCCGCCGCTATGCTGCCCGTCGTCGCCATGACCGCCGTCTTTAACGCCATTCTGGTCGGCGCCCTCTATCTGCCCATCCAAAAGGCTCTGAAGCTTAACTAACCTGCTCGGCTTTACGAGCCATCCCGACGCTCCACCAGCAAAGACTGTCCCAAACAACTAGCTCTTGGGGACGTTCTTTAACGACTAGTCATGTAAGAACGTCCCCAACGACTATGAAAGGTATTCATGGAAACGATCATCAGCGTCGATGACGTCTCGTTCTCATATGGCAGCGCACCCGAGCCCGCGCTCGCCCACGTGTCGTTTAATGTGCATCAGGGCGATTTCATCGGCATCATCGGGCCCTCGGGCGCCGGCAAGTCCACGCTTGCCGCCTGCCTGTCGGGCGCCGTGCCCCACCACTACACCGGCACGTTCTTTGGGGCCGTCATGGTTGACGGCCACGACACCTGCGAAGCCTCGCTCACCGACGTATCGCAAATCGTCGGCAGTGTGCTGCAGGATATCGACACGCAGATGGTCGCTTCGGTCGTCGAGGACGAGATGCTCTTTGGCCTCGAGAACTTTGGCGTCCCCCATGACCAGATCGAGCAGCGCGTGAGCGAAACGCTCGAGACCGTCGGCATCAGCGACCTGCGCGACCGCGAGATCGCCACCCTCTCGGGCGGACAGAAGCAAAAGGTAGCCATCGCCGCCATCCTCGCCATGCGTCCGCGCGTCTTGGTTCTCGACGAGCCCACCGCGGCACTCGACCCTGCCAGCTCCACGCTGGTCTTCGAGACGCTGCGTGAGGCAAACCGCGCACTTGGAATCACCATCGTCGTCGTTGAGCAAAAGGTCGCCCTGCTCTCGGAGTACTGCAACCGCGTGCTCGTGCTCAACCATGGCGAAATCGCGCTGCAGTGCGAACCACACGAGGTCTTCGCGCATACCGACGAGCTCCGTGCCATCGGCGTCGACTGCCCTCGCGTCACGCGTATCTTCAATAGCCTCGAGGCCGATGGCCTGGTAAGCGGTACCCCTTGCTTGGATGTCGATGAGGCCGAGCGCCTGATTTCGGGCATCGTCGACCCCGCACGCGCGGCCAGCGAAGCCCAGGCGCCCGCCGGCTCCCCGCATGCACCGTCGTTGCGCCCTCATGCCAAGGACGCCGAACCCGTACTCACCTTCGACCATGTTGAGTTTGCCTATCCCAATGGCGGCGCCGCCGTACACGACCTCAACCTGACGCTCTATCCCGGCGAGCTCGTGGGCATCGTCGGCCAAAACGGTGCCGGCAAGACCACGCTCACCAAGCTGCTCACAGGCCTGCTTAAGCCCGCCTCGGGCAGCGTGCGCGTTACGGGGCTGGACACCGCAGCCGTTCCCACGAGCCGCATCGCCCGCGAAGTCGCAACCCTCTTCCAAAACCCCGACCGCCAGATCTGCAAGGATACCGTACTCGACGAGGTCGCTTTTGGCCTGGAGCTTGCCGGCATCGACCGTGCCGAGGCTCTGCGTCGCGCTCGACTCGTTATCGACCGCTTTGGCCTGCCTGCCGATGAGGCACCTTTCTCGCTTTCGCGCGGCCAGCGACAAATGGTGGCGCTTGCCTCCGTCGTAGTTGTTGAGCCCAAGATCGTCGTGCTCGACGAGCCCACGAGCGGCCTTGACTACCGCGAGTGCATGACCGTCATGGAAACGGTGCGCACCATGGCCGAGCGTGGTTGCGCCGTTATCATGGTCTGCCACGATATGGAAGTTGTTTCCGACTTTGCCGAGCGTATCGTAGTAATGGCCGACGGTCGCATCCTCGACCGCGGCCGCACGCACGAGCTATTCTCGAACATCGATCTCATGCGGCGTGCCTACGTGGAGCCTCCCCAGGTTATTGAACTCTCGCGCCGTCTGGCATCTTCCGTCTCGCCCGCTTTTGCGCAGGTGAGCGAGGTCACCGATGTCGTTCGCATTACCAAGGAGATGGTCCGCCGTGGTTAACGTCATCGACTACATGCCGGGCGATACGCTGCTGCATCGCCTGAACCCCGTCGTCAAACTGGGCCTCGCCGCCGCCATCATCGTCGGCATCTTCTTGTCCGACACCTACGTGGCGCTGCTGGGCTTTTTGGCACTCACCCTTGCGCTGGGTGCCTATGCCGGTGTCGTCGACCGTCTGTTCTCGCTGCTCAAGTTGCTGATTCCGCTCGCACTTATCATGCTGGTGCTCCAGCTGGCCTTTATGCGCGATGGCAACGTTGTGTGGGGCTTTATCACCGACACGGGCCTCATCACAGGATCGAAGGCCTGTCTGCGCCTGCTGGGTGTGGCGTTACCGCTCATCCTCATGCTCATGGTGACCAAGCTCAACGACCTTGCCAACGCCTGCGTCGAGGTGCTGCACGTACCGTATCGCTATGCCTTCACCTTTACCACGGCGTTGCGCTTTGTGCCGGTGTTTGGTCAGGAGATGAACGCCATCATGGAGGCGCAGACCGCACGCGGCGTCGAGTACGACACCAAGAACCCTATCAAGAAGCTTAAGCTCATGCTGCCACTGTGTGTGCCGCTGCTCATCTCGAGCGTGGGCAAGACCGATGCCACGGCCTTGGCGGCAGAACAGCGCGGCTTCTATCTGCGCACGCGCGCCAGCTCGTACAAGCGCTACCCCATCAAGGGCCTGGACATCGCCGTGCCCATCGTCAGCATCGCCCTCATCGCCATCGGCTTCCTGTTCTAGTTCGCCACCGGCAGCAACCGCCCAACGCAAAAGGCCTCGGCTCGCACCAAACGAGCCGAGGCCTTTACTGTTTCACCAGATAAAACCTACCAAAATTAACCTGTCCCTTTTTGACGGGTCGGAAGCTAGAGGCGGTAGGGGACGCCGCTGCGGATGATGGATTCGCGCACCAGGACATCCATAGCATCGAGGGTGATCTCGGGCATCTCTCGATACTTCTGCAGCACCGATAGCTCGGTGCAGGCCAGAATGACACGGTCGCAGCCGCTACGGGCGAACTCCCACATCACGCGGTCGAACTTATCCATATCGGGCTCACGTCCGGCCTTCACATCATCGTAGATAAGCGACATCACATCGTTCTGACGTTTCTCGCTGGGATAGACGACCTCAACACCCGCAGCCTCGCATTCGCGGCCGTAGACGCCCGCGCCCACGGTTCCGTCGGTGCCCATAATGCCAATCTTGTGCACCGGCTCGGCCGGCATACTCAGGTTGGGGTCGAACTCGCACTCCCCCATCACCGCACCCGCAAGGGCATAGCGCACCGACTCACGCGGCATGTGGATAATCGGCACCTTCGTAAACGACTGGATCTGGTCGTAGAAGTAGTGCGACGTGTTGCAGGGAATGGCAATGTGCGCACAGCCCAGCGACTCGAGTGCCTGGGCACACTCTTTCATGGTCGCCAGCAGCTTGGCATGCTCGCCGGTCTTAATGGCAAGCGTGCGGTCGGGCATGGTCGACTTGGAGAGCACCACCATGTCGATATGTTCCTGATCGCAGGCAGCAGCCGTATGGCGCACCACCTGGTCGTAGTAATACGACGTGGCCTCGGCGCCCATGCCGCCGATAACTCCCAGCTTTTCCATCGCCGCCTCCTTGGTGACGTTTGCGCAATTGCGCGTATCATACCCGCGCCCGCCCGATGTAAACCGGACGGGCGCCGCACTCATCTATTTGTAATACGTCTTGAACAGCTTAAAGTGGCGCAGCTTGGTGTGCCACATGCGCAGCCAGCGGTTAAAGACAAAGTCGCCCTTCATAAACGAAGGGTCGGCGCCCTTGCCTTCCTTGTCCAGGCGATGCACCTTCGCGCGCAACTCGGGATCCTTGACGTACTTGTCGACGACGCCCATGGGGACGACCATCCACAGTGCCTCGTCCTGTGCCGTCACAAACTCCGGCTCAAACGGACGGTTGAACACATACTCGTCCACCACATACTTGGCGACGTTAAAGCCGCTGTTGGTAACGTAGTAGTTGCTGCGACCTTGGCGCGTGTTGAAATCGAAGAACTTAAACGAGCCGTCGCGCTCGTCGTACTTAACGTCAAAGTTGGAATAGCCCACAAAGTGAAGGTCCTCGAGCAACTTGCGCACGCCATCCATAAGCTCGTCATTGGGCTCGGTGATGATGCAGGCGTGGTTGCCGACACCGTGAGGCTGATGCTCCTCGAGCAGCACGTGACCCAGGCACATCATACGCACCTTGCCGTTACGGTCGGAATAACTGGTGAGCACGCGCATGTACTCGTCGTTGCCGGGCACGCGATCCTGCAAGATCAGGTCGTCGGTGTAGCCGCTGGCATACGAGTCGCGAATGACCTGTTCCAGCTCGGCACGGTCGGCAATCTCATAGGCCTTTTTCTGGCCCTCGAACTCGTGCTGCCACCACATGATGCCGTCAGAAGGCTTCAGAATCATCGGGTAGGGAAAATCGATCTGGTCGAGCACTTCGGCAGGTGCCTCGCCTTGGGCGTTCAGCATCGCCATGGTGAAGGTAAAGGTATGTGGATAGGGCACGCCATGCTTCTCGCACAGCTCGTAGAAGATCTCCTTCTTCTGGCACTGCTCAAGCATGCTATAGGGAGCGTAAGGCGCGACGATGTTATCCGCCAACTCATGGGCATCCTTGGCCTGAGCCACGAGGGCAACATAGTTATCGCCACAGCCCACAAGAACAATCGTCTTATCGGCATGCGCTTGGGCAATGCCGTTGACGGTCCTGAGCATCACGGGCATGGTATCGATATCCACGTTGGGCGTGTAGTCGATAATCTGGCTGCGGTACGCGGGACCCGTCTGGTACTTGCCAAAGACCAGGCTCTTGACCTGGTACTCCTCGTAGAAGGCGCGCGCCACCGAATAGGCGTTGATGTCGCCACCGAGCAGCACGGGAATAAACTCGCGCTCTGTAAACTGCAATGCCATGGAAACTTCCTATCATGAACTGCCCACACAACGGGCGGTCTTTGCGCAACTGATTTATTCTAGCGTGCCAAACCGCCGGCGCCCAAAGCTCCACCGTATCTATGGCAATCAGCGCAATTATCCAGCATGAAATCCGCCCTCGCCGTGATGGGACCCTGTAGTTGCAAAACCCCACATGAGGCGACTTTTGATAAACAAAAACCCTCTCGACAGGGTTCCGTAACGTTAAAGTTGAACTCTATGGTTTCTCAACAATTCATCATAACTGCAGGTCAAAGCCAAAGCCTCAAGTTCAACTTGACCCTTTGGAACCTTTAAGGTTCAAGTTGAGGTCGAAAGCAGTAGTAGAATACCGTTCGAACCATAACCTACGATTGATTGCAGAGGGACTGGATGCAGCATTCGAATCATCGCACCGCAGCGCTCATTGCGTCGAAGCCGGCTCGTATCATCACGAGCGCCGCGCTCGCCGTTGCGCTGACGGCCACGCCGATGCTCTCCCCCGTTGCGGCGTATGCCGCCTCGCAGGCAACGCAGGACCAGCTTTCCGCAGCCCAGCAGAAGATCGAAGCCGCCACGAGCGCCTACAACGACGCCCGCACCAAACTCGATGACCTGCAAAAGCAGATTGACTCCAATGAGGCAAGCATCGAGGAAATCGAGGCCAAGCTTCCCGAGCAGCAGGCCAAAGCAAGCTCCGCCATGCGCGATCTGTACAAGTATCAGAAGGGCACCAACCCCATCGTGAGCTTCCTGGTCAACGCGCAGAGCCTGGGTGAGTTCATCACGACCTGCAAATACACCAACCAGATCACGAGCTCGAGCGTCGACGAGATCGAACAGCTCAATAACATGCAAACCGAACTCGAGCAGAACAAGGCTGAGCTCCAGCAGGCCAAGTCTCAGCTTGAGGCAGAGCAGAAAAACGCCGAGGATGCGTTGGCTCAGGCCCAGCAGCTCCGCAGCGAGGCGCAGGCAAAAGCCGAGCAGGAAAATGCCGCCGAGCTTGCCAAGCTTGAGGCCGATAAGGCCGCTGCCGCCGAGAAGATCTCGGGCGAGGGCGTAAGCGGCAGCAATTCCAGCAGCCAGGCCACCAACACCAACACCACCATCGACACCACGGTGAACAACGCCAATACCGGTAGCTCCGATTACGATTCGTTCATTAATGAGTGGACGAGCCGCATCGACAATTATCTCGCCGGCTCCCCCATGGCAGGCCAGGGCTATAACTTTGCCGTCGCCGCTTGGAATACCGGTGTCGACCCCCGTTGGTCCCCCGCCATCGCCTGCATCGAGAGCACCAAGGGTGCTTATTGCGCCAATTCTTACAACGCCTGGGGCTGGAGTGCCCGTGGCGGCGGTTGGCGCAGCTTTGGCAGCTGGAGCGAGGGCATCTCCGCTCACGTTGCCTATCTGGGCGCCAACTACGGCTCCACCCTTACCCCGGCAGCTGCCAAAAAGTACTGCCCGCCCACGTGGCAGGACTGGTACAACAAGGTCGCCGGCCAGATGAACCGCATCTAAGTGCAACTGCAAAGGGCCCCAATGGGGCCCTTTTCTTTTAGGTAGCGGAGGTATCGACGACGCCGGTCGCATTGGCAACCGCGACTATGACGATCATGCATAGGAGCAGCACACCCAATGCCTTGAGCCAGAGTTTCGCGAGTTTCTTGCCGCGATAGCTGTCGAGCAGTGCGAATCGCCGACGAAGACGGCGCTTATCGAGCGGCGCAAAATGCATAAGCACCATAAGGCCATCGACAAAGAAAAAATACTCGATTATGAGAAGCCACGTCGGGTAGCTTTGGTTTGCTCCCGTGGGATGAAAGACGGCAAAGTGACTTCCGGCAAAGAACACAAGCAGCGAGAAGCAGACGAGCGTATTCCAAATGCGCCCCAGAGACTCCGGAACACGAGAGAGCAGACCGCATGCAGCGGAGGCGGCAGGTCTAGGAAGCCCTGCGGGGTTTCGGAGCCCCTGGGGCGTCAACGCCGTCTCCGATGCCGGAGTACGGATAGGCGCAGGCGCAGGAGGCCGCACGGGGCGACTCAGGTCGTATGCCGCGCGCGTCGCCCGTCCCAACGTTTCCGCACTCGCAAAACGCTTGGCCGGGTCGAGCGCCATCGACATGCAGATGACATCGGCAAGTTGAGTGGGAATGCCACGCGCCTCGCATTGCTCGCGCATGTCGAGCCCTGGTTTAGGGTCGACTCCCGTCAAGCAGAAGAACAACAGGGCGCCAAGTGCGTAGACGTCGCTTCGCACACTCGTCTGCCCAAACCCATACTGCTCGGGCGGCGCATAGGGTCGCGTGCCAAACTTGACGGTGTCGGCATCGGCGCCATCGCGCCATACACGTGCGATCCCCAAGTCGATAATCACCAGCGACGAAAACGTCAGGCCGTCATCGAGCGTACGGTTCGCACCCGTCACGATGATATTCGACGGCTTGAGGTCGCGATGGATCACCGGCGCCGACGTCTCCCCCGCCATTGCAAAACCGGCGTGGAGCTCGCCCACGGCGTCGCAAAGGGCAGGATACATTTCGTGCGCATAATCTGGGGTGGCTCCCAGACGGTCCACCAGCGCCTCGAGCGTCTCCCCTTCGATGTATTCCATAACCACGTTGAGATCGTCGCCCATACGACGGCAATCGACGATTCTGGGCAGGCGCTCAAAACGCCTGCCTGCCCGCTGAGCGGCAAACAGACGCTCGTATGCCCCGCCGATTTGAGCCGAAGCATCGATGCGTTTACGGACAAAGGGGCCGAGCGAACCACCGCCGGTTCCTTCAAAGTACACGAGCTCGGTTGTTTCAACGGACGAGCGCTTAAGTACACGCTCCACGCGATAGCTGTCGTCGCGATCGAGCGACGCCAGGTGCTCGGCAAGCGCTGCGGTCAGCTCGTCATCGGGATATGTTGGGGTCTGAGTATCCATAGCCTCCATCATAGCGCAGGGCGCAGACACCCCATGGCATCCGCGCCCCGTTCGTTTGCATCGTTGTTCGACAGCTCCGCCGGCTCAGATATCAGCCGCTAACTCACCGTCTCCTCGCCAAAGCGATACAGCTCCTCGTTGACCTTTTGGAGGCTGCACCCGCGATCGATGCAAAAGATGATAATCGCATCGCGGCGATCCTTGCAGTTAAGGACGCTTACCCCGGCAGCCGTCAGCGCACGGTTGGCCTCTTTGAGCGTCAGCGCCATCGCAAAGGCAATCTGCAGCACCTTATTGCGACTCGGGTGACGCGCACCAGTAAAGATCTGATAGCCAAAGGTCTCATTGAGATCGGCCATACGAACCACGCGCGAGCGCTCCAAGCCCTTTTCCTGCAGCAGCTGCTTCAGGTAGTCCGAAAGCGACGGGGCGGCAAAGTCGTGCTCCCTGATATAGCCATCGATGTTCGGCGCATCGAGAAGCTCATTGAGCAACTCCTCGGTCAGCTTTTTATCGGGCATACGACTTCACCTCCCATACGGTCAATAGCGGCAACAAGTTAGGCGAGCACCCAGCTCGCAGTCGCGGACTTATCAAACATGTTGGCAAAATAGAGTGCCTTCTTGATGTCACCATCAAAGTAGATATTGCCCGCCACGGAGCCACCGGCGGCAAGGGTACCAGACTGCAGCTCATCGGAGCCCTCGCTGTAGTAACCCTGATTCTGTTGAGCGCCATTGGCGTCCTCGCCCTTCCAGTCGTAAATATTGTAATCTGCGCCCTCATCGCCATTGTTGACGTACGTGACGTGAATACCCGTCATGGTCGAACCGTCAAAATTTGTGAGACCGGGCTGGACGGAATCGACGACGACGGAAAGGCCAGCAGTCGTGGTCACCGTCGTACCAACCGCCAAGTCAGTCGTAGACTGCTCTTCCTTCTTCGCCTCTTCCTTCTTGTCGCCATCGCCAGCGTCCTCGGTGATGGTCGCCTTATCGCTACCACACCCGGAAAGAAGACCGGCACTCCCCAAGGCGACGGTGGCGAATGCGCCAAGTGCAGCGCGACGGCTCAGCAGTACTTCGTTATCGAGCTTTTTCATCATGCATCCTTCCTACGATCCGGCTACCGCGCCGGCACACAGCACATCGTAGGAAGGATTGAACTTGAATTCATTAGCTGTGAGCTAAGGTTGCGGTAAACGGCCCATGCAGTTATCCAAACGCCGAGCAAACGCGCTTTGCGCGACCGTCCGCTGGCAGTATATCAACCCACCGTGACGGATTCCCCGGTAAAGGTGCTAATGAGCAGCAGGATAAAGAACGCCAGGTAACTGATGCTCAGCAGATAGGCAATAACCAAAAAGATGGTCCATCCAACATTGCTCTTGCCTTCGGCACGGCGCTGTTCGCGAGAACGACACAGCCAGATCGTCACGCCAATGGCCACAATCAACAGCACGAGTGCCGCTGCTGCCAACCCGGCAAGCGCAAACATCACGCCAATGCTCACGGCAATAACCGGAAGCAATAACAAGCCGCATCCACACCCACCGGGACTATAAACGGCAGATTGTCGGCGTCGCCCCATCGTCACTCCAACCTCAACATCTTTGAACACTACAATGCTATAGCCTGCTGAACAGGAACGATCTTATCCAGTTCCGGTTCGATGCGCCTCTTCTCCGCCTCGAGATCAAACGCTATCTGGGCGCGCAGCCAATAACCATCCGTCAGACCAAAGTAGCGACAAAGGCGAAGGTCGGTGTCGGCCGTCACGCGACGCCTTCCCAAGATAATCTGCCCAATGCGCTGGGCCGGAATCCCAGTCTCCTTAGCAAGGCGATATTGCGAAATGCCCATGGGGACAAGAAAATCCTCTTTGAGAAGCTCACCAGGAGTCACCGGCGGCAGCAAATCGGACGCAGTCTCATCACTTGTGATAATCGACGATTTCGACATTCCAAGCCATCCCCTGTCTCCACTCAAAACAGACCCGATAGCGCTCGTTAACACGGATGCTATATTGACCGGCACGATCGCCCTTCAAAGCTTCTAGGCGGTTGCCTGGTGGAACGCGAAGATCATCAAGCGATGCACAAACCTGCAGTTGGCTAATCTTCCTCAACGCAACACGCTCAAAAGGCACGAACTTCCTGACCCGCACACCCATGGCAAAGCGTTCGGTATCCTCATCTTTATACGATGCAATCATAGTATCGCCTTACGTTAGTAACGTCAAACGTTTCTATAGACTTACATCTCTATTATATCGTACGTTTGTTCGTATTATCTAGAACAAATAGTCCTTCACGCCTTAGTCAAGCAAAAGCAATCGTTTGTAGACATCGAGGCCCTTGAGTAGGATTTCCTCGTCAAAGAGCATGCTATCGGTATGCAGGGCGCTTGTTGCATAGGCGGGGCAGCCATCCGAATCACTCGGGTTGTCTTGGCCCTCTGGCACGCCCGTGCCCAGCAAGAAGAACACGCCCGGCAGATGCCGCTGATAGAACGCGAAATCCTCGGCGATTAGCAGCGGCTCGTCCACGAGCTGCAATTCGGGCAGAGCGGGCGCGATTCGGGCAAACAGCTCGGGGTCGTTGTCGACCGGCGGATACCCTTCAGCAAAATCGAGATCGTACGCGCAGCCCGTTGCAGCACACGCCTCATCGAGCACGCGGCGCACGCCCTCTCGCGCACGGTCGAACATATCGTCCGTAAACACGCGCAGACTGCCGGCCACGTGGGCCTCCCCCGCCACCGCGTTGCAAACCGTACCGGCCCGCAGCAGACCAAACTTACCGATACAGGGCTCGTCGGCGCCCAACTCGTCCATCAGCTCGCGCTCGGCAACCAAAAACTTCGCTGCCGCCAATGCGGCATCGTGCGACTCCTCGACCGGTACGCCATAGGTCTTGGCGATATGGATGCTCATCCCGTGAATGTGCACATGCGTCTCGCTCGAACGCGCTAGCAATGGACCGGGACAGCTCGCCAGCGTGCCGGCGGGAAGGTCGGGCCACACGTGAAAGCCAAAGATACGGTCGGCACCATAGCGCTCGAACACACCGCTCTCGCATACCGTCTTGGCACCACCGGTCGTCTCCTCGGCAGGCTGGAACGCAAAGAGCACGTTACGCTTAATGACACCCGGCCGCTCGCGAATCGCACGGTCGACATACGTCGCTGCGGCAAGCGCCATGGCCATGTGCCCATCGTGCCCGCAAGCGTGCATCTTGCCGGGATGAGACGAGGCGAAAGCCGCGCCCGTCGCCTCCACAATGGGCAGCGCATCCATGTCGGTGCGAATCGCCGTGGCATGCGCGGCACCAACGCCAGCGTCGAAGAAAGCGCAGACGCAGCTGGGACACGGATGGGCCACCTCGCAGGCGAGCGGCGCCAACACACCCTCGATATAGGCGATCGTCTGCGGAAGATCGAAGTCGAGCTCCGGGATCCTGTGCAAGTCGCGCCGATAGCGGCGGAGTTCTTGGAGCTCGGTCATAGAGGTTCCTTTCATGGGTGCGCGTCGATTGCCATCTATTGTGCCGCAAGATTGCCACACCCTTATTTCCAGCATATCCCTGCATTTTTTAAACGTTATATACGAATACTCTTGTTTGGTAAAGTGCAACGTGGTAGGGTCGTTACCACTTGATAGAGGCGCGGGCACGAAGAGCCGCGGGCGAGCCGGCAGGCTTTGACCCCGCGGGGAGGCGAAACCCGCCGAACTGGGTTTTTCGGGCACGAACAGCCTGGTGGGCCTGCGGGAAACACCCGCAGGACTGTCTGCAGCAATGCGGGAGCGCTATCCGGACATTGGGTCCACGCTATGCGGATTCGATGCGCAGGTAGCGCCGTCTGGATAGCGAGGTTTACGGGACATGTCATTGACTCCCAACGAGGCATATGCGGCCAAGCAGCCGTTTGTGGACAAGGAGACGCTCGAGCATATCGTCGAGCAGTTCCCCACGCCGTTTCATCTATACGACGAGGCGGGCATCCGCCGCAACATGCAAGAAGTGCGCGACGCCTTTGCATGGAACCCGGGCTTTAAG
>UQWQ01000037.1 GCA_900544755.1 uncultured Collinsella sp. | reverse complement strand
GCCAACGGGCAGCGCGTAGGTCAGCGACACCGTGTTGTAGATATCCACCGCGGGCGTAATGTGGCCCACCGGTTTGCCCTTGAGCACGCGCTTGAGCAGGTTCTCAATTGAGCAACGCGCGCCCTTTTTGGTCTTGAACAGCCGATAAGCCTCGCGCCATGCCTTGACCGGTGCGTTCTCGCTGATAGTATCGCTGGTCAGATGACGCTCCGCGTCGATATTGGCGCGGTCGAGCAACGCCGCAATCGCGTCCACGTCCTCTTGAGGAATCTGAGCCGCGGGCTTCATGCCCTTTACGACCACAACACCGACAGCCGCCTGCGGAAATAGCTCCCAAAACGAATCCTCGGCAATAAAGCTCTTCATGCGCTCTCCATTCATCGTGCGCGCCCGAGCGAGGGCGCCTAAACAAAAAGCGCCCTTACGACGGCCACCTTCAAAGTCCTACGGTGCCGCCACAAGAGCGCTTACGCTGCCCCCATCCGGAGAAGGGGGCAATATGTCAGGCGTATTGTAACCCGAGTCATCCGCGCGAGTAAAACCACCACAAAGGTGCCTGTCCCCTTTATGGTGGTCGGGCGGCCGGCATAGAAAAAGACCCCGCCGGGCGTGTGCTCGACGGGGACTTTGCCGTTTGGTGGCTAGTGCTGCAGGTGATTACTCGCCCAGCAGGCTCTTGGTGATCGAAGCGGCGGCCTTCTTGCCGGCACCCATCGCCAGAATGACCGTAGCGGCACCGGTGACGATGTCGCCGCCGGCCCAGATGCGGGGATCGGTGGTCTGGCCGGTCTCCTCGTCGGCGACGATGTAGCCCCACTTGTTGAGCTCCATCTTGCCGCCGATCTTGGCAGCGAAGGGGTTGGCGTTGGTGCCGATAGCCGAGATTGCGACGTCGCAGGGAATCTCCTCGATGGCGCCCTCGATGGGCACCGGGCGACGACGGCCGGACTCGTCAGGCTCGCCGAGCTCCATCTTCTGGACCTTGACGGCGCACACGGAGCCGTCCTCGCCAGCGACAAACTCGAGCGGGGAGACGAGCGGCAGAACCTCGACGCCCTCGGCCTTAGCATGGTGCAGCTCGGCGCGACGGCAGGGCATCTCGTCCTCGGTACGGCGGTAGGCGATGATGGCGTGCTCGGCGCCCAGGCGCTTGGCGGTACGGACGGCGTCCATAGCCACGTTGCCGCCACCAAAGACGACGACGTTCTTGCCGTGCTTGGTGGGGGTGTCGTACTCGGGGAACTTGTTGGCCTTCATCAGGTTCACGCGGGTGAGGTACTCGTTAGCGAAGAAGACGTTGGGCAGGTTCTCGCCGGGGACGTTGAGGAACTTGGGCAGGCCGGCGCCGGTTGCCACGTAGATGGCGTCGAAGCCCTGCTCGAACAGCTCCTCGGCCGTGGCCATGTTGCCCACGACGGAGTTGTACTCAAACTTGACGCCCATGTCCTCCAGGCCGTCGATCTCGCGCTTGACGACTGCCTTGGGCAGACGGAACTCGGGGATGCCGTAGACCAGCACGCCGCCGCCGGTGAAGAATGCCTCGAAGACGGTGACGTCAAAGCCGTTGCGGGCGAGCTCGCCGGCGCAGGTGATGCCGGACGGGCCAGAGCCGACGACGGCGACCTTCTTGCCGTTCTTGGGGGCCATCTTGGGCGTGGAGGCGAGCTCGGGGCGGTCGCCCAAGAAGCGCTCGAGCTGGCCGATGGCCACGGGCTCGGACTTCTTGCCACGGATGCACTTGCCCTCGCACTGGTTCTCCTGCGGGCAGACGCGACCGCAGATGGCGGGAAGCATGGAGTCCTCGCGAATGGTATCGAGAGCGCCGCCGAAGTCCTTCGCGCGGATCTGCTCGATAAAGCGGGGAATGTTGATGTTGACGGGGCAGCCCTCAACACAGAACGGCTTCTTGCAGTTGAGGCAGCGCTCGGCCTCGGCCAGCGCCATCTCCTCGGTGAAGCCCTTGTCGACGGGGCGGAAGTCGCAGGCGCGCTCGGCAGCCGGCTCCTCGTTATCGGGGGTGCGGGGCGACTTCATATCGGCAACGAAACGACCGTTAACTAGTGGCATGCGCAGCTCTTTTCCTCATAGGCCTTGAGGGACTCGCCCTCTTCGGAACGGTAAGCGGCCTGGCGGGCACGAAGGTCATCCCAGTCGACCAGGGTGGCATCGAAGTCGGGGCCGTCGACGCAAGCGAACTTGGTCACGCCGCCCACCTCGACGCGGCAGCAGCCGCACATACCGGTGCCGTCAACCATGATGGGGTTGAGCGACGCGGTGATGGGGGTGTCGTACTTCTGGGCGGTGAGGGTCGAGAACTTCATCATCGGAACGGGGCCGACGCAGAAGACCTGGCTCACGGCCTTGTCCTGCAGCAGGCGCTCCAGCGGAGCGGTGACAACGCCCTGCTCGCCGTAGGACCCGTCGTCGGTCGTGATGTGGATGTGATCCTCGTCGAGGAGCTCGCGGAACTGGTCCTCCATGAGCAGGAGGTCCTTGGTGCGGGCGCCCATGATGGCGTGCACCTCGTGACCGGTCTCGACCAGGTGCTTGGCGACCGGGAAGGCAATTGCCAGGCCGACGCCGCCGCCAATGACGGCACAGGGGCCCTCGGCCATCTCGGTGGGAACGCCCAACGGGCCCACGACGTCGCGCAGCGACTCGCCGGCCTCGTAGGTGGAAAGCATCTCGGTGGTCTTGCCGATCACCATGAAGATGAACTCGACCCAGCCCTCGTCACCGTTCCAGCCGGCCAGGGTAAACGGGACGCGCTCGCCCGTCTCGTTGGCGCGGACCATGAGGAACTGTCCAGCGTGCGCATGTTTGGCGATTGCAGGCGCCTCGATGCGGAACTTGAACACCTTCTCCGAGAACTGCGTCTTCTCCAGGATCTTATACATAGAACCCCTCTCTTGTTAGGGCCGCCGAACCGTGCCTCCACGGAAATGGACGGTAGCCCGAATAAAACCGTACGCGCACAGGCGTTGTGCAGACATACGATGCAAATTATACCCTCATGGACATGCTGTTTACGTGTGTCTTCGGCGGTTGGGAAAAGTGACCTGCCAAAAAGGGACAGGTTTATTTTGGTAGGTTTTATCAGGCAAAACGGCAAAGGGGGCCGGCCTCGCGCTTTGATGAGGCCGGCCCCCTTTGGAGCGTTATGCATGTATGGTGGCAGCGTGTTTATTGCGATGCGGCCACCGCGGCGTTTCAGCAGATAAAACCTGCCAAAATAAACATCCCTAAATGGTAGGTTTTAGTGCTTGCCGTTGGAGGAAGCGGCGCCGTTGACGTGGTCGCGGGCATAGATCGCGCCGTGCACGATTGCCAGGCCGGCGGCGTCGGCGGCGCGGGCGCAGGTGTCCTGGAAGTCCTCGGCCTCGCGGGCGCGCAGCTGCTTGAGCACGTAGTCTGCCACGGCCATCTTGCCGGGAGGGTTGCCGATGCCGGTGCGGATGCGGCTAAAGTCGCGGCTGCCCATCTTGTCGATGATGGAGCGCAGGCCGTTGTGACCGGCATGGCCTCCGCCCACCTTAACACGCACGTCGCCGGCGGGAATATCGAGCTCGTCGTGGATGACGAGCAGCTCCTCGGCCTTGATTTTGTACTCGCGGCAGAGCTTGGAGATGGGGCCGCCCGAGGTGTTCATGTACGACTGCGGCTTGACCAACACAATCTGGCGCTTGCCGCCCTCTTCCTCGGCATCGTTGATATTGATGAGCGCGACCTCGGCGCCGGCCTGGTTTTTCCAGTACGTGACGCCGGCCTGACGGGCCAGCTCGTCAATCGCCTTAAAGCCGGCGTTGTGGCGGGTCTCGGCATATTCCTCGCCCGGGTTGCCAAGCCCGGCAACCATGCGAATCTTAAGCGGCTGTGCAGCGGCCATATTTGTCCTCCGTTACATAAAAAGTTTAATCAACGACAAAGGCTACCACGCCCGCCGAAGGCGAGGAAAGGTTGCAGCAAAGTCATTCCAGAAAACAGCTGCCCCGAGACAGCAGGAAGCCCCGGACACGCCGGGAGGGGTTATCAAAGCGAACATCCCGCAGCCGCAAAGCGGCGAGGACGTTCGCGTGATAACCCCGCAGGCGCGTCCGGGGCTTCCGGAGGGATGTGAGGGTCGAGCGACTACAGTGCGAAGTCGCCGCCGACGAGCGTGGAGACGGGCTCCTCGTGGTAAACGGCGGAAATGGCCTGGGCGAACTCCTCGGCGACCGAGATGGTCTTGATCTTGCCGCCGACCTCGACGGGGATGGCGTCAGTGACGACGCACTCGACGATGGGGGCATCGTTCAGGCGCTCGATGGCCGGGCCGGAGAAGATGCCGTGGGTGGCGCACACGTAGATGTCGCCGGCGCCCATTGCCTTGAGCTCCTTGACGTTGGCGCACAGGGTGCCAGCGGTGTCGATCATGTCGTCGTTGATGATGCAGGTCTTGCCCTTGATGTCACCGATGATGCCCATGACCTCGGCGGCGTTGTGGCGCGGACGGCCCTTGTGGGCGATGGCCAGGTCGCAGCCGAGCATGTCGGACAGCTTCTTGGCGGCCTTGGCGCGGCCCACATCGGGGGAGACGACAACCAGGTTGTCGGTGTCGAAGTGCATGTCGTTGTAGTACTGGCCAAACAGCGGCAGTGCGGACAGGTGGTTAACCGGGATATCGAAGAAGCCCTGGATCTGGCCCTGGTGCAGGTCGAGGGTGATGATGCGGTTGACGCCGGCGCGCTCGAGCAGGTTGGCGACGAGGCGGGCGGTGATGGGCTCGCGCGGGCCGGCCTTGCGGTCCTGGCGGGCATAGCCGTAGTGGGTGATAACGGCGGTGATGGAGCGGGCGGATGCGCGCTTGGCAGCGTCGGTGGCGATGAGCAGCTCCATGAGCATGTCGTTGACGTTGCCGCCGGCCACGGACTGAATCAGGAAGACGTCGGCGCCGCGGACGGTCTCGTCGTAGCGGGCGTAAATCTCACCATTGGCGAACTGCTTTAGCGTAAGGCCCGAAAGCTCGACCCCAAGGTACTCAGCAATCTTCTGAGCGAGGGGACGGTTGGAGGAACCGGAATACACGCGGATGGACTTGCGCATATTCTCCGACTTCTCGGGATCATTAATCGGCATTACCCTTCTCCTTTATACATCGAATGCCATATAGATGCCTTGTTGCATTGTAACCGCGCGGCGGGGTTTATCGGGTCCTGATAACGTCTTTACCGCCAACGGACACGAACCGACCACTCATCCGGTTGCGCAGGTCACGATAGAAAAAGGAGCCGCCCCCCATGGAACAGCTCCTTAGATGCTTGGTAAAACGTTATACCTCGTCGTCCTCGTGCAGACGGCGGCGATAATCGGCGGCCCAGCCCTCAATGTTTACCTGACGGGCGCGGCCCAGGCCGAGCGCGTCTGCCGGGACCGGCTCGGTGATGACGGAGCCGGCGGCCACGAGTGCACCGTCGCCGATCTGGGCGGGCGCGACCATCATGGTGTCGGAGCCAATGAAGGCATCCTTGCCGATGACGGTCTTGTGCTTGTGGACGCCGTCGTAGTTGCAGGTGATGGAGCCCGCGCCCACGTTGACGCCGGAGCCCATGGTGGTGTCGCCGATGTAGGACAGGTGCGGCACCTTGGAGCCCTCGCCGATCGTGGACTTCTTGATCTCCACGTGCGTGCCGGCCTTGGAGCCGTCGAGCATGTGGGTGCCCGGGCGCAGGTAGGCGCGCGGGCCGCAGTCGACGCCGTTCTCGATGACGGCCTCGATGGCGATGGTCTCATCGATGGTGCAGCCGCTGCCGACGGTGGTGTCGGTGAGGCGGCTGTTGGGGCCGAGCTGGCACTCCTCGCCCACGGTGACGTGGCCGATCAGGTGCGTCTGCGGCCAGACGACGGTGTCGCGGCCGATGGTGGCATCAGGGCCGATCCAGGCCTGCGTGGGGTCGATGAAGGTAACGCCCTCGGCCATCCAGTGCTCGTTGATGCGGTCGCGCGCGATGGCGGTAAGCTGTGCGAGCTGGATGCGGCTGTTGACGCCCAGGCCGTCGCGGTAGTCGTCGCAGTGGAAGATGGAGACCGCCTGGCCGTGGCCCTTGAGGATCTCGAGCATGTCGGGCAGATAGTACTCGGACTGCGCGTTGTCGTTGCCGATCTCGTCAATGTGGGCGGCGAGCTGCGCGCCGTCGAAGGCGTAGCAGCCGGCGTTGCACTCGAGTAGCTCGGCGGCCTGCTCGGGCGTGCAGTCCTTCTGCTCGATGATGCGCTCGATCTGACCATCGGCGCCCAGCTTGATGCGGCCGTAGCCAAAAGGATCGGGCGGGGTCATGGTCATGACGGTGCAGGCGAGCTCGCCGGTGGCGACGGTCTGTGCGAACTTGGCGACGGTGTCGGCGGTGATGAGCGGCAGGTCGCCGTTGAGCACGACGACGGGGCCTTGCGTGATGCCGCAGGCCTCGAGCGCGACCTTGACGGCATGGCCGGTGCCCAGGCGCTCGGTCTGCTCGACGCACTCGACCTTGGTGGCGCTGTTGGCGTAGGCGCCATCGATGAGGGCGCGCATCTCGTCGGCGTGGCTGCCGATGACGACCACGACGCGGCTGCAGCCGGCCTTGATGGTGGCGTCGACGATCCACTGAACCATGGGCTTGCCCAGGATCTTGTGCGAAACCTTGCAGTGGTTCGACTTCATGCGGGTGCCCTCGCCGGCGGCGAGGATAATTGCGGTTGCGTCCATGTGATCTCCTGTTACGTTATTAGAGACGTGTGTTTGGAAACGATACACGGCGCAATATGATACCGCAGGCATATGACGAGCGCGTAACGATTGGTTTGCGGCGGTTGAGGCTTGCGCCGCCGGCGTTGCGTTTGCACTGCGTGCGTGCGGCGTTGGCGGTGCTGCGGAGCTGTTGTTTGAGCGAGGGGACGGGGGTGCCCGTGGACAACATACGAGAGGAGTTTGGCGGCGAGCCCGTCGCGGCATTCTCGATGTCGCATCCGGCTGTGCCGGCACTCTATATAGCGCTGACGCTGGGGCTCACTATGTTCTCGATGCAGCCGGTACTGATTGCGCTGTCACTTGCGGGCGGGCTGGCGTATGGATTTGCGACGCGTGGGGCTGCCCGCACGTTGGGGGCGCTTCGCTGGCAGCTGCCGGTGATTTTGATTATCGCGCTGGTCAATCCTCTGTTTAGCGCCTCGGGCTCGACGGAGCTGTTCCGTATTGGCATGCGCGCGGTGTATCTGGAGAGCATGGTATACGGCCTGTGCATGGGCGGGCTGTTTGTGGCGAGCATACTGTGGTTTGAGGCGGCGGCATCGATGCTCGAATACGACAAGGTACTCGCGCTGCTGGGCAATGCCGCGCCGGTGATTGCGCTCATGATCTCGATGTGCATGAGGCTTATCCCGCAGTTTTTGCGCCGCGGTCGTACGGTGCTGGCGGTGCAAGATGCGATTGACGTGCCGGGCCGCGCGCCGGCCGACCCCGTACGCTCGCGCCTGCGGGCGTCGAGCGTGTTGATGGGCTGGGGCATGGAAGATTCGCTGGAGCGCGCGGACGCGATGCGCTCGCGCGGGTGGGGTGCCGCGACGCGTCGTACGACGTATGCGCGGTATCGGCTGGGGCGCAGCGACGTTGCCGCGCTGGTTGGGCTTGCGCTGTTTGGTGCCGCCGCGGTGGCGGTGGCATGGACCGCGACGACGCAGTATTCGTTTTATCCGCAGCTTTCGGTGCCGGCGCCGTGGCTGGGCTATGTCGTGTACGCTGCCTGGATGATGCTGCCTTGCGCGTCGCACGCGATTGATGAGAAGAGGTTTGGCTGATGGCTCGGTTGGATAGGGGCCCGGTGTCGGGCGCGGCGTGCGGCCCGGATATTCCGGCGATTGAGGTGCAGGGCCTTAGTTTTGCCTATCCCGGGGCCGGGGCACCGGTGCTCGAGGGACTTGATTGGCGTGTTCCCCAAGGTGCATTTGCGCTGCTTGTTGGCGGTACCGGATCGGGTAAGTCGACGCTGCTGTCGCTGCTCAAGCCCGAGATCGCTCCGGCGGGCGAGCGCACTGGCGATGCGCGCGTGCTGGGCGAGAACGTTGCCGACATGGACGTGCGGGCATCGGCGGAGCGCGTGGGCTACGTGTTTCAGGATCCCGAGAACCAGATCGTGTGCGAGACCGTGTGGCACGAGATGGCGTTTGGCCTGGAAAACTTGGGGCTAGCACGTGATGAGATGCGCCGTCGCGTAGCTGAGACCAGCTATTTCTTTGGTCTGGAGGACTGGCTTCATCGCGATACCGATACGCTTTCGGGCGGCCGCAAGCAGCTGCTGTCGCTTGCCGCCGTCCTGGCGCTGCGTCCGCGTGTGCTGCTACTCGACGAGCCCACGTCTCAGCTCGATCCCGTTGCCGAGAAGAATTTTCTGCACGCGCTGTTTCGTGTGAACCGTGAGTTGGGCTGCACGGTTGTTGTGGCTACGCATCAACCGCGCCCAATGCTCGAGTATGCGACGTGTGCGTACCGGATTGAGGACGGTCGCGTGCGCGAGGTGGCGGATATGGCTTCTTTGGGACGCCGAGAATCGTTGTTTTCCGACGACATGTTGGGGTGGGGTGCCGTCCGATGTGCAAAAAACGGAGTATTCAGCGGGCGTGAGGACAATTTGGGCTCTCTGGAGCCGCCCGGGGACGTATCGAGCGCGAAAAAAAGTTCGGAATTGGACAAATCGTCCGAATTTGTGGCGCAAACGTCGCTCGAGAACGGCTCGGAAGCCTTCCCGCGCACGGATGGGAGCAGAATACTCCAAAAAATGCACGGCGGGTCGGCTACCACCCTGGCAGGGAGCTGGTTTCGCTACGATCGCGCGGGCGGCTGGGTGCTGCGCGGGCTCGACGTGGCGTTTTCGGCCGGTGCGGTGCATGCGATCGTGGGCGGCAACGGATGCGGTAAGTCGACGATGCTCTCGGTGCTGGCGAAGACCGCCAAGCTGCAGCGCGGCCGCATGGTGCGCGGAGCGGCCTCGGCGGCGCTGCTGCCTCAGAACCCCAAAGCATTGCTGGTTGCCGAGACGGTTCACGATGAGCTGATGGAATGGGCCTCGACCTGCGGATATGACGAGAACTTGGCGCGGGAGCGTGCAGCGAGCTTGGGGCTGTCGGGTCTGGATGGGCGCCATCCGTACGATCTTTCGGGCGGGCAGCGTCAACTGCTTGCATTGGCAAAACTGCTGCTAATTGGCCCCGAACTGCTATTGCTCGATGAGCCCACCAAGGGTCTAGACCTGTTCAGTCGCCGCATCATCGCCCGCGCCCTGCGTGACCATGCGAAGGCTGGCGGCACCGTCATCATGGCCACGCACGATTTGGACTTTGCCGAGCAGGTAGCCGATGACATTGCCATGATGTTTGACGGTGAGATTGCCTGCATGGAGCCGCCGGCCGACTTCTTTGCCGACAACGTGTTTTATAGGGCGTGATGGGATGACGGATTATCGCGTCGCGCGCCTGCTCGCAAAACTGGAGATCCCGCTGCTGCTGGCGGTGCCAGCCGTGATGGCTGCGGCGTTGCTGGCGGGCGTTGAGCAGGCGGCACTTGCCATGCTTGTCGTGGTGGCGCTGGTGCTTGCGCTGTTCTTTGCAGGCTACGAGGCGTCGCGGCCGGGCCTGCGCCAGATTATGCCCACGCTGGTGTTGGCGGCGTTGGCCGCGGCGGGGCGCATCTTGTTTGGCCCCATTCCCGACTTTAAACCGGTGAGCGCCATCGCCATTATCGCGGGGGCGACGCTTGGTCGCCGCAATGGTTTTATGGTTGGCGCGCTGGCAGCGCTGACCAGTAATTTCTTTTTTGGACAGGGCATGTGGACGCCGTGGCAGATGTATACCTGGGGTTTGGTGGGCTATATCGGTGGTGCGCTGGCGCATGCGGGCGCGTTTGACCGCGCCGATGGAACCGTGCGCATGCCGGTGCTGCTGACCTACGGCTTTGCTTCGGGTTTGCTGTACGGCGTTGTGATCAACGCCTACGACATTATCGGTTTTGTTCAACCGCTCACGTGGGCGGGTGCCATGGCGCGTCTTGCCACCGCCGTACCGTTCGATATCGCGCACGGCCTTGCGACCTGCGTGTTTTTGGTCGCCCTGTACAAGCCTTGGTGTCGCCGCATCAACCGAGTCGTCGTGAAATACGGGCTGTAGGGTTGGTTACGCCGGGGCGGGAATCAATACTGCCGAAGCGCCATTTCAAAACTATGCCGGTTTACGGGGCCAGATTGGCACAGGCAGACCATGCCGGGTTTTTTGAAATAGAGCAAGCCGTTTACCTGCGGTTTTATTATTTCGGAATTGCGTATGGTTGGGGGTTCGCGATTCAGCCCCGTAAACCGGCATAGTTTTGAAATAGCCGGCTGATACGACGGGCATCGTGGCCCTCGGAGAGCCAAATTGATCCGTTTCCTTTCGCCTCCAGGCGTTCCCAGGGAATCAGCTGGACCCGCCCGCCACGAAATCGGTCTATCTACTACGTTTGGCCCGACACCCCCAACCACAACCGTGTTTTATGAAAAACCGCAGGCTTTCTACCTGCGGTTTTCTTTTTGCGTTGTTCGCTGTGGTTGAGGGTAGTGGCTTAAACGTAGTAGATGGGCCAGTTTCGTGGCAAGCGAGCTGCGTGGATGATCTCGCGAAGTGAAAATGATTCCTTTTCCTCCGTCCCCAGGGGATCAGTTGGGGCTAGAGCTCTAGCGTGAGGGTGACGGGGCAGTGGTCGCTGCCGAAGATGTCGCCGCGGATGCCGGTGCCGCGTACGTTGCCGGCGATTGCGTCGCTTACCAGGAAGTAGTCGATGCGCCAGCCGGCGTTGTTCTTGCGGGCATTAAAGCGGTAGCTCCACCAGCTGTAGACGCCCTCGACGTCGGGGTTTGCCGCGCGCCAGGTATCGGTAAAGCCGGCATTGAGCAGCTCGGTAAACTTGCCGCGCTCTTCGTCCGAAAAGCCCGCGTTGCCGCGGTTGGACTTGGGATTCTTAAGGTCGATCTCCTCGTGCGCCACGTTAAAGTCGCCGCAGGTCACGACGGGTTTTCCGGTCTCGCGCTCAAGTGCGCTCAAAAAGCCGCGGTAGGCATCGTCCCACGCCATGCGCACATCGATGCGCGCGAGTTCGTTTTGCGCGTTGGGCGTGTAGACATCCACAAACCAGAATTTGTCGAACTCCAGCGCGCAGACACGACCCTCGGTCGCGGCTTGGGCAACGAGCTCGGCTGCCTCGCCTTCACCGGCGTGGGGCAGCAGCGCGTCGGCGCGCAGCACGCGCAGCGGTTCCTGGCGGCTAAAGACCGCAGTGCCCGAATAGCCTTTACGTTCGGCGTAGCTCCAGGTTTGGTGATAGCCGGCCAGGTCGATATCGACCTGGCCCTCCTGCAGCTTGGTTTCCTGCAGCGCTAGGATATCGACATCGAGTTCCTGTGCGATCTGGGTAAAGCTCGGGTCCTTTTTGAGCACGGCGCGCAGGCCGTTAACGTTCCACGAGGCGAAAGTGTAAGTCTGAGGCATGGTGTCCTTTCGACGGGGTTGGCAGGCTTAAGATTAGCGCAACAGGGGCGGGGTGGGCTCCGCGCATGCTGACTTAAAGGCCGCATGCTGGGACGTCGCCCAACGCTGCCCGACTAACAAGGACGGAGGACTCATATGACGCAGGCAATATCGGACCCCAGGCAGGCCTCCGCCGCGCTGGCGGATCTGTTTGACACCCACAAGCGCGTGGTCTTCTTTGGCGGCGCGGGTGTTTCCACGGCAAGTGGCATTCCCGATTTCCGCAGCGTGGACGGCCTGTATCATCAGCAGTTTGCCTATCCGCCCGAGACCATGCTCTCGCACAGCTTTTACGAGGCACATCCGGCCGAGTTCTTTGACTTCTACCGCACCAAGATGATCGCGCTTGGCGCCAAGCCCAACCGCTGCCACACCAAGCTGGCCGAGCTGGAGCGCGCCGGCAAGCTAAATGCCGTGGTGACGCAAAATATCGACGGCCTGCATCAGATGGCCGGCTCACAGCGCGTGTTCGAGCTGCACGGATCGGTCCATCGCAACATTTGCCAGTCGTGCGGCACAGTCTATAGCGCCGAGTGGATTTGCTCGCGCGAGCACGAGGATGCCGCGGGCGTGCCTGCGTGCCCCGCGTGCGGCGGCCGCATCAAGCCCGATGTAGTGCTCTACGAAGAGCCGCTCGACGAGCATGTGTTGACCGGTGCCGTTGCTGCCATCGCCGCAGCCGACGCCCTCGTCGTGGGCGGAACCTCGCTCGTAGTGTATCCGGCGGCGGGCCTCACGCGTTACTTTACTGGCGATACGCTGGCCATTTGCAATTTGGCGCCCACCGATCAGGATGCAAATGCCGACCTGCTGATTTCTTGCGACATCGCGGCCGCGTTTGCGTTCTAGCCCCCGCGCGCGGATACAATAGAAAGACTGATTGCAAAGCGACCCCGCCGCCAGCGCCCGAGCGCGGCGGCGTGGGCATTTTAGGAGGATGTTCATGGCGAACGACAGCAAGACATGGCGGTGCGGAAAGTACGAGCTCAGCTTTGACCGTCCGCGCATCATGGGCGTCCTCAACGTGACGCCCGATTCGTTTAGCGATGGCGGGGAGCACTTCGACCCGGATGCCGCCATCGAGTACGGCCTGGCGATGCTCGATGCCGGCGCCGACATCATCGACGTGGGCGGCGAGTCCACGCGCCCTGGTTTTACCCCGGTCAACCCCGACGAGGAGGCTCGCCGCGTGCTACCCGTGGTGCGCGCGCTGGCCAAGGAGGGCGCCATCGTCTCGATCGACACGCGTCACGTGGCGGTTGCCAAGGCGGCCGTGCGCTGCGGCGCCTCGATCGTCAACGACGTGACCGGCTTCACCGATCCCAAGATGGTCGAGTTTGTTAAGACGAGCGCCTGCGGCGTCATCGTGATGCATGCCGGCGAGGTCGCCGCGCCCGCACGCACGCACGCAACGGTGCAGCTCGATACCTCGGCAGCGGCGTTTGTTGCCGAGAAGGCGCGCGAGGCGGCTGCCGAGGCCGCGCGTGAGGCCGAGAAGCCGGCTCGCCGCCGTCGCGGCAAGTTGCTGGGCGAGCCTAAGCCGGAGGCCAAGCTTCCGGGCGGCGTGGTGCAGCCCTCGTTGCCGTTTGGCGAACCGGAGCCCACGTCCGAGCCTTCAAACGAGCAGGAGACGCCGGCCGCCGAGCAGGCTACTGCCGCCGAGACCGTCGCGCCCGCGCCCGAGGCCGCGCCCGCAGCCACCGAGGCCGCATCGGAGTCCAATGACCGCCTGGCCGCCATGATGCGCCGCAGCGCCCGCCGCGAGGAAGCCTACGTGCCCACCTCGCAGCTCCGCCGCTTTACCCTGCCCGATTCTGCGCCCATCATGCGCCGCGTCATGGGCTTTCTGTCCGACCAGGCCCGCACGCTCATCCATGCTGGCGTGTCGCGCGACCGTATCTGCATCGATCCCGGCCCGGGCTTTGGCAAGACGGCCAACGAAGACATCGTCATCCAGCGCGAGACCGCTAAGATGGCGTCGCTGGGCTATCCGCTCATGTGCGCCGTGTCGCGCAAGCGTTTTGTGGGCACCGTCTCGGGCGTGACCGAGGCCGCCGCGCGCGATGCCGCCACGTTTGGCGTGTGCCTGGGCGCCATCCAGGCCGGCGCCAACATCGTGCGCGTGCACGACGTTGCGGGCTTTGCGCAGTTCCTGAACGGTTACTGGGCCGTTGCCAAGCCGCAGCCGCGCCGCGCGTTTGTGGCCGTGGGTTCCAACCTGGGGCATCGCTGCGACAACATCTGCGCCGCGCGTGACATGATTGCCGAGATCCCGCTCACCTGCGTGTCCAACTGCTCGCGCATCTACGAGAGCGAGCCGGCCTACGAGACGCGCCAGGACGCGTTTGCCAACGCCGTCATCGAGATCAAGACCGAGCTGGCTCCGCTGGTGCTGCTTGACGAGCTCATGAAGATCGAGGCCGAGCTGGGCCGCGACCGTTCCAAGAAGGCCAAGGCAAACGGCCCGCGCACCATCGACCTGGACCTGCTGTGGATGGACGGCGAGACCCACGGCGGCAAGAAGCTGCGCCTGCCGCATCCGCTGATCGGCGAGCGCGACTTTGTGCTGGTGCCGCTCGAGGACCTGATGCACGACCCGGCGCGGTTCTTCCGCTACAACGGTGTCGAGGTCAAGGAGCCCGAGGACCGCGTGGGCCATATCGTGGGCGAATTGGGGCGTATGTAGATGATCGAGATGAATGCTGTAGCCGCCGGTACCGAGCTTGACGCTGCGCGCGACGCGGGCCGCGAGGGTGCGTCCGCGGGCCGGTGCGCGTGGAGCGTGGGCGATGCTTCGCTGACGTTTTCGCTGGTTGTGCGCCCCGATGTGAACATGCACGCCTTCCACGGCCTGCCGTTTGTGGCCGCGATGGGCATGATGGACGCGCTCGTGGGCACGGCTTCGACGCCGGGGTTGGGCCTTGCCGGTAAAGTGGGTATCCAGTGGCCGAGCGATATCGTGTGCGGTGCGCCTGCGTTTGAGACGTCGCTCGCGCGCGTCGCCGTCAACGGCGGTGCCGGTGCTGCGGGCATGTTTGCCGCGGTGACGGTTGATATTGAACGTGCGGCGCTGGGCGAGCTTGGCGTGGATATGGCCGACGAGGTGCTGGTCGAGGCGTTGGCCACCGCCGTGCTGACCCGCGTGGACACCTGGGCGGTTGCCGCCAACACACCACAGGGCGCTGCCGGCCCGCTGGCCCCGGTGCTGGGCGAGTATTTCGATATGGTGCCGCTGCTGGGTCGTCAGGTCGCGGCGGTGTCGCCCAACGGCCTGCCGCTCGCGGTCGGCGTGTTTGCGGGCCTGGACATCTGGGGTCGCGCGACCATCAAGACCGATGCCGGCGAGCAGGAGTTTCCGCCCGAGGCCGTACGGATTCGCGGACTGTAACGCGAGGCGCCCGCGCTCAAAGATAACGATGACAACGAAGCCCTCTTTGGCCTGTGCCGGGGAGGGTTCCGCCTATCTGGGGAATGGGTTGCCAGCGCCCTATTCCTCAAAATTGAAAATTTTTCAGTTTTGAGGAATAGGCTTGGCGAACGTTTGCGGGGCTGTGGCATCGGGCGTGCTCGACTTATGCCCCTGTTTTACCCCCAGCTTCTGCATGCGGCGGTAGATTTCGCAGATGCCCTTAATGGTGAGCTGTCCGTCGACCACGTCGAAGGCATCGGTCGAATCGGCGACGATGCTGGCGAGACCGCCCGTGGCGATAACGGTGGCATCCTCGCGGCCCAGCTCGCGCTTCATGCGCGCGACCAGGCCCTCGGCCATGGCGGCGGCGCCCGTCACGGCGCCCACCTTGATGCACTCCTCGGTATCGCGGCCGATGGCGTGCTCGGGCGCCTCGAGCGGCACGCTGGCGAGCTTGGCGGCACGGGCGGCAAGCGCGTCCATGGAGATGCGAATGCCCGGCGCGATCGCTCCGCCAATGTAATAACCGTCCTCATCGATGACGTCGATATTGGTCGCGGTGCCAAAGTCCACCACGATTGCCGGCGCGCCGTAGAAAGTCTCGGCCGCAACGGCGTTGGCGACGCGGTCGGCGCCCACGGCCTGGGGGCGCGCCGCGCGCAGCTTGGTCACGGCGGCCGTCTGCGGCCCGATGACGATGGCGTCCGCGGCAATGCGGTCGGCCACGGCGTGCCACTCGCGCGAGAGCTGCGGCACCACGCCCGCAAAGGCGATCGCGTCAACCGCATCGAGCGAGAGGCCGTACATCTTAAAGAAACCCATCAGGCGCACATGGATCTCGTCGGCGGTATAGGAGCGGTCGGTGGGCATACGCCACGACTGCACCAGCTCGTCTCCGTCAAACAGGCCCATGGCCGTCTGCGTATTTCCCATATCGATAGCGAGCAGCATGTCTACTCCCGGTGTTGGCATAAAAGGACGCGCACCATTGTATACGTGCCGTCGACGGCGCTCGGCTGCGATTCGTTTACGGTGATAGGGGCTGAGGGGTTTAAATATGAAGGAATTATGCTCTACGAGATTTTCCTTGCTGTTTACCGAACTCCCGCGTAGTATTCTTTCTTGCGCACATGAGGCGCCCAGACATTGCGGGGTGGAGCAGTCTGGTAGCTCGCCGGGCTCATAACCCGGAGGTCGTAGGTTCAAATCCTGCCCCCGCGACCAAGCATCTTAAATACCTGCGGAAACGCAGGTATTTTTTTATATTGAGAGCTACTTTTGACCGAGTGTCCCTACTATTGTCCCGCTTTTCAAATATGTGCAGGTTGTTCGTCGGTTTGGGTGCTGCGGGAAACCTTGGGTAGAATAAGGCCAATTGCATACGGAGCCGTGAAAGTAAATGAGTGCTCGCAGGGCTGCGCGAACGTCGTGATATGCGCATAAGATGAGCTATTGGCGAAAAGTCACCGCTAGGCATACCACCCCGAGAGAAGACGGCGGCTTGGTAACCGTTGCTTCGAGGCGAGCGAACCCACACTACAGATGGGGCAAACAGCTTCCAGCATCCTATTATGTGAGCGAAAGGCAGCGACGGTCGGAAAAGTCGTTCACGGGATGTGCCGGTCCAGGTAGAGGCACGGAGCGACGGCAGGGAACGGGTAGGGTGCCTGTCTCTGTGTCGCTTTGTTTATATCGACTCTCCGTTACTAGGTGGACGGAGGGCCGCTATGAAGCACAAAGACAAAGATAATCCAACTCCAGTTTTCATCCCGATGGCGCTTTCAAGTGAGGACGCCGCCCGTGCGCTCGGCGTTTCCCCGAAGACGCTCGCCAACTGGCGCTGCGCGGGTAGGGGGCCTGCCTATGTCCATATCAGCGACTCCCCTCGTTCGCCCGTTCTATATCTGATGGAGGACTTGGAGGACTGGCTGCGCTCCCGCCGTCGTTGCGTGGGGGGTGAGTAACGTATGGCTGATGTGAACGGTCGACTTGAGCCAGATTACGCCAAGATGGAGCGTGAATGGCGCGACAGCATGAGAAGGGTGCTGACGGAGGTCCAGTGCAGCAAACTCGCTTGGGCGATCTGGAATTACTACCTTGATAAGGAGGAGCCGAAGCTGCCCAAGCCGGCGATGCTCGTATTCGAAGCCTATAGGTCCCAGCTCGATTTCAGACGAGAGAAATCCATTGAACAGCTGACGCGTAATCGGGCGGGCAAGGCACCTTTAATCGCCGAGGATTCAGGAGAAGCCTGCGAAGTTTTGCCAGAAATCTTCAGAAATCTAGGCAGTTCTGAAAGGGCTTTCTTTCAAAAGCTTGAAGAGGAAAAGTTATCTACCTGCGATTGTGGCGCAATCCACTGCGCGGTGACCACACGGTCATTGGACGGTGACTGCGGACATATAGATAGAGATAAAACTACATCAAGCTCTAGAACTAGGGCTGGGGCAGGGTCTGATTTTGAAGAAGGCGGAAGAACGCGCGCTCCGACTCTCAATGAAGTGAGGGCCTACTGCAATCAATGTGGTCTGGCCGTCTCTCCTGAAAAATTTTTTGACTACTACAACTCCAGTGGGTGGCGCGACAAGAGCGGCAGCCCTATTCGCGACTGGCGGGCTAAGCTCCACGCCTGGAACGAGCGGGAGGGACATTATCCCGAAAAGGAGCAAGCCGTAGATGCCGGAAGCGGCGCGAACGGACGCAAGAGCCTCAGGATTGGCCTCATCATAAGTTCTGACAAGGAGGAAGGCGAGTGGTTCGTGCAGTCACCTGCGGAGCACGCTGGCCCCATTCCGGGAAGTAGGGGAATGGACCGGGATGAGGCCGAGCGCTTGGTAATCAAATTGTATCCGGATTTGCAGCCCTATGTTTAGGAGATAGTGCCAAGGTTGCACTGAAGGCGCTTCTGGGTGCCGAGGGAATCGAGGTTCCCGAGCGGGCTTCGTTTGATACTGGAGTGCGTCTACCGGACGGTTCTGTGCTCGTGATGACCGATTTCGAGGCCCGAGGTGTTTTGCCGTGAGATAATGCCCGGCATCGTTGCCGATGAATGCTGGTCTGCTGTCCACGCCGCTCGCTTGATTGCCCCGCAAGCCTCTGGAGGCCCGCCTTCTCGGCTTGATAATAGGGGCGGCGGCACCTCTATTATCAAGCCGAGAAGGCTCTCGCGTTGCTTAGCAGCAGCGCTCACCGGCTAGGGCCGCTCTTCGAGTTGCAAGATTTGGGAAGTGTACGGACAAACTCCACTGTTGCGGACTTTTCCTTCACTTCCATCTTGCTCCCGAGCGGCCTTAGTGACCTTGACGGGAGGGTGCTCGCGCTTTGAAAAACTGGCATTTTGGGATTGCCTGTTTTCGACAGCCGGCGTGACCGCCGTCTGATTTTACGCTACCAGCAAACGCGGCGGCGCTGTTCGCTGGTAGCTTGTTTTTGGAAAACGAGAGGAGTCGAAGTCGGCATGCGGAGAAAAGAGGCGCGCGTCGAGGTGCGCATGACGGAGCGCGAGAAGGAAATCCTCAAGCGAAAAGCCGCCAAAAATGGCATGACGGTTTCCGAGTACGCCCGAAAGCTTCTCGCCAATTCCGACGATGAGACAATCAGGGTCATAGACACGGAGCCTTTGAGAATGGCGGCGCACGAACTCGCGAAGCAGGGGACGAACCTGAACCAGTTCATGAGATTTCTGAACTCCAACGGCGCGGGGGTATTCAACCAAGATGAAGCCAAGGCGGTTTTGGAGAAAGAGGTCTCGGCGTTCTCCGAAATCATGGAAGCGCTCGCGGCGCTCCGCATGGAAGCCGACCGAAACGGCGTCCATCTGCAAATCGAGGGTTTCGACAGCATCGAGAATGAGTGACGCGGGCAAGGAAAGGGTCGATGGTGCGCTACGCTATCGAGCCTTATCCAAGTCTTGTCTTCGGTTTTGGCGGTCGCGTCAATTCCGCAGTCCGTGAATGGGTCGGCTTGGATCCGCGCGAGCGCGGGACACACCGCTCCGTGGTCACCGAACGTCGCATTGGCTCGGCTGTCTATTTCGTTCGAGTGCCTTTATCCTGTTTGCGATTGGCGCGAGTGGAATGAGCGCGGCATGAACCTTGTCGGTGTCGCTCTCTTTCTCTGCATCGCTCACCGAGGTCGGCGAACGCCACGATGCCCTCTCCTATATCAAGGGTTCCAGTGGCATCATCGTTCCGGTTCCCACCCATTCGCTTGGGCTTGAAGAGCCGGATTTCTTCGGTTCCGAAATCGGTGATATGAAGAGTGCGACCGCAGAGCTATCGAAACGGAACGGGTCGGAACCACCGAAAGACCTGAACAAGGCGCATTAGAAAAAGCCCCGGCCATTTGGTCGGGGCTTTCCTTGTCTGAGACAGACGATTGTTTTGTTCTTTCAAGTTACTTCGTAGCACCGCAGGAAGAGCACTTGTACCCGGTGGTCACGGTCTCGTCCCATGCTGCGCTCACCTGCACCTGTTCATCATATGCATCGGCCACCTTTACCTGCTCGTCGTAAGCAGCCTGCACGGTGCGAGACTCTTCGTGGCAAGAACCGCAGTTGCCACCGTTAAGCAGCGAGTTCTTAAAATGAGCCGCTTCGTTCCCAGTGATATCCGCGCCACAGTTGTTACAAATGCTGACATACTTTACAACTGCGTCGTGGTGGACGGTCTTGTATTGTGCGTCATGGTGGACGGTCTTGTACTGAGCGTCGTGATGGACGGTCTTTGTCTGGGCTACCCAGTTGTGCTGATGCGCCGGGGTGTCATCCTTTTTCGATGAGCTGCCTGAATTGGTGTTCGAGCCAGAGTTGCTGCTGTTGCCGCCATTCGGCTTGCTATCGGATTTTCCCTCGTCTTTCTTGGAGGATGAATTGCTCT
>UQWQ01000036.1 GCA_900544755.1 uncultured Collinsella sp. | reverse complement strand
ACCGACGATAAGGGTCGCGACATTCTGTCGCGCATGCTCTACGGTGGTCGTTACTCGCTGATTATCGGCTTTGGCGCCACTGCCATGGCTCTGGTCTGCGGCTCGGTCGTGGGCGCCCTTGCGGCGGTTTCGCGCAAGGCCGTTTCCGAGACGATCATGCGTATCCTGGACATCATCATGTCCATCCCGGGCATCGCCCTCGCGGCCGTCTTCGTCTCCATCCTGGGCAACTCCGTGCCGTCGATCATCTTCGCCATCGGCTTTATGTACACTCCGCAGATTGCCCGTATCGTGCGCGCCAACATCGTGTCCGAGTACGGCGAGGACTATGTCCGCGCGGTCATCGTTTCCGGCGCCAAGGCTCCGTGGATTTTGATCAAGCATGTTCTGCGTAACTGCATCGCCCCGATCATGGTCTTCACCGTTACCCTGGTCGCCGACGCCATCATCTTCGAGGCCTCGCTGACCTTCATCGGCGCTGGTATCCAGGAGCCCACCGCTACCTGGGGCAACATCCTCGCCGACGCCCGCGGCGGCGTGCTCGCCGGCCGTTGGTGGCAGGCGCTGTTCCCGGGCCTGGCCATCATGATCACCTGCCTGGCGCTCAACATCCTCTCCGAGGGCATTACCGACGCCATGGCCGCTGCTCCCTCCGCCGCCCTGGATCCGACCGATTCCTCCAAGCGTCGCGAGGCCGACCTGCTGGTCTCCGACCCCGTTCGCGCCTACAAGGAGCAGGCCCAGTCCCTCTCCGCTCGCCTTGGCGCCCTGCGCGATGTCGAGCTCAAGCGTGACGATCGCCATGTGCCCGACGAGTCTGTCGAACCGATCCTTTCGGTCCGCGATTTCTGCATCCAGTTTGAGCATCACGGCGATATCAACGTCGTCGACCATGTCAACTTTGACGTCCGTCCTGGTCAGACCATGGGCCTGGTGGGCGAGTCCGGTTGCGGTAAGTCCATCACCACGCTGGCCATCATGGGCCTGACCGACGACGATGAGCACCTTTCCGGCGAGGTCCTCTGGGAGGGCCGCGACCTGCTCAAGATGAGCAAGAAGGAGTGGTTCGGCCTGCGCGGTACCGATATCGCTATGGTCTATCAGGACGCCCTGTCCTCGCTCAACCCCTCCATGCTCATCTCTGCCCAGATGAAGCAGCTCACCAAGCGCGGCGGCACCCGCAGCGCCGAGGAACTCCTGGAGCTCGTGGGCCTCGACCCCAAGCGTACGCTCGAGAGCTACCCGCATGAGCTTTCCGGTGGCCAGCGTCAGCGTGTCCTGATCGCTATGGCCCTTACCCGCGACCCCAAGCTGGTCATCTGCGACGAGCCCACGACCGCTCTGGACGTTACCGTCCAGAAGCAGGTCATCAAGCTGCTCAACGACCTTCAGGCCAAGCTCGGCTTTGCCATGATCTTCGTCTCGCATGACCTGGCGCTGGTCGCCGAGGTCGCCCATAACATCACGGTGATGTACGCCGGTCAGGTTATCGAGCAGGCGCCCACCAAGGAGCTGCTCACCAACCCGATCCACGAGTACACCCGCGGTCTTCTGGGTTCCGTTCTGTCCATCGAGAGCGGTTCGGGCCGCCTGCACCAGGTGCCCGGCGCCGTTCCGAGCCCGCGCGATTTCCCCAAGGGCGATCGCTTCGCGCCCCGCTCGAGCCATCCGCGTATTGGCCTGGACACCCGTCCGGTCTTCAAGCGCGTGCCCGGCACCGAGCACTTCTATTCCGAGCTCCCCGACGAGGTGCTCAAGGCAAATGGTTTGACCCCTCACGCGGAGGTGATGTAGATGAGCGAGACCGCAGTCAACGGCGTCGAGCCGATCATCTTCCTTGATGACGTCCACGTCACCTTTAGGACCCGTACCGGCTCGATTCTGCACCCTAACCTGGTTCACGCCGTCCAGGGTGTAACGATTAGGCTCATGCCCGGTCAGACGATCGGCATCGTCGGCGAGTCCGGTTGCGGTAAGTCCACCACCGCCAACGTCATGTGCGGCCTGCAGGCCCCCACGAGCGGCAAGGTCTACTTTAAGGGCAAGGACGTTACCAAACGTACCGCCGAGGACCGTCGCCACATGGGTCGCGTCATCTCGGTCGTGTTCCAGAACCCGGCCACGGCACTCAACCCCCGCATGGTCGTTCGCGAGCAACTGCTCGACCCCATGCGCGTCCACAACCTGGGTACCGAGGCCGAGCAGGAGAAGCGCGTCAAGGAGCTCTTGGAGCTCACCGGTCTGCCCAGCTCCGCCGCCGAGGTTCTTCCCGGCCAGCTTTCGGGCGGCCAGCGCCAGCGCGTCGCAATTGCCCGTGCCCTGTCGCTGAACCCCGATGCCATCATCGCCGACGAGCCAACCTCGGCTCTGGACGTTTCGGTCCGCGCGCAGATTCTGAACCTGCTGACCGACCTTAAGAAGGAGCTCGGCCTGGCCATGGTGTTCATCAGCCATGACATCCAGACGGTCCGCTATATCTCTGACGACATCATCGTTATGAATGGCGGCAAGATCGTCGAGCAGGGCGAGGCCAAGCAGGTCTTCCAGCACCCCCAGGACCCCTACACCAAGATGCTGCTCGGCGCTGCGCCGTCGCTGCTGCATCCCAAGCTCGGCGAGTAGCCTCGCTTTCCCTCCCGTGCGCCCGGTTCCCTTGCCGGGCGCACCTCCGTTGCGATTTCGAAAGGTTGGGTTCACGAGCCATGCCAAGTGCTCAGGAGCTACAACATCAATTTGGTGAATATCGAGGCGCCATGCCCCGTCCATCAGATTTCGATCTCTTTTGGAAGGATCGCATGGCCGAGGCCGACGCGGTCGGGCTTGACTATGCGATCGAGACGGCATCGGTCACAGATGCCGTGACCTGCCAGCTTTTCGACCTCTGGTATACCGGCATGTGTGGCGCTCGCCTGCATGCCAAGTACCTTAAACCCGTCTCGGACGAGCCCGTGCCATTGGTACTTCAGTTCCATGGATATCCGGGTGCAAGCCGCAGCTGGTTTGAGCAGGCGTCGTTTGCGGGCATGGGCATGGCACTCATCGCCCTCGACTGCCCCGGTCAAGGAGGTCCCTCCGAGGACATTGGTGGATTTGAGGGCACAACGGTCGCGGGCCATATCGTCGCCGGTATCGACGGCGACCCGGCCAACCTCTACTATGTCCGCTTGCACCAAGATATTCGCATCCTGTGTCGCATCGTTCGCGAGCTCGAGGGCATCAATCTTGCCCGTGTGTTTGTGAACGGCGCGTCGCAGGGCGGCGGTTTGGGCATTGCGACCTGTGCACTTAACAGCGAGCTTATCAATCGCGCCGCCATCCTCTATCCCTTCCTGTCGGATTTCCGCCTGGTCTGGGACTTGGATGCCGACGACATTGCCTACGAGGGCCTGCGCTATTGGTCTCGCTGGTTTGACGAGGACTCGACTCGTATCGACGAAGCCTATGCCAAGCTGGCGTACTTCGATTCCAAGAACTTTGCCCCTATGGTCAAATGCCCCGTGCTGTTTGGCACCGGCACAGCCGATACCGTCTGTCCGCCAGCGACGCAGTTTGCGGTCTATAACAACCTGACCTGTGAAAAGCGTCATGAGTTCTTTGAAGGCTTTGGCCACGAGGAGATTCAGGATTTTGACGATCTGATCATTCCGTTTTTCTGCAAGGGAGGGGAGGCTCATGTCTAAGTGCGAGAGCAATGTCGGCGAGCTGATTGTCCCCGACCTTGTGGGGATTCCCGGGACGGTTTCGTCAAGGCTCTCTGAATATCGGGACTGGCACGGTGATGTTCAGGCAGATGTTTCTGATTTGGAGACATGTGCTATGAATCTTGAGATTCAAGGCCTGGCCATTACGGCGATCGATTTCGCCAATCCGTATGCCCGCTACTCCGAGGTTTCCTTTGAGCTTGGTGGCGATGTGGTCCACGCACGTTTGATCGAGCCTGCCGGTCGCGCCCGAGCATCCGAGCTTGTGCCGCTATGTCTGATGTTTCACGACATCGACCGACCCGTGCGGGGATGGCATCACATGACGAGGTTTGCGGCCATGGGATATGCCGTGCTTGCGCTGGACGATGAGGCGATTGGACCCAGCGATCTGCGGCAGGGGATTACCTCGCCTGCTTTTGTCAGGCGCGTCCGTTGGGGCTGCGCGTTGGCGGAGGTCGCGCGCAATCTTGATGGCATGGACCCCGACCGCATCTTTGCATGGGGCGAGGGTCTTGGCGGCGGAGTCGCGCTGGCGGTTTCTGCTCTGGACGAGCGGGGCCTCGCCCGCACGGCGGTTGCCAATCCGCTTCCTGGCGGCCTCGAGGTGCTGTCGTCTCGGGTGCGCGGATCGGTGCTCATGGGCACATCGCTTATGGATACCGTGAGCGATCCCAAGGATCAGTTTGCCGTATTCAACGGTCTTGAGTGTGACCGGAGGCATATCATCTATGCAAAATACGCTCACGAGCGCATCAATGCGTTCGAAAACGAAGTCGTAGACTTTTTTAACCAAACGTTCCACTCGTGTTCTTTGGCCTAGACGGCCTGGACACTGCCAACAAGAGTGGGTGGCATAGGGCCGCCCGCCAGACAACTAAGGAGATTCTTGTGGCAACTCAGAAATTCACCGGCGTTATCCCTCCCGTCGTTGTTCCCGATACCGAAGATCACCAGCTCGATGTTGCCTCCTTTGAGCGCAGCATCAACCGCATGATCGATGCCGGCGTCGATGGCCTGTTCTTCTTGGGCTCTTCGGGTGAGGTCGTTTTCTCCACCGACGAGCGTCGTCGCCAGATCATCGCCGAGGCCGTCCGCATCGTCGACCACCGCGTGCCTGTTCTGGTCGGCATCATCGATACCGAGACCGAGCGCATGATTGAGCATGGCAAGGTCGCTCAGGAGCTGGGCGCCGATGCCCTCGTCGCCACCTGCCCGTTCTATGCCCTGCAGGGCATGACCGAGGTCGAGGAGCACTTCCGCATCCTGCACGAGGAGCTTGACCTGCCCATCTTTGCCTATGACATCCCCGTCTGCGTTCACACCAAGCTCCCCTGGAAGCTCCTTGCCAAGCTCGGCGCCGAGGGCGTCCTTGCTGGCGTCAAGGATTCCTCGGGTGATGACATCTCGTTCCGCTACCTCGTTCAGGAGAACGAGAAGAACGGACATCCGATGAGCATCCTCACCGGCCACGAGGTTGTTGTCGACGGCGCTTACCTCGGTGGCGCCGACGGCTCTGTCCCGGGTCTCGCCAACGTTGAGCCCGAGGGCTACGTTCGTCAGTGGAAGGCCGCTCAGGCTGGTGACTGGGCTACCGTCAAGGCCGAGCAGGATCGCCTCAATGAGATTTCGCACATCTGGGATGTCACCTCGGGCGTCCAGGGCTATGCCGGTGGCGTCGGCGCCTTCAAGACCGCTATGAACCTCATGGGTATCTTCGACAGCCCGACCATGCCGCGCCCGGTGAAGGCCATGACCGGCGAGAACGTCGAGGCTATTAGGAAGGTCCTCCAGGACAACGGTCTCCTGTAAAGCTTCCCCAGGCACCCGATCTTGGGGCTCAAGTGGTCATTAGGTCAACGCCCGACCACTTTCACCCCAACCTCGGGCACCTGGGAAACCTTTATCAACCTGTGGCGATAATTCTGCCCTCATTTCCTGTAGTTGTTTTTATCTCCGAAGGAGAGCGACATGGAGAACAAGTACGTCTGTTCTGTCGATATCGGCGGAACTAAGATCGCGACTGCCATCATGGAGTACCCGGCTGACGGTAGTGTGCCCCATCCCGTTTTTGAGGCCGAGGTTCCCACCGAGGCCCAAGAGGGCGGCGAGGCCGTCTTCCAGCGTATCGAGGCGTCCATCAAGGCTGCTCTCGAGGCGAATCCCGATGTCGAGGTCCTTGGCGTCGGTATCGGTGCCGCCGGCGTCGTCGATCCCAAGACGGGCGCCATCGCGTATGCCAATGAGATCATGCCCGGCTGGTCCGGCGTTCAGTTGGGGCCGCGTCTGCGCGAGGATCTCGGTCTTCCCGTTGCCGTTGTAGGCGACGTGCAAGCTCATGCTCTGGGCGAGGCCCACTGGGGCGTCGGCAAGGGCAAGTTCTCCGTCTTGTGTCTTGGCATCGGTACGGGCATCGGCGGCGCATATGTCGAGAACGGCCGCGTGATGCAGGGCTTCCATGGTGCTGCTGGCCATATGGGCCACATCGAGTGCTCGGCTGCCGCCGGCATTCCCTGCGCCTGCGGGCGTTCCGGCCATCTGGAGTCGGTTGCTTCGGGCACTTCCATTGGTCGTATGTACGATGAGCGCTTTGGCCGTGTCGACCCCAGCCGTCCTTCGGTCGGTCGCGATGTGAACGACCTGTGCCGTGCAGGCGACGCAAAGGCGACCGAGGTCATCCATGATGCCGGCTTTGCGTTGGGTGCCAGCTTGGGCTCGCTCGCTAACATCCTGGACCCTGAGGTCATCGTGCTTTCGGGCGGCGTGATTCACCAAGGTCCCGATTGGCGTTCGCAGACGTGGAAGGATTCGGTGCACGAGGGCTATGCCAGCCAGGCGCTCGATCCGCTTCAGGACACGCCGATCCTCATCGGTTCTCTGGAGGGCGATGCTCCGCTCATCGGTGCCGCTGAGCATCTTCTTGCCTCGTTGAAGTAAACGTATCTGCTGTAGGAGCCTCCCGAGACAACACGCCTCGGGAGGCTGTTCTGAGAAAGGTTGCAGCCTTATGACCGTCGATCCTTTGATTCAATCCCTGAAGGGCAAGCTCGTCGTGAGCGTTCAGGCGTATATGGGCGAGCCGCTTCGTACGCCCGAGACCATGGCTCAAATGTCTCGCGCTTGCGAGCTTGGCGGCGCCGCCGCCATTCGCTGTCAGGGCCTTGCCGACATTGCCGCCATTAAGGGTCGCTGTGAGGTTCCTGTTATCGGCCTGTGGAAGGATGGGCACGAGGGCGTTTACATCACGCCGACGCTGCGTCACGCTCGCGCCTGCGTTGCCGCGGGTGCCGATATCGTGGCGATCGATGCCACCGATCGTCCGCGTCCCGATGGCAAGACCGTCGAGGACACCTTCCGTCCGCTGCACGAGGAGGGTGTGCTCCTGATGGCGGATTGTGCCACCATCGAGGACATTCGCCGTGCGGTTGATATGGGCTTCGACCTTGTATCCACCACGCTTTCTCATGGTGTCGCCGCCATCGACTGCACCATGGCCGATGGCCCCGATCTTCCGCTTCTGCGTCAGGCGACCGAGGAATTCCCCGGTCTTCCCATCATCTGCGAGGGCCGTGTGCACACGCCCGAGGAGGCTCGCGCCGCGATCGATGCTGGCGCTTGGGCCGTTGTCGTCGGCACTGCCATCACGCATCCCACGAGTATTACGAGTTGGTTCAAGGCTGCGCTTGAGGCGTAAGACAGGCCTCGTATCCGCTCGGGGCGGTATACTCAATATAGGCAATTGACCGCGCGGGATCCGGGTTGCTGGGTCCCGCGCTTGTTTTCGGGAGGCAGCACATGCAAAAGGGAGATGCCATGGATGCGGCGGAGCGCTCGGAGCGCATCCCCGATATCGTCATCATCACCGGAATGTCCGGATCGGGCCGCACGCAGGCTATGCACGTGTTCGAGGACATGGGCTATTTTTGCATCGATAACCTGCCTCCGCGTCTGATCGCCCAGCTTGCCGAGCTCGTCGGCATCAATACGGGCGTGGGCAGGCATCTCGCCGTCACCTGCGATTTGCGTAGCCAGGGACTGTTTGACGAGTTGCTCGATGCGGTCGCCGCGCTCGAAGAACGCGAGATGAGCTGCGACATCGTGTTCCTGGAGGCTTCTGACGAGGTGCTGATTCGTCGCTACAGCGAAAATCGCCGCCGTCATCCCATTGCCAAGCCGGGGGAGACTACGGCCGATGCCATTCAGCGCGAGCGCCTTCAGCTGCAGGGCGTGCGCGATCGAGCCGATATGATTATCGACACGAGCCGTCTGCGCACCTCTGCGCTGCGCAACAAGCTACGTATGGCATTTTCCGAACTGTCCGACCAACAGCTCATGGACGTCCATGTGTTCTCGTTTGGCTTTAAGCACGGTATGCCCGTCGAGGCGGACATTATGATCGACGTTCGCTTCCTGCCCAATCCGTTCTACGATCCCGAGATGCGCACCATGACCGGTCTCGATAAGAAAGTCTCCGACTTTGTTCTGGACCATCCCAAGACGCAGGAGTTCTGGAAGGCCTGGACGCAGCTGCTCGATACGGTCATGCCCGGTTATATCGCGGAGGGTAAACCGCAGCTTTCTATCGCCATCGGCTGCACGGGCGGACAGCACCGTAGCGTCGCCATTGCCGAGGCCACGGCCCGTTACCTGGAAGGCGCCCAGTATCACGTGAGCATCTCCCACCGCGATCTGTCGCGCGCCAACACGAAGGCATAGGCCTGCATGTCGTTTACCGCTGAGGTGCGCGACGAGCTTGCGCGCTGCGAACCCGAATGTGAATACTGCGACTTGTCGACACTTGCCGCCCTCACGCGCGTGAGTGGTACGCTCTCGCTTACCGGCTCTGGGCGGTATCGTTTGACAGTTGCGACTGAGACGGGAGCCGTCGCGCGCACGATGATCACGCTGACGCATCGCATCCTTAAGCTCAAAACGGAATTCACCGTTCGTAAATCGGTCTTGCATAAGGTCCGTAATTATCTCATTACCCTGCCCGATCAACCCGACCTGGACAAGGCTCTGGTGCTGCTGGGCATTCTAGACCGCAGGGGAGGGCTCGTCGCTGGTGTTCCCCGACACATCGTTGCCCGTCCCTGCTGCAGGCTTGCCTACATCCGCGGCGCGCTCATCGCGGGTGGCTTCGTGGCCGATCCACGCGGCGATTTTCATTTGGAGATCGCGGTGCAGGGCGAGCAATATGCCAAGGGGCTCTGCGATCTGCTGGAGCAGATTGGGGTCCATGCGCGCGTCAACGCACGGCGCGGGTCCTATGCCGTGTACATTAAGAGCGCCGAGGAGATCGAGCAGCTCCTAAAGCTGGTCGGAGCCAAGCGCAGCGTTGCCGAGATCGAGGAAGCGCGCGCGGTCAAATTGGTTAAGAACGACGTAAACCGTCGCGTGAATGCCGAGCTGGCCAATCAGACCAGAAGTGCGGGTGCCGCCCAGCATCAGCTTGCGTTGATCGATGAGCTCGAACAGCGGGGTTTACGCGACACGCTTCCGGACGCCTTAGCAGTCTTTTGCGACCTGCGCGAGCGCTATCCCGATCTGTCACTGCGCGATCTGGGGGAGATGGCTGACCCTCCCTTGTCGAAGTCGGCCCTCTACCATCGAGTTTTGAGGCTTGAAAAGCTCATTGAAGCAAACAGGTAGTTGAGCGAAACTGCTTATATAGGGATTGAACTGCTGTTTTACTCTTTAAAACGTTTTAACGTAAATTTGATTTTCAATTTCGAGCATTCTCGTGAAATTCAAGTCAAAAAAAAGGTATATTAGGCGAGTGGTTAGTTTGTGGGCCTCAACGGCGGGCGCTGTAGCTCGCGGGGGCCTTACGAAAGGAGACACAATGGCAGTAAAGGTTGCTATTAACGGCTTCGGTCGCATCGGTCGTCTGGCTTTCCGTCAGATGTTCGGTCATGAGGGCTCCGAGATCGTCGCTATCAACGACCTCACCTCTCCCGATATGCTCGCTTACCTGCTGAAGTACGACTCCACGCAGGGCAACTACGCTCGCGATCACGAGGTCGTTGCTGGCGAGGATTCCATCACCGTTGACGGCAAGGAGATCAAGATCTACAAGGAGGCCGACGCCAACAACCTGCCTTGGGGCGACCTCGACGTCGACGTCGTTCTCGAGTGCACCGGCTTCTACACCAGCAAGGCTAAGGCTCAGGCCCACATCAACGCTGGCGCCAAGAAGGTCGTCATCTCCGCTCCGGCTGGCAGCGATCTGCCCACCATCGTGTACAACGTCAACCACGAGACGCTGACCGCTGAGGACAACATCATCTCCGCTGCTTCCTGCACCACCAACTGCCTCGCCCCGATGGCCAAGGGTCTGAACGACTTCGCTCCCATCGTGTCCGGCATTATGACCACCATTCACGCCTGGACCGGCGACCAGATGCCGCTCGACGGCCCGCAGCGCAAGGGCAACAAGCGTCGTAGCCGCGCCTGCGCCGTCAACATCGTCCCCAACACCACCGGTGCTGCTAAGGCTATCGGCCTGGTTCTCCCCGAGCTCAACGGTAAGCTCATCGGTGCCGCCCAGCGCGTCCCGACGCCGACCGGCTCCATCACCAACCTCTACGCTGTCGTTGACAAGAAGGTCACCGTCGACGAGGTCAACGCCGCTATGAAGGCCTACGCTGCCACCATCTCCGAGACCTTCGGTTACAACGAGGACGACATCGTCTCCACCGACATCATCGGCGAGACCCATGGCTCCATCTTCGACGCCACTCAGACCATGTGCTCTGACCTCGGCAACGGCCAGACTCTCGTTCAGGTCACCTCTTGGTACGACAACGAGAACTCTTACACCTCTCAGATGGTCCGCACCATCAAGTACTTCGAGAAGTTCGTTGCTTAATTTAGCTTTTAGCGAATAGCTCGTTGAGCGTCTAAAGAAGGGCGCGGCCTTATAGGGCTTACACCCTAGGGTCGCGCCCTTTTTATAGGAAATCGTCTGCCGTAATGGGAGGCAGACACGTACGAAAGGTAGAAGCAAACATGGCCTTTACCAAGAAGACCGTCCGCGACATCGATGTCGACGGCAAGCGCGTTCTCGTCCGCGTTGACTTCAACGTGCCTATCAAGGATGGCGTCGTTGGCGACACCACCCGTATCAAGGCTGCCCTGCCCACCATCAACTATCTCGTTGAGCACAACGCTCGCGTCATCCTCATGAGCCACCTCGGCCGTCCCGATGGCACCGGCTTCCAGCCCGAGCTGTCCCTCGAGCCCGTCGCCAAGAAGCTCGCCGAGCTCTCTGGTCTCGACGTCGCCTTCGTCGCCGACACCTATGGCGAGAAGGCTGCCGAGGCTGTCGCTGCCGTCGAGCCGGGCAAGGTTCTCGTTCTCGAGAACGTCCGCTTCGATAAGCGTGAGAAGAAGAACGATCCCGAGATCGCCAAGAAGCTTGCTTCCTATGGTGACGTCTTCGTTCTCGATGCCTTCGGCACCGCTCACCGCGCCCAGGGTTCCGTCGTGGGCCCCGCCGCTTACCTGCCTGCCGTCGCCGGCTTCCTGCTCGAGAAGGAGGTCGACACGCTGACCGGCATCTTCGCCGAGCCCGAGCGTCCCTTCGTCGCTATCGTCGGCGGTTCCAAGGTTTCCTCCAAGATCGGCGTTCTCGATCACCTCATCGACTCCGCTGACACCCTGATCATCGGTGGCGGCATGGCCTACACCTTCTTCCTGGCTCAGGGCTTGACCGTCGGTCAGTCCCTCAAGGAAGAGGACTGGGTCGAGCGCGCTGGCGAGATGCTCAAGAAGGCCGAGGAGAAGGGCGTTAAGATCCTGCTTCCCATCGACAACCGCGTTGCCGATCACTTTGGCGAGGACGCTGTCCCCGAGGTTGTCGCTTCCGACGCTATCCCCGACGATCGTGAGGGCATGGACATCGGCCCCAAGACCGAGGAGCTCTACGCCGAGGCTGTCAAGGGCGCCAAGACCGTGTTCTGGAATGGCCCCATGGGCGTCTTCGAGTTCGATAACTTCGCTCACGGCACCCAGGCTATCGCCGAGGCTGTTGCCGAGGCCGACTGCACCTCGATCATCGGCGGTGGCGACTCTGTCGCAGCTGTCAACAAGTTCAACCTGGCCGACAAGATGAGCTGGATCTCCACCGGTGGTGGCGCTTCCATGGAGCTCGTCGAGGGTAAGGCCCTGCCCGGAGTGGAGGCGCTTCTCGATGCCTAATCGCACCCTTCTTATCGCTGGTAACTGGAAGATGAACAACGACGTCGCCGAGGCCGCCAAGCTCGCCGACGAGCTGGCTCAGGCTCTGCCCGAGGTTCCGGCCGGCGTCGAGGTGCTCGTGTGCCCTCCGACCATCGACATCACCACGGTTCATGACCGCATTCAGGCTGCCCCCATCGCCCTCGGTGCACAGAACGTGTACTGGGAGGCCAAGGGTGCCTTCACCGGTGAGTCCTCTTGCGACATGCTCAAGTCTGCTGGCTGCACCTACTGCATCATCGGTCACTCCGAGCGTCGCGACTACTTCCACGAGACCGACGAGGACCAGAACAAGAAGGCCAAGGCCCTCGTTGCCGCCGGTCTTGTTCCCGTCTTCTGCTGCGGCGAGTCCCTCGAGGTCCGCGAGGCTGGCACCTATGTCGAGCACGTCGTGAACCAGGTCAAGGCTGGTCTCGAGGGTCTCGAGATCACTTGCCCCAAGCAGGTCGTTGTCGCCTACGAGCCCATCTGGGCTATCGGCACCGGCAAGACCGCTACCGCCGAGGACGCTCAGGAGGTCTGCGGCGCTATCCGTGAGACCCTCAAGGAGATGTTCGGCGAGGAGCTCGCCAACGGCATCCGCGTTCTCTACGGCGGTTCCGCGAAGCCCGGCAACATCGCCGAGCTCGTCGCCAAGCCCGACGTTGACGGCGCCCTCGTGGGCGGCGCTTCGCTCAAGGCTGCCGACTTCGCCTCTATGGTCGTTAAGGCAGGCGAGTAGGACATATGGCACAGCGTCATCTTCCTGCACTCCTGATCATCATGGATGGCTGCGGCCTTGCTCCGGCCGATGGCGAGAACGCCGTCGCCGCTGCCAAGACGCCCTTCCTTGATAGCCTGTACGAGAAGTATCCTCACACCACGCTCGGTGCTTCGGGCGAGGACGTGGGCCTTCCCGACGGTCAGATGGGCAACTCCGAGGTAGGCCACCTCAACATCGGTGCCGGCCGCATCGTGTTCCAGGAGCTTTCGCGCATCAACAACGCCATCAAGGACGGCTCCATCGCCAAGAACGAGGTTTTCGTCAAAGCTATGGACGACGTCAAGGCCGAAGGCAAGACCCTGCACCTCATGGGCCTTATGAGCCCTGGCGGTGTTCATTCTCACATGAACCACGTCGAGGCTCTGGTCAAGATGGCTGCCCAGCATGGCGTCAAGACCGTTCGCGTCCACGCCTTCATGGATGGCCGCGACGTCGACCCGCAGTCCGGTGCCGGCTACATGAGCGAGTTCTGCGCTTTCCTGGCTAAGATCTCCGAGGAGACCGGTTGCGACGCTCGCGTTGCCACCGTTTCGGGCCGCTATTGGGCCATGGACCGCGACAACCGTTGGGAGCGCATCCAGCGCGCCTACGACGTCATGGTCAACGCGTCCGATGCCGATACCGACCCCGTTGCCGGTATCAAGGCCTACTACGAGAAGGATCCGCGCGGCGACGAGTTCGTCGAGCCTTTCGCGGCCCACAACGAGGGCATCCACGAGGGCGACGCGGCCATCTTCTTCAACTTCCGTCCCGACCGCGCTCGTCAGATGACCCGCGTGTTCACGGACAAGGAGTTCGATGGCTTTGAGCGCGAGCAGATTAAGCTCTCGCACTTTGTGACGATGACCGAGTACGATCCGACGTTTGACGTCGAGGTCGCCTTCCCCAAGACGTTCCCCGAGAACGTCCTGGCCGACGTTATCGCCGCCAATGGCCTGAAGCAGCTGCACACCGCCGAGACCGAGAAGTACGCTCACGTGACGTTCTTCCTCAACGGCGGCATCGAGGAGCCCAAGGAGGGCGAGGAGCGCGTGCTCGTCGCTTCCCCCAAGGTCGCTACCTACGATCTGCAGCCCGAGATGAGCGCTCCCGAGGTTACCGAGAAGCTTGTCGCCGCTATCAACGAGGATCGCGCTGATTTCTACATCGTGAACTTCGCAAATTGCGACATGGTTGGTCACACCGGTGTCTTCGACGCCGCCGTTAAGGCCGTCGAGGCTGTTGACGATGCTCTGTCCAAGGTTGTCCCGGCGATTCTCGCCAAGGGCGGCTTTGCGCTGATTACCGCCGACCACGGCAACGCCGATCACATGTTTGACGTTGCTTCCGACGGTTCCAAGCATCCGTTCACGGCTCACACCACCAACCGTGTGCCGTTCATCATCGTTGATGAGAAGGCGCAGCTCACCGGTATCGAGGACGGCCGTCTTTCCGATATCGCTCCGACCATGCTCACCATGGCTGGTATTGAGCCTTCCGCCGAGATGACGGGTCGCGTGCTCGCCACCGAGGCCTAATAGAAAACAAATACCGTTTTCTTATAAGGGGGTTGTCCACAATCGGGCAACCCCCTTTTTCTGCCATTTGGGGACGGGGTAGAAATGGCAGAAATAGTTTTCCTCTAAAGCTTGACTTTCCGTTTGCCTGTGATGGCTTGCCGCTGGCTAGTTTTCTTTCGTTGCCAACCTTGTATTAATGCCTATCTGGGTAGAGTTTGATGCAAACTATGCTTGTGGATTGTGAGGTCCAGCAATGACAAGGCAGGCCAGAGTTAAGTCCCCCTACGGCTATTACCACGTGATGATGAGAGGCTGTGGCAAGCAGTATCTATTCGAAGAGGATTATCAGCGCAGGTTTTTCTTGTCCGTAGCTGGCGAAGCATGCACGCGGTACAAGGCATCTCTGTGCGCCTGGTGCCTCATGGACAATCACGTGCATATGCTGCTTTCTGATCACGAGGACCATATGTGGGAGATTGTCCATTACATAGGAACCCTCTATGGTCAGTTTTTCAACAGGGTGACCGGACACTGTGGCCCTGTATTTCAGGATCGCTATAAAAGTAAGCCAATCGAGTCTAACGACTATTTTATGCAAGCAATTCGCTATATTCACGATAATCCGATTGAGCTTGGTTGCCGTCCGGAATGCTACCAATGGAGCAGCTATCAAGCCTATCTTGGTGAAGGCGGCCATCTGGACCGAAGCATCCTATTTAGTCTAATCGGTGGACAGGGAAATTTTGAATCCTTTAGCAAATCGGGCCGCAAGGATACCTATGTATTGAATACTGGTCGTTCGATGACGGTATTTGAGCAGGAGCGCAAGGCTAGGGGAGTTCTGAACGGCATGGATCCCCATAATGTTATAGGGCTTCCCGGTCCATTTGAACGTGCCGAGGCTGTTCGCAGGCTGTATGAGGCTGGCTTTAGTGAGCGACAGATTGTTCGTCTTACGGGGCTTGGACGCTATGTCGTTCAAAATGCTGTCAAATCACTTTAATAGATGAAAATCAAGAGCTATTTCTGCCATTTCTACCCCGTCCCCGAGTGGCAGGTAGGGGAGAGCGGGGGATTGTGGTACAGTACTGGAGTTTAAATTGTTCTATTAAGGAGCTTATCTATGGGTCCGTTCCAGATTCTTCTGTTTGTCGTTTGGGCTATCTCTGCCGTGGCGCTGACGATTCTCGTCCTGATGCACTCCGGTAAGGGTACCGGCGTTTCGGATATGATCGCTAGCTCGCTGTATAACTCCAGCTCTGCCACGGGCGTCATGGAGCAGAACCTCGATCGCCTGACGGTAATTATGGCCGTCGTTTTTGCTGTGTGTGTCGTTCTGTGCATGTTCTTCTTCCCGCAGGGCATCGTCGGCTACTAAGCATCGGCGTATATACGTTTGTAAAGGGTCCCGCATGTGCGGGGCCCTTTTTGTTTACAGACTTGTAATAGAGTCAAAATATCCCCACATACTTCGCCTAACTAAAGAAATTCTCGACCGTTAACCGGAATTAGCGCCATATTGTGCATAAAATGCGCTACTGTATTGCGAAACGTTGGTCCGCACTGCATAACCAGCCATAACGGCGGACCGCGTTTGAATGGTTCGAATGGGCTGTCTCGACGTTGCCCGGCCGAATTCACTTTGTCCTATCTCATAAGGAGGGCATGGCTGATTCTATGTTCCACCAGCCCGTTATGGGTCGTCGCGCCTTTGTTGGCGGCACCCTCGCTGCGAGCTCCATGGCTTTTCTTGCCGCGTGCGGCAAGAAGGGCGGCGACGCTTCCGGATCTGACTCCGGTTCGACGCTGAACTTCTACATCAACAACCCGGTCTGCATCGACCCCTACAACGTCCAGGAGGATCAGGGCACTCAGGTCGAGTACCAGCTCTTCGACGCTCTGACGGAGTACGACCCCGAGAAGGGCGAGATCGTTCCGCTGGCTTGCGAGTCCTTTGAGGCTAACGACGACGCCACCGAGTTCACCTTCAAGATCAAGAAGGCCAAGTTCCACAACGGTGACGACGTTACTTCCAAGTCCTTCAAGCTCGGTTGGGAGCGCCTGGTCAACACCAAGTCGGCCATCGCTACCGAGTATGGTCCTTCCGAGGTCTCCTACCACCTTTCCATGGTCGAGGGCTATGACGATCTGCTTGCCGGCAACGCTACCGAGCTCAGCGGTGTTACTTGCCCCGACGATGAGACCCTCGTCGTCAAGCTGTCTTCCGCTTACGCCGACTTCCCCTTCGTCGCCTCTCACCCGGCTCTGTCCCCGGTTCCCGAGTGCGCCGAGTCCGATGTCAAGAGCTTCTACCTTGCCCCGGTCGGTAACGGCCCGTTCATGATGGACGGCAAGTGGGAGGATGGTCAGGAGATCAACCTCAAGAAGTTTGACGATTACTATGGCGACAAGGCCAAGATCGACGCCATCCACTTCCAGGTCATCAAGGACATGGAGACCGCTTACAAGGAGTTCCAGGCCGGTAACCTCGATGTCTGCGACGTTCCCGTTGCTCAGATCGACGCCGCAAAGAAGGATCGTGGCGAGTCCAAGGACGGCTACACCATGGGTGACGGCGAGCATATGCTGCTCGGTGCCGAGCCTTCCACGTACTATCTGACCTGCAACACCACGGCCGAGCCGTTCAATAACGCCGACCTGCGCAGGGGCATCTCCCTGGCCATCAACCGTGAGGCCATCTGCAAGACCATCTTCAAGGGTACCCGTACCCCCGCTGACGGCATCGTTCCTCCGGGAATCGCCGGCTACAAGGAGGGCGCATGGGAGTTCTGCGCCTATGACGTCGACAAGGCTAACGAGTACCTCGACAAGGTCGCTCCCGCTGGCGCTAACGGCGATCGTGGCATTAATGTGACCCTTTCCTACAACCAGGACGGTGGTCACAAGGAGATCATGGAGTCCATCATCGGCGACCTCGCCAAGGTTGGCGTTACCGCTGTCTCCGATACCCCTGAGTGGTCTGCCCTGCTCGAGCAGTATCAGAACTTCAACTATCAGTTCGGCCGTCTGGGCTGGATCGCCGATTACCCGATCATGGACAACTTCCTGTACCCGCTGTTCCACTCCGACTCCCTCGGTGGCGACAACCGCTCCGGTTACAGCAACCCCGAGTTCGATGCCAAGGTCGACGAGGCCCGCACCACGGTTGATGACGAGGAGCGCATCGCCAAGATGCGGGAGGCCGACGCCATGGTCGCCGCTGACTGCCCGGTTATCCCGGTGATGTTCTACACGCACACCATCGCTGGCTCTGACCGCGTCAAGCATCTCTATGTTGATCCGCAGAAGCACGCCGATCTGGGTACCGCCGAGCTCGCCTAAGGGTTTTGCAGCTTCCGTGAGGGTCAAGTATTTACGTAGACCTCATGGGAAACATACAGTTCTCCCTAACCTGGGGTAAACTGGCTGATGGTAATTTTGGGATGCCGGTCTGGCGATCGGCATCCCATTTAGGTTAATCCCTAGATAGGGGAGTGGTATGGGTAAGTACATCGTTAAACGTGTGCTTCAGTTCATCCCGGTGTTTTTGGGCGTTACGCTGATTCTGTTCGCCCTCCAGAATATCGTGCCGGGAGATCCGATCAAGCTGATCGGTGGAGACAAGGCTCTGTCCCCCGAGGTAGAGCTTCAGCTTCGCGTTCGCTATCACCTGGTCCAGACGGACGAGGACGGCAACGCGATCCTTGACGAGAACGGCGACCCCGTTCAAACGTCGCTCGTGGACCGTTACTTGTATTACATGAACGGCCTGCTTCATGGCGATCTGGGCAATTCGTACCAGCGCAAGCTGCCGGTTACGGAAATCTTTGCCCAGAAGTATCCGTATACGGTCAAACTTGCCGCGTGCGCTATCGTGCTCGAGGCAATCATGGGTATCGGTGCGGGTATCATTTCGGCGGTCAAGCGTTATTCCTTCTGGGATATTTTGGTAACGCTCACCACGTCGATTCTCGTTGCCGTCCCGGCCTTCTGGCTCGGTATGTTGCTGCAGCTGTTCTTTGGCGTCATTCTCAAGGACGCCACGGGCGGTGCATTCTCCATGCCGATCTCGGGTGCCGGCGGTTCCAGCTCTCAGTATCAGGATTGGATGCACTATGTGCTTCCGACCATTACGCTGGCTTCGGTTTCGACCGCTTATGCCGCCCGCATTATGCGCTCGCAGCTGCTTGACGTCATGAACCAGGATTACATCCGTACGGCAAAGGCCAAGGGTCTCTCCAATCGCGCGATCATTATCAAGCATGCGCTTAAGAATGCACTCATCCCCGTCGTTACCTATATTGGTGTCGACTTCGGCGGCATGCTTTCGGGCGCCATCCTGACCGAGACGGTCTTTAACTGGCCCGGCATCGGCTTCGAGGTCTACCGCGCCATTAGCATGCGCGACTGGCCCATCGTTATGGGCGGCGTTACGCTCATTGTTGTCGTCGTTATGGTGATCAACCTGCTCGTCGACATTAGCTATGCATTCCTCGACCCGCGCATCCGCCTTGGCGGTCCGTCGGATAAGGCCTAAGGGAGGTACGTCTCATGCAGGAAACTGATTCTCAGTCTCAGGAGCAGGCTACCGCCACCAAGGCCGCATCTGCTCCCGCCAAGTCCCGCACGCTGTGGGGCGACGCTTTTAAGCGTCTTCGTAAGAACAAGCTCGCCGTTATCGGTGTCTGCTGGATCATCATCGTTGTTGTGGTCGCCCTGACCGCCGATCTGTGGGCTAAGCCCTGGCTCGGCTCTCCTACGGCTTCTGACTCGACCACCATGGCCGAGACTTCGCTGCTGGCTCCGTGTGCCGAGCACCCGTTTGGCACCGACTCTCTTGGTCGTGACATTCTCGTCCGTGTTATCTACGGTGCACGCGTTTCGCTTTCCGTCGGTATTATGGCCACCGCCATCTCTACGGTGATCGGTCTGGTCATGGGCGCCCTGGCCGGTTTCTATGGCGGCATCTGGGATACGATCATCATGCGCTGTGCGGACATCTTCCTGGCGTTCCCGTACGTGCTGTTCGTTGTTGCCATGATTGCCGTTATCGGTCGTGGTCTTCAGAATGTCTTCATCGCCATCGGTATTCTCGGCTGGCCCTCGATTGCCCGTGTCTTCCGATCTGCGATCCTAACGGTCAAAGAGAACGACTATGTTGACGCCGCTCGCGCCATGGGTGCATCCGATGCCCGCATCGTAATGCGCCATATTTTCCCGAACTCCGTTGCTTCCATCGTGGTCTACGCGACCATGAACATCGGTGGCGCCATTCTGACCGAGTCCGCTCTGTCCTTCCTCGGCATGGGCGTTATTCCGCCTACGCCTTCGTGGGGCTCCATGATTCAGGACGGTCAGCAGTATCTTCTGACTGCTCCCTGGATGATGATCATGCCCGGTTTGGCAATTCTCTCGACGGTGCTCGCCTTCACCCTGCTGGGTGACGGTCTGCGCGACGCCCTCGACGTCAAGATGAAGGACGCATAAGGATGAAGAAGAACAAGAACTATGTGGACCTGAAGGACCAGCCGGTTCCCGAGGGCCAGCATCTGCTCGAGGTCGATGACCTTAAGATGTATTTCCACACCGAGGATGGCGTTGTTCGCGCTGTCGATGGCGTGTCCTACACGCTCGATCGCGGTGAGACCCTGGGTGTCGTCGGTGAGTCCGGCTCTGGTA
>UQWQ01000035.1 GCA_900544755.1 uncultured Collinsella sp. | reverse complement strand
AGACCTTCAAGAACAGCCTGACCACCCTGCCCATGGGCGGCGGCAAGGGCGGCTCCGACTTTGACCCCAAGGGCAAGTCCAACAACGAGATCATGCACTTCTGCCAGTCCTTCATGACCGAGCTCTATCGTCACATCGGCCCCAACACCGACGTTCCCGCCGGCGACCTGGGCGTTGGCGGCCGCGAGGTTGCCTACCTGTTCGGTCAGTATAAGCGCCTGACCAACGAGTGGACTGGCGTCCTCACCGGCAAGGGCCTCTCCTTTGGCGGCTCGCTCGCCCGTACCGAGGCCACCGGCTACGGTCTGGTCTACTTTGTGGACGAGTACCTCAAGAGCCGCGGCGACTCCTTCGAGGGCAAGAACGTCGTCGTTCACGGCTCCGGCAACGTCGCCATCTACGCCGTCCAGAAGGTCTCCCAGCTCGGCGGCAAGGTGCTCGCCTGCTCCGATACTCACGGCTGGGTCGAGGATCCCGACGGCATCGACTACACCGTGCTCGAGCATGTCTACAACAAGAAGCGCTCCGGCCACGACAAGGGCGTCACGCTCGCTATGTACGTCGACGAGAAGCCTAATGCCACGTGGCACGAGGGCGACGGCCGCGGCGTGTGGCAGCTTCCCTGCGACATCGCGCTGCCCTGCGCTCGCGAGAACACGCTGCTGCTCGAGGATGCCCAGGCACTCGTCGCCAACGGCTGCAAGGTGGTCGGCGAGGGCGCGAACATGCCCACGACCATCGAGGCCACGACCCACTTCCAGGAGAACGGTGTCGCCTTTATGCCCGGCAAGGCTGCCAACGCCGGTGGCGTGCTCGTGTCCGGCCTGGAGATGAGCCAGAACGCCGAGCACCTGTCCTGGACCTTCGAGGAGGTCGACGGCAAGCTCGAGCAGCTCATGCGCGGCATGTTCCACAACGTGGACGACACCGCCAAGGAGTATGGCCAGGAGGGCAACTTCGTCATGGGCGCCAACATCGCCGGCTTCCTGAAGGTCGCCGACGCCATGCTCGCCCAGGGCGTCTGCTAAATCCAGCTTGACATAGCTCCGTACAGCACCCGCTGATGCGCTAAGGCTCCCGACCATATCGGCCGGGAGCCTTTTTCTATGGTGGTGAGGGTCGTGCGCCCTCGTTTGGTACACTAAGAGGTACTGGACAAGTGAAGAGATGGGGGAGAACGTGCTCAAGTTCGGTACCTACGTCCGTGTTGGAAACGCGGCCGAAGCCTATGAGCTCTTGCAGAAAAACCGCAACAACAAGATTGTGGGCGGCGACATCTGGATGCGCCTTGGTTCACGTCGCGTGGCGACGGCGATTGACCTTTCGGCCTGCGGACTCGATCAGATCGAGGAGACCGAGACCGAGTTTCGCATCGGTGCCATGTGCACCCTGCGCCAGCTCGAGCGCCATGCCGAGCTCAACGCGCTCGTCAACAACGTATTTGAGTTTGCCGTTCACGACATCGTGGGCGTGCAGCTTCGCAATACCGCCACGGTGGGTGGCAGCATCTACGGCCGCTTTGGTTTTTCGGACGTGCTTTCCGCCTTCCTCGCGCTCGATTCCTATGTTGAGCTGACGGGCGCCGGCCGCGTGCCGCTCGCCGAGTTTGTGAACATGGGCTATGTGCGCGACGTGATCGAGCACGTCGTGGTCGTTAAGCACGACTACCGCGCGAGCTACGAGGCCGTGCGCAAGGCCGCGACCGACTTCCCCTCCTTAAACGTCACCGCCGCCTGGTGGAACAACACTTGGCACGTCACCGTGGGCGCCCGCCCGCTGCGCGCGACCCTGCTGCAGGGCGTGGCGTGTGGCCTCACCAGCGAGCAGCCCTCCGAGGACGAGCTGCGCGCCCTGGCCGCGTCCGTGCGCGCGCTGAGCTACGGCACCAACCTGTGGGGCTCGGCCGAGTACCGCCGTCGCATCTCGGCACCGCTTGCCGTCCAGGCCGTGCGCCGCGCCGCTGGCATCGAGCTTTCGGCCGCGCTTGCCCGCGAGCTCGAGGGCGTGCAGATTCCTAAGTTTGCCACGGACGAGTATTCCTGCCGCCGCGTGCCCGGCGTCGATTCTAGCGAGGTGCGCTAATGGCTGCCAAACTCATCGATCTTTCCTTTACGCTCAACGGCCGCAAGGTCAAGGTTCAGATTGCCCCCGACACCATGCTCTTTTCGCTTTTGCGTGAGCAGGGCTGCGCGTCGGTGCGCTGCGCCTGCGAGACCACCAACTGCGGTCTGTGCACGGTGTGGCTCGACGGCGACCCGGTGCTGAGCTGCTCGGTTCCCGCCGCCCGTGTAGAGGGCCACACCATCACCACGCTTGAGGGCCTTAAGGCCGAATCCGAGGCACTCGCCCGCGCGATGGCTGCCGAAGGCGCTGAGCAGTGCGGTTTTTGCGCCCCCGGCCTCATCATGAACGTGCTGGCGCTCGCCCGCGCCGCCAAGGAGGACCCGAGCCTCGTCGCTACGCGCGAGGAACTCTCGCGCCAGCTCGCCGGCAACCTCTGCCGCTGCAGCGGCTACGAGAGCCAGCTGCGCGCCATCGTCCGCTTCCTTAACGAGTCCGGCGTGCAGGTGGGCTTCGAGATGCCCGAGCTGCCGGTCAACGACACCAGCTCTGACGGCGTCTCCTACAAGCAGATTACCCACAAGCAGCCCAAGAAGGACTCGAAGGCCCTGCTTGAGGGCCGTCCCGTCTACACGGGCGATATGGTGCCCGCCGGTGCGCTCATCGTTAAGCTCAAGCGCAGCCCGTATGCGCGCGCCAAGATCCGCTCCATCGATACGTCGCGCGCCCTGAAGGTGCCCGGCGTGGTGGGCGTTTACACCTACGAGGATGTGCCCAAGCGCCGCTTTACCATCGCCGGCCAGAGCTATCCGCAGCCGAGTCCCTACGACCGCCTGATTCTCGAGAACCTCGTCCGTTACCAAAACGAAGAGGTGGCGATCGTCGCTGCCGAGACCGAGGAGGCCGCCGACAAGGCGCTCAAGCTCATCAAGGTCGACTATGAGGTGCTCGAGCCCTTGCTCGACTTTACCCAGGCACTCGATAACGACATCGTGGTTCACCCCGAGGGCGACGTGACCTTTATGTTCCCGCAGGGCGGCGACGTTGCTCGCAACCTGGTGTGCAGCGGTACCAGCGATTATGGCGACCTTGACGAGGCGTTTGCCCAGAGCGACATCGTCTTCACCCGCACCTACACTAGCCAGGCCACGCAGACTGCGCCCATGGAGACCTTCCGTGCCTTCGCGACGACCGACGCGTTCGGCCGCATCTCGGTGACCACCTCCACGCAGGTGCCCTTCCACGTGCGCCGCATGGTCGCGCAGTCGCTCGACATTCCGCAGTCGCAGGTGCAGGTCATTAAACCGCGCATCGGCGGCGGCTTTGGCTCCAAGCAGACGGGCTGCTGCGAGATCTTCGTTGCGTTCGTGACCCAGCAGACCGGCCGTCCGAGCTACTGCTGCTACACGCGCGAGGAGACCATCACTGCAGGCAACTCGCGCCACCAGATGCAGATGACCGTTAAGCTGGGCGCCATGAACGACGGCACCATCACGGCCATCGACCTGCATACGCTGTCCAACGCCGGCGCCTATGGTGAGCATGCCACCACGACGATCGGGCTTTCGGGCCACAAGAGCCTGCCGATTTACAACCATGTGAGGGCGAGCCGCTTTAGCTGGGACGCCGTCTACACCAATACCAACCGCGGCGGCGCGTATCGTGGCTACGGTGCCACCCAGGGCCAGTTTGCCGTGGAGAGCGCCGTCAACGAGCTCGCCGACATGCTGCACATGGACCCCGCCGATCTGCGCCTTAAGAACATCGTGCGCGAAGGCGAGATCATGCCGCAGTACTACAACGAGAAGCTCAACGCGTGCGCGCTCGACCGCTGCCTGCTGCGCGCGATGGACATGATCGGCTGGCGCGACAAGCCGCTGGCCGTCGACCTGGGCGATCGCGTACGCGCCCTGGGCTGCGCTCTCACTATGCAAGGCTCGGGCATCTCCAATGTCGACATCGCCGGCATTGACATGCGCCTGGAAGAGGACGGCTTCATTACCATCGGCACCGGCGCCACAGACAACGGCATGGGCGTCGACACGATCCTGGCGCAGATTGCCGCCGAGGAGCTGGGTGTGGAGAGCTCTCTCATTGTGGTTCGTGGCGTGGATACCGATGTATCGCCCTTCGACGCCGGCTCGTACGCGAGCTCCGGTACCTACGTGACGGGCCTTGCCGCCAAGAACGCCGCGACCGAGCTGCGCGAGAAGATTTGCGCCAAGGCGGCCCAGATGTGGGACGTTGACGTCGTCGACGTGGTCTTCGACGGCCAGTACGTGCGCCTGTCCGACGAGCGTGCTGCGCGCGAGCAGAACTGCTACCTCACGCTGCGCGACTTTGCCAACCTGTGCGTCAAGAACATCGAGGGTGGCGACGCGCTGACTTCGCACGCCTCTGCCTGCCTGCCCGTTTCGCCTCCGCCGTTTATGGCCGGCATTGCCGAGGTCGAGGTCGACAAGGCCACCGGCAAGGTGACTGTTGTGGACTACGCGGCTGCCGTCGACTGCGGTACCGTGATCAACGAGGCGCTCGCGCGCGTCCAGGCCGAGGGCGGCATTGCCCAGGGTATCGGCCACGCGCTCTACGAGATTGTTGAGCATGACGATCGCGGCCGTCTGCGCACCGGCAACTTTATGAGCTACAAGCTGCCCACGCGCCTGGATATCGGCAGCATTCGCGTGGCCTTTGAGCCGAGCTACGAGCCGACGGGCCCGTTTGGCGCCAAGTCGATCGGCGAGGTCGTCATCAACACGCCGCTCGCCGCCGTTGCCTCGGCCGTGGCACACGCCACCGGCCACCAGGTGCGCTCGCTGCCCATCACACCGGAGAAGGCTCTGCTGGGGGAGTAGCGGGTCAGCGAACAAGTCGTAGTTGGCGGGACGGGACAACTCGCCCCGCCTTTTGCACTCGTGGTGAGGTCGTGAGCCTGTAAAAGGTGTGCGTGCGCTTGCCGCTCGTATCTGCTATCATTCCTAATCTGTGCGCTCATGCGGGCGTGGCGGAATTGGTAGACGCGCCAGATTTAGGTTCTGGTGGGATTCCCGTGAAGGTTCGAGTCCTTTCGCCCGCACCAACGCATCTGCGTCGGCTTCGGCCGTCGCGACTCTTTGTTGCATAAAGGTACCAGCACCTCAGATAAGCTGGGCAGTATGAGGAGGAACGTGTTGAACATCACCGCTTCTGACGTCAAGGACGCCAAGCTCACCGCTACGGTCACCATCCCGGCCGCCGACGTCGACGCCGCGATCAAGAAGGCCTACAAGGACACCGCCAAGAAGTACCGCTTCCCGGGCTTCCGCGCCGGCAAGGCTCCCCGTCCGGTCATCGATTCCGCTCTTGGCGCCGAGGCTACCCTCGCTCAGGCCACTAACGACCTGATCGCCGCCAACGAGCCCGCCGTCCTCAACGAGCTGGACATCGTCCCCACCAAGAACGGTGACTACAAGGAGCTCGACCTCGCCAAGGATCACGAGGACTACACCTACACCGTCGAGTTCTCCCTGCGTCCTGCTGCCGAGCTCTCTTCCTTCGACGCCGTCGAGATCGAGATGCCCCCTGCGGAGGTCACCGAGTCCGAGATCAACAACCAGGTCGAGATGCTCCTCAACTACCGTGCCACCTTCGAGGACGTCGAGGGTCGCGCCGTCGAGGCTGACGACTATGTGACCGTCGACCTCAAGGCCGTCGAGAACGCCGACAACTTTGCCGCCGAGGGTCGCATGCTCATCGCCGGTAGCGACAGCAACCCCAAGGAGTTCAACGAGGCCCTGATCGGCGCTAACGTTGACGACGTCAAGACCGTCACCTGGACCGACGAGGTCGAGGAGGGCGAGGAGGCCGAGACCCACACCGTCGAGGTCACCGTCAAGGGCATCAAGGTCCGCAACACCCCCGAGCTCACCGACGAGCTTGTCAAGTCCGACTTCGGCTTCGACAGCATCGACGCCATGCGCGACGCCATCAAGATCGAGATCGAGCAGGACAAGGCTTCCCGCCTCCCTGCCGAGAAGGAGAACCGTTGCGTCTCCGCTCTCGCTGAGCGCCTGCAGCTCGACGAGATGGATGCCGACTACGAGCAGTCCGTCTTTGAGGAGCTTGGCCAGAACTTCCTGTCCAACCTCGCTGCCCGCGGCATGACCCTGGACACCTGGCTGCCCGCTTCCGGTCTGACCATGGAGCAGTTCATCGGCGACCTGCATAAGCAGGCCAACGACGTTGCCCGTGAGTCCCTGGCTCTGGACGCCCTCGCCCGTGAGCTCAAGATTGAGGTCACCGAGGACGACATCAACGCCGAGTTCGAGAAGGCCGGCGTCAAGGACGTCGAGGCTTCCAAGGCCGAGTTCATCGCCGATGGCCGCATGCCTGCCGTCCGCGAGTCCATCCGTCGCTCCAAGGCCGTCGATCACCTGGTCGAGAACGCCAAGGTGACCGAGGTCGACGAGACCGCCAAGGACGCCGAGTAATTCTCGCCACCTTGCACGCGAGCGCATGTATGTGCCCGTGATGGGGTAAAGTTATAAGCCGGTTATCCGGTTGCTTCGTACGGTGCCAGCCAATGCATAGCATGCGGGCACCGTACGTTTGTCTAGAACCACTATTGGTCCGTAAGAGAAATGGAGATGCGTATGATCGCTAAGTTCGATTCCGCCCTCGTGCCATACGTTATCGAGCAGACGCCGCGCGGCGAGCGCAGCTACGATATCTATTCGCGCCTGCTCAACGACCGCATCATCTTCTTGGGCGAGGAGATCAACTCCGTCAGCGCCAACCTGGTCGTTGCCCAGCTGCTGCATCTTGAGAGCCAGGATGCCGAGAAGGATATCTCGCTCTACATCAATTCGCCCGGTGGCGAGGTTTACTCCGGCCTGGCGATTCTTGACACCATGAACTTCATCAAGCCGCAGGTCTCCACCATCTGCGTCGGTATGGCCGCGTCTATGGCTGCCGTGCTGCTTTCGGCCGGCGCCAAGGGCAAGCGCTTCTGCCTGCCGCACTCCAAGGTCATGATTCACCAGCCCAGCGGCGGTGCCCAGGGTCAGCAGACCGAGATTGAGATCGTTGCCGAGGAGATCAAGAAGACCCGTCGCGAGCTCAACCAGATCCTGTCCGACGCCTCGGGCCAGCCCATCGAGAAGGTCCAGGCCGATACCGAGCGCGACAACTACCTCACGGCTGCCGAGGCCCTCGACTACGGTCTGATCGACCGTATCGTCACCTCGCGCGATCTTGCCGCGAAGGATGCCTAGGATGGCAGGAAACATGCAGGACAACTTTGACGAGAACGGCAATCCCATCCGCTGCTCCTTCTGCGGAAAAGAGCAGGGCCAGGTCCGTCGCCTCGTAAAGGGCCCGACCAACATCTTTATCTGTGACGAGTGCGTCGCCGCCTGTTCCGAGATCCTTGAGGAGTCGCTGGCTTCGGACTTTATGGATGCTGCCCGCAACGGCAAGCTGCCGGGCTTCCTCAACGACCACGGCCAGGCTGCATCCCAGCCCGCCACGGACCCCGAGACCGAGGGTTTTGAGCTCGAGGACGATCGCCAGGTCATCACGCACGTGCCGACGCCGCACGAGATCTATGACGAGCTTTCGGCCTATGTTATGGGTCAGGAGGACGCCAAGCGCGCCATGTCGGTGGCCGTGTACAACCACTATCGCCGCGTGATTGAGGGCGGCGCTGCGGTGTCTGCCTTTGATGACGACATGGGCTCGCAGTTCGATGACGATATGGACGAGGTAGAGCTCGCCAAGTCCAACATCCTGCTGCTCGGTCCCACCGGTACCGGCAAGACCCTGCTGGCCCAGACGCTCGCGCGCATTCTTGAGGTGCCGTTTGCTATCGCCGATGCCACCGCGCTCACCGAGGCCGGCTATGTGGGCGAGGACGTGGAGAACATCCTACTCAAGCTCATTAATGCTGCCGATGGCGACATTGAGCGCGCACAGGTTGGCATCATCTACGTTGACGAGATCGACAAGATTGCCCGCAAGGCTGAGAACCTCTCCATTACCCGCGATGTTTCGGGCGAGGGTGTTCAGCAGGCGCTGCTTAAGATTCTTGAGGGCACGGTGGCCAGCGTTCCGCCCACCGGCGGCCGCAAGCATCCCCAGCAGGAGCTGCTGCAGATCGACACGACCAACATCCTGTTTATCTGCGGCGGTGCCTTTGTGGGTCTGGATAAGATCATCGCCGATCGCGTTGGCAACAAGGGCGTGGGCTTTAACTCCGAGATCGCCGGCCCCACCTCGGTCGACGAGAACGACCTGCTGCGCCAGGTACTCCCGCAGGACCTCAATGCATTCGGCATGATCCCCGAGTTCGTGGGACGTACGCCCGTCGTTACCCAGACGCAGGCGCTCGACGAGGACGACCTGGTGTCGATCCTGACCGAGCCAAAGAATGCCGTGGTGCGCCAGTACCGTAAGATGTTCCAGCTCGAGGACGTCGATCTTGAGTTTGAGGACGCGGCCCTGCACGAGATCGCCCGCATGGCGCTTGCCCGCAAGACCGGCGCCCGCGGCCTGCGCGCCATCTGCGAAGACGTGCTGCAGCAGACGATGTTCGACCTCCCCAGCGAGGAGGGCGTCGCCAAGGTCATCGTAACCGAAGCTGCCGTAAAGGGCGAAGAACAGCCCCGACGCATCTACGGGTAAACCTGACAAAAACGTGCTTGCAAATAGCCTCCGACCATCCGCGGTCGGAGGCTATTTTATATATACGCAATAACCCCAACTACCTGTGTTATTCTGTGTGTTTGTTTAAGCCTCAGCGAAGTCATATCAGACTGAAGTAATCGATACCTAAGGGGAGGAATGCAGACCCTAGCGAGCCTACATTCCTCCCCGATGGGACAGGGAGAGATATATGGAAGAAATGCCCAAGAACTACGATCCGTCGACCAACGAGCCGGCGATCCTGCAGAAGTGGCTTGACGGCGGCTACTACAAGCGCCGTGAGGGCGTGGGCGACTGCACCGTCACCATTCCGCCTCCCAACGTGACCGGCAAGCTCCACATGGGTCACGCCACCGACGACTCCATCCAGGACGCCATCATCCGTATGGCCCGCATGCGCGGCAAGTCCACGCGCTGGGTGCTGGGCACCGACCACGCCGGTATCGCCACACAGACCAAGGTCGACAAGAAGCTCAAGAGCGAGGGCATCAGCCGCCTGGAGATTGGCCGCGATAAGTTTGTCGACGCCTGCTGGGACTGGACCCACGAGTACGGCGGCATCATCGTCGGGCAAATCAAGCGCATGGGCTGCTCCGTCGACTTTGACAACGAGCGCTTCACCATGGACGAGGATTACGCCCAGGCCGTGCGTAAGGTCTTCTGCGACTGGTACCACGACGGCCTGATCTACCGTGGCAAGCGCATCGTCAACTGGTGCCCCAACTGCACCACCGCCATCTCGGACGACGAGGCCGAGTACAAGGACGAGAAGGGCCACCTGTGGCACCTGCGCTACCCGCTGACCGAGCCGGTCAACGGCCAGGACTACATCGTCGTCGCCACCACGCGCCCCGAGACCATGCTCGGTGACACGGGCGTCGCCGTCTCCCCGAAGGATCCCGAGAAGGCCGCCTTCGTGGGCAAGACCGTCATGCTGCCGATCGTCAACCGCGAGATCCCCATCTTTGAGGATTGGCACGTTGATGCCAACTTTGGCTCCGGCTTCGTTAAGGTCACCCCGGCTCACGACCCCAACGACTACGCCATGGGTCAGGCCCACGACCTGCCGCAGATCAACATTTTCGACGAGCACGCGGTGGTCGTCGAGGGCTATGGCGAGTTTACCGGCATGAACCGCGACGAGTGCCGCGAGGCCGTTGTCAAGTGGTTCGACGAGCACGGCCTGCTCGACCACGTCGAAGAGCTCGACCACTCCGTCATGCACTGCTACCGTTGCGACTCCGCCCTGGAGCCGTGGCTGTCCGAGCAGTGGTTTGTGGCCGTCGACAAACTCAAGGGACCGGCGCTCGACGCCGTCAACTCCGGCAAGGTCACCTTCCACCCCGCGCGTTGGACGCAGACCTACACCACTTGGATGGAGAACCTCAAGGATTGGTGCATCAGCCGCCAGCTGTGGTGGGGCCACCGCATCCCCGTGTTCTACTGCGAGGACTGCGGCTGGGAGGACGCCCTGACCGAGGACACCGACGTGTGCCCCAAGTGCGGCGGCCATCACGTGCATCAGGACGAGAACGTGCTGGATACCTGGTTCAGCTCGCAGCTGTGGACCTTTGCCACGCAGGGCTGGCCGCAAAAGCCGGAGCTGCTCGAGGGCCATCACCCCACGACGGCGCTGGTCACCGCACGCGACATCATCGCGCTGTGGGTCGCCCGCATGGTCATGAGCTCGCTGTACTTCCTTGATGAGGTGCCGTTTAAGGACGTCGTCATCTACCCGACGATCCTTGCCAAGGACGGCAGCCGCATGTCCAAGTCCAAGGGCAACGGCGTAGACCCCATGGACCTCATTGGCATGTACGGCGCCGACGCCATGCGCTTCAACCTGCTTACGCTGTGCACCAACAACCAGGACGTCAAGTTCGACGCGAACATCGACAAGAAGACCAAGAAGCTCATCGACAGCCCGCGCACCGAGCAGGCCAAGTCGTTAGTGACCAAGATCTGGAACGCCAGCCGCTTCCTGCTTATGAACATGGAGGGCTACACGCCCGGCGAACCCGTCGTGGAGACGCCGGCAGACGCCTGGATGTTCAGCCGTCTGGCCAAGGCAGTCAAGATGGTCACCGAGGGTATTGAGAACTACACCTTTGGCGACATGGCCCGCGGCGTGCAGCAGTTCTTCTGGAATGAGGTCTGCGACTGGTACGTCGAGGTCACCAAGGCCCGCCTGAAGGGCGAGGGTCGTCTGCAGGCGCAGCGCAACCTGATCTTTGTGCTCGACACCTCCATTCGCCTGATGCACCCGCTCATGCCGTTCGTTACCGAGGAGATCTGGGACAACATGCCGGCGAGCGTGCTCGATCTGGACGCCGAGGGCAACGTGAACCGCGCCGAGGCGCTCATGATCGCCAAGTGGCCCGAGCCCGCCGACTACGCCAAGTATGTTGACGAGGACGCCGAGCGCGCATTTGAGCTGTGCCGTACCGTCGTGTCTGCCGCCCGCGCCACGCGTTCGCGTTATCGCTTGAGCCCCAAGGCTGAGCTCGACGTGGTCGTGCGCGCCGGTGCCGAGGACATCGAGAAGCTCGAGAGCCTGCGCTCGACCATCGAGCCGCTGGCCAATACCACCGCCTCGCTGGTCATGGGTACCGACGTCGAGAAGCCGGCCGCGAGCATTGCCGTGGTCGATAGCGGCGTCGAGGTCTTTGTGGTGCTCGAGGGCAAGGTCGATCTTTCGGCCGAGAAGGCGCGCCTGGAGAAGGAGATCGCCGCTGCTCAGAAGGAGCTCGCCGGCTGCGAGAAGACGCTCGCCAACGAGGGCTTTGTGGCCAAGGCCGCGCCCGCGGTGGTCCAGAAGAAGAGGGACCGTGCAGCTGAGCTCAAGGAGATCCTGGCGGCGCTGACTGCTCAGGTTGCTGACTTCTCGTAAGGTTTACTCGGGGGCGCGTCCCGACGCTTTGCTCGCTACTGCGGACAGTCCTGCGCAAGACGGACAGCACATTAAGTGCTGTCCTTTGCGTGCGGAACTTGTATCGAGCAAAGCGTCGGGCCGCTCCTAGTGCGGTTACGTGGTTGTTTGCAGCTGGTGGGTTAGGGCCACTTGGTTGTGGCCTTTAGCTCGCAGCAAAGCGGTGTTTGGCTGATATTTTGAATGGGAGGGGCTCGTTGTTTATTACGGGCCTCTTTTTATGTTGAGGGGACTTTGGGTTATGGCTAAGCGTTCTGGGTCGTATGTCGTTCCTTTTTCGTTTGAGTTGCTTTCGTTTGATGAGGCCGTGGGGCTTGCTGCTGATACGGGGCGGATTTCTGGGGATGCTGGGCCTCTGCTTGAGACGGTTGTCGATATGCTCGATGAGCTGGGACGTCCGGACGAGTATTTCGATTGCATTCAGGTTGCCGGTACCAATGGCAAGACTTCGACCACGCGTTTTTCGGCTGCCATCCTTCGTGGTGAGGGGTTAAAGACCGCACTGTATACGTCTCCGCAGCTGGTGCGCTATCCCGAGCGCATGGAGGTCGATGGGCGCGTCGTGAGCGATGAGGCCTTTGCCCGTGGCGTTTCCGCCGCTGTTGAGGCGGGACATCGCGTGAATGCCCGTCGTGTGGCGGCGGGGGAGCGTGCCTATGCCATCACACCGTTTGACCTGCTGACGGCTGCCGCACTTGTCGTGTTTGCCGAGGCCGCGGTGGATGTTGCCGTGCTCGAGGTTGGCATGGGCGGGCGTTGGGACGCCACGAGCGCGACCGATCCCGTCGCCGTTGCCATTACGGGCATTGGGCTCGATCACACACGTATTTTGGGCGATACGCTCGAGGCCATTGCGGGGGAGAAGGCTGCGGTCATTAAGCCCGGACGCCTGGTTGTGCTGGGCGAGGGCACGCATGACGCGAGCGTTCAGCGCGTGATGGATGCCCGTTGTCGCGAGTGCGGCGTCGTGCCACTCGTGGTAAGTCACGCTACGACTAAGGTGCCGGCGCATGTGGGCGACACGGTTGAGTTTAGTTGCACCACGCCGCATGCGATCTATACGTCGAGCATGGTCAAGCCGGCCTATCAGCCGCAGAATGCCGCGTGCGCGATTATGCTGTGCGAGGGGTATCTGGGTCGCGAGCTCGACCATGAGGCGCTTGATGCCTCGCTTATGGGCTGTCCCACGCCGGGCCGCTTTGATGTGCTGGGAACTGATCCGCTCAAGCTGATCGACGCCTGCCATAACCCCCAGAGCTGCGAGAACTTTGTGAGCGCGCTGGACGAGATTGATCCGTGCGTGGAGAATCGCCCCACGCTGCTGTGCGCCGCGCTGGCCGACAAGGATGTGGCGGGTATCGTCGATGTGCTGATCCCGGCCTTCCCGCGCGTGGTCGTGACGCAGACCGATTCCGATCGCGCCCTGCCGGCTGAGGAGCTCGCCGCCCTCGTTGATGCCGATAAGCTCGCGGGCGTATACCCGAGCGTGCCCGAGGCCCTCGCTGCCTTCGATGCCGCGGGCGAGTCCTTCGTAGCAGCAGGCACCATCACCCTGGCCGGCGAAGTAGCGGGGCTGCTCCGTTAACCCATCCCCTCATCAGTTGCGGTGAAATACGGACTGTTTTATAAGCCAGAAGCCTCAAACAGTCCGTATATTACCGCAACTTAAAAGTAGTCAATTTGGGACGGGGCTATTTTGGCTGCCCTGCGCCCCGAGTTGACTCGCTTACCACGAAATGGGCCTATCTACTACGTTTTACCGACTACCCTCGACCACACGGAAAATCGTGAAATCAAAACCGCAGGTAGACGGCTTACTCGTTTTTAAAAAAGACCCGCATGGTCGACCCATGCGGGTTAAACGTAGTAGATAGCCCGCTTTTGTGGCGAATCGTTGGCAGGATGCGGCAAAGGGACAGCCCCTTTGCCGCATTGCCTAGTCTAGGCGGACCGGATCGTGGGGGTAGGCGTTGAGGATCTCGACGCCGTTCTCGGTGACCAGGGCAAGGTCCTCGATGCGGACGCCGGTGCGGCCGGGGAGGTAGATGCCCGGCTCGATTGAGAACGTCATGCCTGGCTCTACGACCTGCTCGTTGACCAGCGAGACGTCGCCTGGCTCGTGGTCCTGCAGGCCAATCGAGTGACCCAGGCGATGCGTAAAGTATTTGCCGTAGCCCGCGTCCTCAATCACGTCGCGCGCGGCACGGTCCAGGTCGCACATGCGCACGCCCGGTGCGATGAGCCCCTCGGCGGCTTCGTTGGCGCGGCGCACGATGTCGTAGATGCGTGCGGTTTCCTCGTCCGGCTCACCCCAAAAGAACGTGCGCGTCATGTCCGAGCAGTAGTTGCGATGGCGTCCGCCAATGTCGAACAGCACCACGTCGCCGCGCTTGAGCACGGTGTCGTCGGGTTCGTGATGCGGGTCGCCGGCGTTGGCGCCAAAGCTCACGATGGGCGGAAAGCTAAAGCCCTCGCAGTCGCGCTTGCGGTACAAGCCGAGTATCTGGTCGGCGATTTCGCGCTCCGTCACGCCCTCGTGGACGAGTTTGATGGCATCGGCCATCACGGCGTCGTTGGCTGCCGAGGACACGCGCATAAGCTCCTGCTCGGTAGCGTCCTTGTACGTGCGTGCGGCGGTGACGGCAAAATCGCCCAGGAAAAACTCACTGGCGGCGTGGCGCTCTATGAGGGGCATCAAAAAGCCGGAGCGCATGACGGTATCGATGCCAAGCGGCTTGATCGGATCGACCTCGCGCGCGATGGCATCGGTCACGATATCGGTATCGGTGTGGTAGGCAACGCGGGCATTGTCGTATTCCGGCAGCTGGTGCAGGGCGTTGACTAGGATTACCGGCTCGGCATTGCGCGCGAGCAGCACGCCGCAAAAACGCTCGAACATATCGGCATAAAAGCCGGTCAGGTAATAGATTGACCACGGGTCGTTTACGAGCAGCTGTGCGCCGGGGTGCTGAGCCTCGAGCGCATCGAGCACGCGTGCCACACGCTGGTCATCGACATGTGCCATGAAACATCCTTTCGCTAGGCTGCCACCATGGTATCCCAAGCCCGGCACATAGGGACGTTCCTTTTATGCCGGCACCTCGGGACATTCCTTTGCATCCCATGCGCACCCTCATAAGTTGCGGTGAAATACGGACTGTTTAGCGGCCTGAAGCCATAAAACAGTCCGTATTTCACCGCAACTGCGGAGGAGGACCGGGCGGATGGTGGAGTAGCTAAAAGAGCTCCGTCCCTAATTAGCTACTTGGGCTCGGTCGATGTTCATGCTGGCGACTAGGTCAATGTTGGTGCCGAGAAGATCTTCCAGCACGACGTCGCCCATGCGGATGGGGGCCTCGACGACCACGCCGCGGATGAGGTCCATGGCTTGGGCGTGGAGTGCCAGCGGGATGGCTTCGGCCGTGCGCACGGGCAGCAGCGCCTCGTCGCCGCCGGATACGGCCACGGTCGTGGTAAGCACGCGCATGGGGCAGGTGAGCTCCTGATGTGCAAACTTATCGCCACGCGGGCAGCTGTTGCCGGTTACGGAGCGCACCTCTACCACGGCGCCGTCTGCGCTGCGCTCGACCTCCACGGTCAGGAGACACTCGGAGGGGCAGGTGGTGCAGTTGAACTGCAGCTTTTCGATCGCGTTCGCGCTCATGACTCTACGCCTCCTCAACGGGATCGACGGTCAGGACAATCTCGCTAACGCCCAGGTCGAGCGCGCGCTGAATCACCTTTGCCGGCAGCGGGAAGCTTTCCATTACGCTCGGTTTAAACGGGCGAACCTTGCCTGCAAATAGCTCCTCGTTGCCTGCCAGAATGCGCACGCGGGCAGCATCGACCGGCCGGCGAACGCGGAAGTTGAGTTTGGTGAGTGACACGGCCGTGATGCGCCCCGGCAGTGCGTAGCCTGCGATGCCGGCAGGGGAGACCGTGAGCTCGCAGCCCGCGTCCGCAGCGCCCGCCGCGGTGCCGACAGCCCCCAACGCCCACGCCGCCGCAGCCGCACCAGCACGTTCGGACTCGGTCGTCACGTTGTCTGCCAGGTCGTGCACGTGCAGTACGTTGCCACAGGCAAATATGCCCGGCACGCCCGTCTGCAGGCTCTGGTCCACCACGGCGCCGCGCGTACGTGGGTCCAGCTCAACGCCCGCGGCAACCGAAAGCTCGTTCTCGGGAATCAGGCCCACCGAAAGCAGTAGCGTGTCGCACGGAACAACACGCTCGGTTCCCGGAATGGGTGCCAGGTGCTCGTCGACCTGACTCACCTCGACGGCTTCAACGCGGTCGTGTCCGATCACGCGCGTGACGGTGGTGGACAGGTGCAGTGGAATGCCAAAGTCTTCCAGGCAGTTCTTAACATTGCGGCGCAGCCCGTTGGCGTACGGCATGAGCTCGTACACGCCCTCGACGGAAATCCCCTCGAGCGTGCAGCGGCGCGCCATGATCAGCCCGATGTCGCCCGAGCCCAAAATGACGGCGCGCGAGCCGGGTTTGAGGTTCTCGATATTGATGTATCGCTGCGCTAGGCCGGCCGTAAACACGCCGGCGGGTCGGCTGCCGGGGATCTTGATCTCGCTGCGCGTGCGCTCGCGGCAACCCATGGCAAGGACGACCGCGCGCCCGATGAGCTGCAGCATACCGGTGGGGCTCATGAGCGTGACGGTGTGGACCGCGGCGTCTTCCGCGGACTCGCCCGAATCAACCCCTATCACCATGCTGTCCAAGAACAGCGCAATGTTGGTCGCGCGCACCTGGTCGATAAAGCGCTGCGCGTACTCGGGACCGGTGAGTTCCTGCTTAAAGTGCGACAGTCCAAAGCCCGGGTGAATGCACTGTCGCAGGATGCCGCCCAGATGCTGCTCGCGCTCCACGATGGCCACGCGCGCACCGGCCTTTTGCGCGGCAAGCGCGGCCGCCATGCCGGCGGGGCCGCCTCCGATGACGACCACATCGAAGGCCTGCGTTACTACCGACGCTACGGCTCCGGCCTCCGCGCGTTCGTCGCGCATATCAAACGTCGCCATCCTAGCGCACCCCCTTCAGCGGTCCCTCGACCAGCCAAGAACCGGCATCCTCCAGCAGTACCTCGCTGGGGTCACAACCCAGCTCGCGGGCAAGAATCGCCACCACGCGACTCTGGCAAAAACCACTCTGGCACCGACCCATGCCGGCACGACAGCGGCGCTTGACGCCCTCGACCGAAACCGCACCCGGGCGGCGTCGGATTGCGGCCACAATCTCGGCCTCGGGCACCGTCTCGCAGCGGCAGACGATCTGCCCCCACGCGGGGTCGGACTCAATGAGCTCCTCCTTGCGCGCCAGCGGTACGCGGTCAAAGTCGTCCGGCGCACGGCGAATTGGGCTCCAGTCCGCCCGCTCGTGCAGCTCCACGTCCGCTTCACGCATCACAAGCTCCATGCGCTCGGCAATGGCCGGCGCGCTTGCCACACCCGGTGACTGAATACCCGCCGCCTGGAACAGCCCCGGCACCACGGCCGACTGTCCAATAAAGAAGTCATTCGTTCCCTGAATGACCGGACGCCCGCCGGCAAATGCGCGCACCACGCGGCACGTATCCAGATCGGGCACCAGCTTGCACGCGCCCGCTAATAGCGCGTTCACATCGCTTGCATAGGTCTGCGTGTCACCCGGCTCGCGCACGGCGGCCGTCGCGGTGATCACGGTGTTGCCGTGCACGGTGCCTGTCACGATAACGCCCTTCGACACCGGCGTCGGCACGGGGTAGAGCGGCATGAGCGTGCGCGGCTCCTTGTCCAGCACCACGATGTTGCCCTGACGCCAGACCATCTGGAACTCCTCGGCGCCCGCCTTATGCGAGATGTCGGCGGCGCCGTTGCCCGCGGCGTTTATCAGATAACGGCAGTGCACGTTGCCAGCGGGGGTCGCCAGCGTAAAGCGCGCGTCGACGCCCGAGCCGGCAACTTCAATTGCCTCCACTGGCGCAGACCGCATAAACGTCACGCCGTTGGCGACGGCGTTCTCCAGTGCGGCGATGGCAACCTCAAACGGGTCGACAAACCCAGTCGAGGGGCACCACAACGCGCACGTTGCATCGGCACTGGCGCGCGGCTCTAATTCGTGGATGCGGTCGGGTCCGATGATCGACAGCCCGGGCACGCCGTTGGCATGGCCGTTGCACCGCAGCTTCTCCAGGTGTCCGCGGTCATCGTCGTTAAACCCCAGCACCATCGACCCGGTGCGGCGGAACAAAAAGCCTAGCTCCTGGGCCCACGTGCCATATAGCTCGCAACCACGGGCGTTGACCTGCGCCTTTACCGTGCCCGTCGTCGGATCGTAGCCGGCGTGCACCAGGCCGCCGTTGGCCTTCGACGCGCCCAGCGCGATATCGTTGGCCGCCTCGACCACACAAATGGACAAGTCATATCGCGCGAGCTGCCGCGCGATGGCGCATCCGGTGATGCCCGCGCCCACAATCGCGATATCAAACGTTTCTGTCACGGCGCCTCCAAGACAAGTTGACAGGATGTCAATAAGACTATCCTACGGTCTGCGCGCCCCTAGTGCGGCGGCAATGCGGTGAACAGCCCTGCAACACCCGCCAACGGCAGGCGAGGGGTGACCCGGCACGGATGTTGGCCTCGTCTGCCGACAGCTACGGCAACCGTTCGTCTCGACCTGTAACAGTTAGACAAGGATTTGGGTTCTAGATGTTACAGATCAAGACAAACCTTCCGGCGGATTTTGAATGTCTCGATCTGTAACAGCAAGAGGGGTTTTGGGGCCTAAGATGTTACAGATCGAGATTGAAGTCGGGGAGGGACCCCTGTGTCTCGATCTGTAACATCTAGACCCGGATTCCGCTCTCACCTGTTACAGATTGAGATGTTTGTGTCCGCGCCAGCCCCGTACCCGGCCGTGGTCCCATATAAACAAACCCCGTGGTAAACTTGACCGGACTGTTAATATTCCGAAAGGTACCCGTAATGTCCAAGTACATCTCCGAGCTCATGTCGCCGCAGCTTATGGGCGTCGTCTATGCCTTCGTTGGCTTTATCATCGCCCTGTATGTGCTGTCGGTCGTCTATGTGTTCATCGACGCTCGCCGCCGCGGCGCCAGTGCCTACGTGGCATGGGGCATCATCGCCCTCATCCCGTTTGTGGGTCTCATCGCCTACCTGGTCCTGCGCCCGCACTCCTACGCATCCGACCGCGAGGAGCAGGAGCTGGACATGGCCCTGCGCGAGCGCCAGCTTGCCCAGTACGGCACCTGCCCGCAGTGCGGCGCGCCCATCGAGAAGGACTTCGTCGTCTGCCCGGTGTGCGACACCCAGGTCCGCAACGTATGCCCCAGCTGCCATCGCCCGCTCGACGCGCACTGGAAGGTCTGCCCCTACTGCCGAACTCGCATCCAGTAACGCATCCATCGCCGGGCCGGCCGCAAGCTACGGGCACCGCGCGTCCCGCGCAAGCCACGCGCCAACCCGCCCCACACGATGAAGCATGCGTAGAAAATCGCCCGCCGTGCCATTAAGGTGCGGCGGGCGCTTGTATACCAAGGCAACCTGCCTATAATGATGCAAGTTAAAACGCCGAGCGCATCGCACGCACTTGCATCAGGCATCCGAGAGGAGAAAACATACCCATGAAGGCACTCTACAATGACGGTTCGGTGGCCGAGCTCCCGCAGGACGAGGTCACGCACGTCATCCGCCACTCCGCCGCGCACATCATGGCGCAGGCCATCAAGCGCCTGTACCCCCAGGCCGACTTTGCCTACGGTCCCGCGACCGACAACGGCTTCTACTACGACGTCGACCTGCCCGAGGGCGTCAAGATCAGCGAGGACGACTTCCCCGCGATCGAGGCCGAGATGAAGAAGATCGTCAAGGAGAACCTCAAGTTCTCCGTGTACGAGAAGCCCCGCGCCGAGGCCATCGCCCTTATGGAGGAGCGCGGCGAGAAGTACAAGGTCGAGCACATCGGCGACCTGGACGACGACGCCCGCATTACCTTCTACCAGCAGGGCGACTACATCGACATGTGCGTCGGCCCCCACATCTGCTACACCAAGGCCCTGAAGGCCTTTAAGCTTACCGGCGTCTCGGGCGCTTACTGGAAGGGCGACAAGGACAACAAGATGCTCACCCGCATCAACGGCGTCGCCTTTGCCACCAAGGAAGAGCTCGACGAGCACATGCACATGCTGGAGGAGGCCAAGAAGCGCGACCACCGC
>UQWQ01000034.1 GCA_900544755.1 uncultured Collinsella sp. | reverse complement strand
CTCCCGCACATCTCAACCTTGGCTGGGTTCTGGCTCAGTGGCAGTCGCTTCGCTTCTGCCCGCCTTGGTTGGTGTGGCGGTTTGGCGTTGGAGCGGTTCTTTTTCTGATATATGCTGGTTGCGGCTCTTCTTTTGGGAGGAGTCGCTTTTTTGTTGCTAGGAGGTTGGCCCGTGGTTGATGGGGAGATTCGTTCTGAGCTGCTTGCTGCGGATTGGAATGGCGAATGGATGCGTCTGCAGGCCGCTCGGCATCGGGCTGATGATTCTTTTGAATGGGATAAGCGAGCTCGACATTTTCGACCTCTTGAGACTGCCCCTTATGCTCGGGATTTTATGAAATTGCTGGCTCTTGAGCCTGGTGAGTCGGTGCTCGATATGGGGTGTGGAGCTGGGTCGATTGCCATTCCGCTTGCTCAGGCTGGGCATCCTGTGATTGCTGCTGACTTTTCCCCTGCTATGTTAGGCACGCTTGATGCTGGTATTGAGTACTATGGGCTCGAGGATCGCATTACACCGCTTGAGCTTGCTTGGGACGATGATTGGGATTTGGTTGGGCCGGTTGCCAAGACTTTGGATGTTGCCTTTGCCAGTCGTTCCGTCACCACAAATGACCTAAAAGGCGCGCTTGCCAAGCTCGACCGCACGGCTCGTCGGCGTTGTGCTGTCACGATGGTCGCCAACTCCAGCCCGCGCTATGATCTGCACTTGATGAACGCTATCGGCGCCTCGGTTACCTGCAGTAATGGCTTTGTGTACGCCTTCAACATCCTCATTCAGATGGGTGCCCTGCCGCAGGTCACGTACTTTGAATCGCCGCGTCGCGATACCTTCGACAGTCTTGAAGCGGGCGTGGCGGACTTTTCCCGCATGCTTGAGCATGGCAACGAGGATAAGGTCGACCGTCTGCGCGACTACATCGCCCAACACATGATCGAGAATCCCCATGCCGGTGAGCCGGGCTCCAAGGGTGTGCCGCAGGGACGCTACATGCTCGACCACGTCCGCAAGGTCCGTTGGGCATTTATTGCATGGGATCCAGTCTCTGCGCCCAGCTCATAGCCTGTTCGCAGCCCACGCCGCCCACTCACTCGGCATCCGCATTCTTTTTGAACTGGGCAAACGCGCTCCACACCGCGCCGTTCCTGCGCTATCGTGGGACAGCTCACGTAGATTAAGGCCCCGTCGCGGGGCGCCCCATACATAGAAAGCGAGAACCCATGGCACTGACAGGAGCCCAGGTCAAGCAGCTTCGCAGCATGGCCCATCACCTCAACCCCGCCATCATCATCGGCAAGTCCGATGTCAACGAGGGCACCGTCGAGCAGACGGTCGCCTACCTGGAGAAGCACGAGCTCGTTAAGTGCTCCGTGCTCGATGGCTCCAGCCTTTCTGCCCGCGAGGCCGCCGAGGAGCTCGCCGAGCGCTGCCATGCCGACGTTGTTCAGGTTATCGGCCGCAAGTTCTCGCTGTATCGCGAGTCCTCGCGCAAGGATATCGAGAAGATCAAGCTCGTCTAAGAGCCAATGATCCGGCGAGCCAACACATAGCAAGCTTACGGGTGCCCAAGTACTTCGGGTGCCCGTTTTTTATCGCTCGACCAGCACGCGGTTGAGCCGACCCTCCACCAAGCGCTCGTATAGACGCCGCGTCTCGGGCTCGGGCACGCCATTGACCTGCTCCCTCAGATGGTGCATATGCCCACTGTATAGCTCGACGATATCGCGCCGCCGCCCCGCCGCACTGTAGACACGCATGGCGCAGCGCACCATATCCTCACGCGCCGTTTCCTGCCGAAGCCCCGACTCCGCCAGCCAAATCGCCGACTGCAGATCGTTTTCTTCTAGAGCGGCATTTGCTCCCTTAATCATGCAATCGATGTACTTTGACTGCATAATGCGCCGCATGCGTAAAAAGTAGGTGGGATTACAGCCATTGGGAACATACAGCGGTCCGGCATAAAGCTGCTCAATCTTAAGGCACAGCTCAACTAAATGGGGCCCGCGCGCACCCGTGCGATTTCCCAAAACCTCACGGCTTATCTGGTCAAACAGCCGCACATCGGTCTTGACGTAGTCGCCGTTGAGTCCGATGCATTCATTTTGGATGAGTACACACGACTTGCCATCCGGCGTCGGTCCCAAAGCCGACCGCAAGCGCGATATCGTCGAGTACAGGTTGTTGCGGGCGCTATTAAACTCGGCATGGGGCCACAGCTCCATTGCCAGCGTCTCGCGGTCGACGAGCGCGTCCATGCCCAGTGCAAGCCGCTCGGCAAGCGTCGCCGCCTTCTTGCGGCGCCACATTTTGTCCGTGATGGGAAACCCGTCGCGCTCGGCGCGAAACGCACCAAACATGCGAATCTCGATATGGTCGATGGTATCAACGGCTTCAACCTCGCCGGCCTGGAACAGGCGCTCGCCCTCCCCTTCCAAATCGTCGCGCAGCGAGTACCGCGACAGCTCGCGCACGGGAAGCTTCTTGCGTATCCTGGCCGCCGGCTCGCCCAGACAATGCATGGCAAGGCGCGCAAAGAGCCGATACGATGGCTCTAGAATCCCCGCACGATTCATGGACATCCAGGCCGCAAGGTCGCTGTCCCGTCCCGCACAGGCCAAATGCAGCGCCACCATCCAGGCCTCCGCTCCACCAACCTGTGTCTGGCTTATATCGAGTAACTCCGCTTCCTCGCGCACCGAAACCATCGAGGTGTTACGCAGATACGCCGCGCGCTCCAGCAGCAATGCGTTATCGCGCATGTACGCAATCGACTCCTCGGCAAGTTTGAGCACTTGGACCGCACGGAACTTTGCATTAACCGGCCGTCCCTCTGCCAGCGACTGCCAGCCTTCTAGCAACAGGCCAAACAGCTGAATCTGGTTGTCGCGCATGCGCACGGCAAAACGATCGAGCTCGTTGAACGCCGCGTCGTCGGTTACCGGCAAGCCGGAAAGGAGCCGCCGTGCCGCCAACACCATGCGCACCCAGATAGCCATCGCCTTAAGCCCACGTACGTCGAGCGCCTCCCGCACCACCGTCATCTCGTCGTCGCGCTCGTCGGTTCCCGCGAACGACCCGTCAAAGAGCTCCACCAGCATGCTATCGGCCCGTATAACAATCCCCGCGATGTCGAGCTCGCAGTCATAGGCCTTGCTCGTTTTGAGCTGCTGTAGAACGCCGCCGTCATCTCCCCGCTCTGTCAGACAGCGCTTGACCTCGATATGCGCAGACAACATATCGAGTGCGGTATGGGATGACTCGATTTCTGGCACGGCCAGGTTCGTAGGGAGCCCAAGCCCGTTGTCCCCATAGCAAACAGCCGTCAGTATCTGGGCCACCCTCCATGAAACAGGGTCTATTTCGCAGACCGCCCGTTCGCCCCCGCGCTCGATAACCGATGCCATATAGCGAGCGAGCTTTGTATTGGACACGCTGACCGCTGCCAGATATACGCCAAGCGCCTCGGCAGGCGTTGGCTCTGGAGCCGGATCGTCGGCATCGATCGTGCCCAGCGCTGCTCGGCAGATATCGGCCCCATGCCCCGTCAGAGCAAGATCGACCCCATACTGCCCAGCAAGTTCAAGGACCGCCTCACGGTCCAAAAAAGCGTCCGCCAGGCCCATCGCCGCATCGCATCGGCCCGCCTTAAGCAAAATCCGGGCCGCCCTCGGAACAAGTTCGGGGCGAATCTCGGCCACCAACTTACGCAAACGCAAGCGTCCGTTATCCTCCGTGCCCAGACACGTAAAACTCCGCTCGGCGGGATCCAAGCCAAAGATCGGGTAGTCGCGTACGAAGTAGGACTGGTCGACCATCGACAGCCTCACCCCACAGGCCTCGAGTTCTGCGATATTGCCCTCGCCCATCAAAATCATGAGACATGCCACGCAAAACAGCGCATTATTGTCGAGCGAAGCCAGATCGGCAAGTGCCGCGCCATATACGTTGACAATCTCGTTTTCGAGCAGTCCGGCTACGTCGCCTTGGCCATACAGACCCGTCTGCAATGCCGAAACGAGCTCGGGCACGCCCTGTGTGAGCTGATAAAAGTCGAGCGACGTGCTGATCGAAAACGCCGATGCCCACGCCGAATACTCATAGGCATGCACCTTGAGCATCTGCGCATTGATCTTAACCGAATCGCCCAGCCCGTGGATCAGCTGACGATTTGAAGGACGACAGGAGATAAAGACCCCTACCCCCATAGCGCGCAGGCCGCGAATCCTGTCGATGAGGTCTTCGGTATCGTGCTGATCGAGGTTTGGCACATTATCAATCGCGATAAGGGAGTGCGGTTTGTCTTTGAGTTCTTCGGTAACCACCTCGAGCTGCATAAACACCTCGCGCCCAATGGCGCGATCGGCCTCGATAATCCGCACGGGGCCTCGCGTCGGGTCGCATTTAACCTCATGGGTGTACTGCAGCAGCACCGAGGTCTTCCCAAACCCGTCGGGCGCATAAAGAACCACGATGCCGGCCTTTCGGCCCTTGGCTATAAGCTCATTCATCAAGCGTTCGCGGCGCACCATATAGTCTCCGCCCAGCGGCATCAGCTCGAGGCCGTCTATACTGCTCAAATCGTTTACCATGCCCGCTCCTCAACTCGACCGTATGGACACTGTAACCGCAAGACCATACAGGCCGCGCTATGAATAGAGCGGCCTTGTGTTTTAGGTTGTCTTTTGGTACGCAAGCGGCAAGTTTTTGTACAGCAAGGACCGATTGTTATTAATCCCCCGACTAATCGGTCTTTAAGCAGGTAAATGAGCTTGTCAGCTTGTCCCATCTAAGCGGCAGTGTAACGTAAATGAATAAGGTTCAGCTATGTCATTCAACTCGCCTAGCACCCGCTACCGTCTACGACCTTCTAGTGGCATTTTTGCATAGAATCTGGTATAGAATGAATCAAGCTGTTGGACATCCGGCATTCGTCAAGCTTGCGGCAAGTTTTTGGTCAAGTGGGCAAAAAGGGATAGCAAAAAGGCCCCCGCAAAGCGGAGGCCTTAGGCAAGGCTATGTCGAGCTGCAGGATTCGCGCTACTCGCAGAGCGAAAGGGCGGCCTCGTCGGCAACGACAACGCAGTTGGTGTGCAGCTGCAGGATCGAAGCCGGGCACTCGGGCGTAACCGGGCCATAGCACATGTCATGCACGGCCTGAGCCTTGGCCTCGCCGTTGGCGACGACCAGGATCATGCGGGCATACATGATGGTCTGGGTACCCATGGTGTAGGCCTGACGGGGAACATCGTCGATGCTGTCGAACAGGCGGCTGTTGGCCTGAATGGTGCTCTCGGTGAGGTCGACGCAGTGCGTGCCCTTGGAGAAGTGGTCATCGGGCTCGTTGAAGCCGATGTGGCCGTTGTTGCCAATGCCGAGCAGCTGCAGATCCGGGTAACCGGCGGCGGCGACGATCTTGTCGTACTCAGAGCAGGCAGCGGCGGCGTCGGGGTTGGAACCGTCGGGCACATGCGTGTTGTTCAGGTCGATGTTGATGTGATCGAAGAAGTTCTCACGCATGAAGTAGTGATAGCTCTGGGGATCGTCGTGCGAAAGGCCGCGATACTCGTCCAGGTTGTAGGTGCTGACCTCAGCAAAGTCGACGTCGCCCTTCTCGTACCAAGCAGCGAGCTGCTTGTAGGCACCGATCGGGGTGGAGCCGGTGGCAAGACCCAACACGCAGTCGGGCTTGAGGATAACCTGCGCCGAGATAATATTGGCGGCCTTGCGGCTCATATCCTCGTAGTCTTTAGCTTTAATGATCTTCATTACGCGTCCTTTCTCGTACAAGAGAGGCAAGGCTCCCCTTACAAGCACTTGCCCGCGGCCCGCGTCGGCCGCAACCAACGTGTGCGGCCACCAGGGCGAGGTCGCGTAATGTATGTGTCTCGTGTCTAGCCGCGTCGAGGCCCCTGCCCGTCCACGGTGACCCAAAGCTGTTTAGCTTCGGACAAATCCCATCTTGCCACGGAGGGCGCCCTCTTTCAAGGGCGCCCTCCGTAAACGTGTTTGAATTGTAGGCTAATGGCCACGTGCACTTGCTAGCGCTCGCGAGCAACGATGAGTTGGTCCATCTCTTCGACATGCACGCCAACGGAGCCCTTGATGCTCGAGAACTCAACGGAGTTGCACACCAAGATGGGAACCGTCACATCGTAGCCCTCGGCAGCAATTGCCTCGCGATCAAACTCAATGAGTACATCGCCCTTATGGACGATGTCACCCACTTGCGCATGTACGGTAAAGTGCTTGCCCTCGAGCTGAACAGTGTCCAAACCAACGTGGATGAGCACGTCCAGGCCATCGACCGTGTTAAGCGCAACGGCGTGCCCCGTGGGAAAAATGGCCTCGACCTTGGCATCAGCCGGTGCAATCACGCGCGTTCCGGTGGGCTGAATCGCCACGCCCTGGCCCAAAAGGCCGGTGGCAAACGTCTGGTCGTTTACCTCGGAGAGCGGAATGACGTCGCCCGAGATGGGAGCATCCAGCGTAAGGACTCGACCACGCATACCAAAAGACCTTAGGACTTTAGTGAACATGCTCCCCCTCGGACATACCAATCAATCAAATAACCTTAACAGTTTACCACTTGGCACCCGTTTTTGACCATTAGGGAAGTTCGCGCTTGACAACCTCGACGATGTCGTCGACAACGCGCTGGGTCAGCTCGTGCGTCTCGGCCTCGGCCATCACGCGGACCAGCGGCTCGGTACCGCTCGGACGCACCAGAATGCGACCGCGGCCGTCAAGCTCCTTCTCGGCAGCAGCGACGGCATCCCAGATGGGCTGGCAATCGTCCAGACCAGCCTTGTTGTCGGAATGCACGTTAACGAGTACCTGCGGGTACTTCTTCATGATGCCGGCAAGATCGGTAAGGGTACGACCGGTGCGCTTGAGCACGGCCAGCAGCTGCAGAGCCGTCACCAGGCCGTCACCGGTGGTGTTGTGCTCCAGGAAGATGATGTGGCCGGACTGTTCGCCGCCGATGACGGCGCCGTCCGCGAGCATGCGCTCCAGAACGTAGCGGTCGCCCACGGCAGTCTGAACCATCTCGAAGCCCTGCTCCTTCATAGCGATGGAGAAGCCAAGATTGCACATGACGGTCGAGACGATCTCGGAGTTGGCGAGCTTGCCGCGAGCGGCGAGGTCAGAACCGCAGATAGCCAGGATGTAGTCACCGTCGATCTCATTGCCCTCGCTGTCCACGAACAGTACGCGGTCGGCGTCACCGTCGTGGGCCAGACCGATGTCAGCATGGGTGCGCAGCACGAGCTCGCGCAGGGGCTCGAGGTGAGTGGAGCCGCACTCAACATTAATGTCAGTGCCGCAGTAATCGGTGTTGATGGCATGGACCGTGGCACCCAAGCGCTGCAGCGCGGCGGGCGTAGTCTGGCAGGAAGCACCGTGACCGCAGTCGACGGCAACGACCAGGCCGTCGAGCCTCAGGCCATCAAGCGTATCGATGGCGTGGTCGACGTATGCCTTGCGGGCATCCTTCATCTTAATGATGTGGCCCACGCCGGCACCAGTCGGCAGCGTATCGGCAGCCATGGCTTCTTCGGACATGACCCAGGCGCTGATCTCTTCCTCGACAGCGTCGGGAAGCTTCATGCCCTTGCGGCTAAAGAACTTGATGCCGTTGAACTCCGGCGGATTGTGCGAAGCGGAGATGACGATGCCGCCGTCGAGCTCGTTCTGAACGGTGAGCAGCGCCACAGCAGGCGTGGGGATGACGCCGCAGCAGTGCGGACGGCCGCCCTCGGCCATGATGCCGGCGGTCAGAGCGCTCTCGAGCATGGTGCCCGAAAGACGCGTGTCACGGCCGATGCAGATGTCCGGACCAAGGAACTTGGTCGCCGCGCGGCCCAGGCGAAACGCAAGGTCGCACGAGAGGTCGGCATTGGCGACGCCACGGACGCCATCGGTACCGAAGATGTTCTGGGGCATAGGATCGCTCCTTCCCTAGCAGGCGATATGCAACCGCCCACCCTAGTCGAAAAAGAAAAGCGGGACCCGCCGAGGAATCGGCAGGCCCCGCTTGTACATTGTATCTCGAAAGGAGATAAAACCTTAGCGCTTGGAGAACTGGGGAGCGCGGCGGGCCTTCTTGAGGCCGTACTTCTTGCGCTCGACCACGCGAGCATCGCGCGTAAGGAAACCGGCCTTCTTGAGGTCAGCACGGTAGTCGCCAGCGTTCAGAAGAGCGCGAGCGATGCCCAGGCGCAGAGCGCCAGACTGACCGGAGATGCCGCCGCCATCGCACAGAGCGATAACGTCGAACTGACCGGCGGTGTCGGTCACCTTGAAGGGAGCAAGGGCGTTCTCAACGAGCTGATGACGGCCGAAATACTGCTCGGCGTCACGCTTGTTGATGGTCACCTTGCCGGTGCCGGGAACGAGACGGACGCGGGCGACGGCGTTCTTACGACGACCGGTACCCTGGTAGACAACGGTGTTCTCAGCCATCTTTAAGCCTCCAGCTCAATCTTCGTGGGGTTCTGGGCAGCGTGCGGATGCTCGGCACCAGCGTAGACCTTAAGCTTGGTCATCTGGGCACGGCCGAGGGTGGTCTTGGGCAGCATGCCGCGAACGGCGCGCTCGATGACCTTCTCCGGGTGCTTCTCCATAGCCTGGCGGAAGCTCTCAGCCTTGAGGCCGCCGTTGTAGCCGCTGTGGCGATAATAGGTCTTCGTGTCGGCCTTGTTACCGGTAAGCTGGACCTTATCGGCGTTGATGACGACAACGAAGTCGCCGCAGTCGCTGTTGGGCGTGAACTGGGGCTTGTTCTTACCGCGCAGGATCATTGCGATCTGGGTGGCAAGACGGCCCAGGACAGCACCATCGGCGTCGACGAGAACCCAGTTGCGCTGGACCTCGCCCTGCTTGGCGTAGTGAGTCGATTTCGAAATCACTTAGACTCCTCCATGTACAGTACGTGTTGTTACAGAGATTCACGGGGCTCTGCAAGTAACCCGTCCATATTACCCCGCTCACCGTACGAGTCAACAGGTATTTTGGCTCCGACCAGACTTTCTGCACATGTCGTCCATGGGTCATGACGTCGCGACACTAGCGCTCGACAAATGCCTCGATATCACTCAGTAGGCGCTTTGCCTCCTGGCGGCCCTGAATATACAGGTCGAGGAGCTTTGCCGGATCGTGCTCAACGTGGCCGACCTCGACCGGCTTTTGCGGAGCAACGACCAGCGCGCGGCCCTCGCGCTCATACTTCCACAGATGCATGCGCTGGAGGTTATAGCGGTCGTGGCGCGTCTCGATAGCCTCGAGCAGGTAGGGGTAGTCGACATAGCGGGCGCGCGCGGCGGGCATAAACTCGTAGGGCTTTTTCTCGTATGAGCGGTCCTGCGTGACAATAACAACCGCGCGATCGAAGCCCGCCTCCTCCAGCACGTGCTCGATGGGGACCGAATCGGCTACGCCGCCGTCGACGTATTTGTGCCCGTCAATCTCGACCGGCGGCGTAACCAGCGGCAGCGACGTCGATGCGCGCACGGCGTCGAGGTCAAGTACGGCGCTTTTGACCGGCAGGTACGCGGCGGTTCCAAAGAGCATGTCCGTCGCGACGGCGTACATCTCGATGGAGCTCGCGTCGAACATCTCGTTGTCAAAGGGATCCAGGCGGTCCTGGACATCGTTGAAGATAAAGTCGTAACCCACAATGGAGCCCGTGGACGCAAACGATGCGGCACCCATGAAGCGGTTGTCGTTGCAGAAAGCCAGGTTGATGCGGTTGGCACGACCGATCTGGTGCGACTTGTAGTTCACGCCGTTGAGCGCACCGGCCGAAACGCCGTACACCGCCGGAATTTCAACACCGGCCTCCATGAGAACGTCGAGCACGCCGGCGGTAAACTGCCCACGAAAACTGCCACCCTCCAAGACGAGCGCGACCTTGCCGGCGTTCTTTGCCTTATCTTCTGCAGTCATATTGACCTCCTGCGATTGCGTTTTGACTTTCTTCTACCCAGTTTTGGGATGGAGGGCGCATGGGTTTTGGAGTTGAGGGGGCGGCTGGCGGAAAGCACGTCCCGTTCTGAGGGGCGATTCCGGGATGCGCTTTCCGCCTGGGTTGCCATGGGGAAAGCATGTCCCACTCTACGGCTCGATTCCGGGTCGCAGCTTCCACTTGAGGCGTCATCCGGAAAATGTACCCCATTCCGAGCTTAGATTCCGGGATGCGGTTTCCGCCTGGGCAGTCATTGGGAAAACGCGTCCCACTCTGCGTCACTGAGGCGTTTTCTTTACGCCCGCGCCCTGCATAGAGTTCGATTCCCCGCGGTACGGGGATCCGTTGATGCTGGGCGAGGCCAGCTGAAATTCGATAAACATCGCATCTATATTGGGCTGAGGCTTTGCGCGAAGAATCCGCGTATTTGCTTCGCAAATACGCACCGGCTTCGGCCGGCTGCCGCCGCCCTCGCCCGCGGGCTACAAACGCTTCGCGTTTGCTTAACGCCCGCGCCCTGCACAGAGTTCGATTCTCCGCGGTACGGACTAGAAATAAAAAGACAGGTAGATACGAATATCTACCTGCCTGTTACTTATGGTGGAGGCGCGGAGAATCGAACTCCGGTCCACGAAAGCCCCCTGATTGGCATCTCCAAGCTCAGTCGCTGGTTTAGTCTCGGACGCCTTGCGCGCAGCGACACGCTCGCGACGTCCTAACCGGTTCGGTCTTAGCCCGCGCCATACCGATTACGTGCGCAGGAGCATTCCCCTAAGATGACGTCGCGCCGGTGTCGGGGAAATCACCGGGTTGACGCGCCGCTATAAATTAAGCAGCGAGAGCCATAGGCTCAAAAGAAGAGTTGTTGTCAATTCAATTTGACGGTACCCCTGTTTAACGAGGCGAGGAGACCTCGGCTTGCTTCCTCTCTCAGAGCTATCGTGTCGAAACCAGTCGCCCCCGAATGTCGGGAAAGTCTGGATGGTATCGGGCCTGCAAACACCCGATAACCGTCGACTTTTCAAGGAACATGCGGGGCGAGCCCCGCTTGTGGAGTGTTATCTTACCACGTTCTGAAAGCGGACAGCTGTTCTATGCACGAGCTGTGAAGACCCCAATGTGCGCCGCACTTCGCACTTTTGCCACCGAACGCGTCACGTATATTTTCGCCAAGCAAAATTGCCCCGTCGAAAGGACCGTTATGGATACCAAGCAGCAACTCGTCAATGCCCTCGCAGGCCTGGGCTCAACCATTACCGAAGCCATGGATGTCATCGAAGGCTTTGTCCCCTGCGGACATCCCGCCCTCACGGTATCGAACGCACTCGTCGCGCTGGACGCTGCCGATGATGCAGCTCTTGCCCAGCAGCTTGAGACCGTCGAGGGCTTTATCGACCACGTGAGCGAGAACCGTGGCGTGACCGCCTACCGCGGTATCGAGGTCGAGCTCGCGGGTCCCAAAGCCGATCTGCTCGCAGCAATCCGCGAGGTAGGTGCCCTCATGCAGACCGCAGGCGTCAAGAACACCCAGGTCAACGAGTGGGTCTACCGCAGCCTGGCAGCACTCGACAGCTCCGACGAAAAGGCAGCCGAGCAGCTCGCAGAAAGTCCCGCCATTAAGGCCGAGCTTTTGTAAATAGCAGACGCGGGTCCCTTGGCGCATCGTCGTCCAAGAGGCCCGCAAACAGTTCGCGTCAACCGATAGCCGCGCCGCCGCGTTCGGCCAAAGCCAGAATCGGCATCATTTGGCGCGGGGTCTTTGCTGCAAGATCGGCATGTTCGAGCAGCTTGCGATCGTTAGTTACCAAGTAATCGACCTGCGCGCGCTTGCACGCGGCGAGCACCAAGTTGTCTTCGTAATCGCGATGGAGCGCTAAGTATTTGTCGGCCAGCCAAAGGTCCGACGCATCTGCGCCCACGGCCGTGGCGTTTTCGGTCATGTTCCGAACAAACGCCAGCGCCGCATCGCCAATTGCACGGGCAAACGCCTCGTCGATCGCTCCCCCGCTGGCAAGAACGCTACGCTTCAGCTCGTGTTGGACAACGTACAGCACGTCCTTAGCGATATGCACCGGAAAGAACAGCAATGCCCCCGCCTCCGTCGCCTGCCCAATAAACGCACGTGCGGCAAGCGACTCGGCATGGTCGACGCAAAACGAATCAACCCATACGTTGGCATCCACCATTATTTTGAGGGGAGCCCCGCTCACAGGATCATCCCCTTTTGGCGATAGCGCTCGTCCATAGCTTCGGAATAGATTGCGTCCCAATCGCGATCGTCGGATACGGGCGACGTCGCGATGCCCAGGTCCGCGTAAAGCTGATCCGCCGCCGCCCACGACGCGGCAAACGGTGTATCGGGCGCGACGGACTGCTGCCGGTCGTCGACGGCCGCAAGCACTTCCTCGCACTGCCCGCCACCCTGCGCGACCTTAGCCACCACCTTTTTGATGAGCTCGGGCAGTGACCCGCCCGAAAGCCGCAGCACCTCCTCGGCACGGTTCTTGACCTGGCGATCTACGCGAACGTTCACCTGCGCCATGCCGCTAACAGCACCCACGTCGATCCCGCTCCCTTCAATTGCTAGCCCTGCTAGCAACACTATATAGAGAAGCTAGCACATGGTCAAACGCAAAAGGCCTGCGCTCGGACGACACCGATGCCGTCTGGGCGCAGGCCAGATAACGTGGGCGAACACGTCTGCTAACGCAGGTAAGCCTTCGCGTTGCTCAGACTGTAGGCAATCGTCGAGCCGTTGTGCAGCAGCGACGACGCCTGCGGGGTAATCGCGCCGGTAATGCCCAGCGCCAGGAGCGCTGAGTTGGTGAGCATCACCTTAGAATAGGAGCTCGTCAGACGATCAACGAGGCCCTGGCTCATGCGGCGCAGGCGCACGATCGCGGCAAGATCCGTATCGGTCAGGATGATGTCGGCAACCTCCTTGGCGATGTCGCTTCCGCCACCCATCGCCAAGCCCACGTCGGCCAAACCGAGCGCCGGCGAATCGTTGACACCGTCGCCCACCATGGCAACGTGGCGCCCCTCGCCCTTAATGCGCTCCACATACGCGTACTTGTCCTCGGGCAGCAGCTCGGCCTTAAACTCGTCGACCCCTGCCTCGCGAGCAATGCGCTCGGCCGTGCGCTCCGAGTCGCCCGTGAGCATAACGACATGCTTAACGCCCAACGCGTGCAGGTCGGCGATGGCCTCACGGACCCCGGCCTTGAGCGGATCCTCGATGCCGAGCACGCCGACGACCTTCCCATCGACCGCCAGATACAGCGGCGACAGGCCCTGCATCTGGGACTCAATGCGCTCCTTAATGTCGGAATCGAGCTGCGCGCTCTCGTCCTCAAACACAAAGTGTGCCGAGCCGATAATCGCGCGACGCCCTTCGATGGACGAAGCGATGCCGTGCGCCACGATGTACTCGACGGCAGCATGGCGCTCGCGGTGCTCGAGCCCGCGCTCGCGTGCCGCATTGACCACGGCACGCGCCACCGGATGCGGAAAATGCTCCTCCAAGCAAGCGGAAAGGCGCAGGACCTCGTCCTCGCTCCAGCCATCGGTGGTGAGCACGCAGGCAAGACGCGGCTGCGCCTCGGTAAGCGTGCCGGTCTTGTCAAACACAATGGTGTCGGCCTTGGCAAACGACTCAAAGTACTTCGCGCCCTTGACCATGACGCCCATCTTGGCAGCATCGCTCATAGCGGTCATGACGGCAACGGAACCCGTGAGCTTGAGTGCGCACGAGTAGTCGACCATCAGTGCCGCCGAGGTCTTGATGAGGCTGCGGGTAGTAAGCGCAACCAGGCACGCGAGCAGGAAGTTCCACGGGACGATCTTGTTGGCAAGGTCCTCCATATGCGACTGGCCCTCGGACTTGAGCGAGTCGGCCGTCTGCACGAGCGAGACGATTGAGCGCAGTTTGGTTTGCGCCGTATTGGCGCGCACGCGCACCAAGATGCCGCCGTCTTCCACGACGGTACCGGCGAACACGTCGTCGCCCACGCTGCGCTCGACGGCCAGCGGCTCGCCGGTCAGGGTCGCCTGGTTGACCATAGCGCTCCCCTGCTCGACAACACCGTCGATGCAGATGGACATGCCGGTGCGCACGGCGACCAAGTCGCCGGGCTCGAGCTCGGTGGCGGCAACGCTTACCTCGGTGTCGCCGACGACCTTTTGCGCCTTGTCGGGCACATCGAGCAGCGAGTTGATGAGCTCGTTTTCGCTCATGGCGCGGGTGTAGTCCTCGAGCAGCTCGCCCACGTTGAGCAGGAACATTGTCTGGCCCGCGGTGTCGACATCACGCTTGACGAACGAAATGCCGATGGCCGAAGCGTCGAGCACGGGAACGGTCAGGCGCGGCTGTGCGAGCTCATGAAGGGCGGCGCGCAAAAATGCCATGTAACCGGCCACGACAAACACCGCACGCAGAGGCGTCGGCAAGAACCAGCGACGTGCGTAATGGGCACCGATAAGTGTGGCAAGATCCATGACGAGCTTGTGCTTGCGTGGCTCAAGCTGCATCACGTAACCCGTCTTTGCGTCGGCAATGGCCTGAGCGTCGAGCGCACCGACGGCGGCCAGCACGGCATCGCGGCGCGACTCGTCGTATTCGAGCGCCATCTGGCCAATACGGCCATATACGCGCACCTTGTGCACGCCGTCGATATCGCCGCTGAGCTTAAGAAGTGCATCGAGATCGCTCTCTGGCACAGGACCCGCCAATTGAAGACGGGTCCTGCCGGGGATCTCGCTAATAATCGAGAATCTCATAGTTTGTGCCTGGGAGCGTTACTCGGCTGCCTCGTCAGCAGCGGCCTCGCTCTGGGTGATGTAAGCAGCCTCGGCAACCATGTCGTCGACCTCGGCCTTGGCCTGCTCGACCATGTCCTGGTAGCCGTTCTTGATGCGCATACCGCACGCAATACCCTGCACGCAGGCATTCTTTACCGGAGCGCTGGTAAGCAGCTTGATGCCGGCCGTGCCAAGCAGAAAACCGCCACCGACAAGCAGGGTATTGAACGTCGACTTCTTCATGTTGCTTCTCCCTTTTGCCGCATTGGACGCGGCATGGTGCTTCAGCACCCGAGTAAACAAGTTTGCTCGAGCACGCTTTTGAAATATCTCAATTTTATCTAACTATCTAGGTCAGCCATGGCTAACCTTTTGAAAATTAACGATGCGGAGTAACCGATTGTCAATGCGAGAAAGGGACTGTCCCTTTGCCCCTTCTTACAACTGCCAGGTAGCTGCTTCCTTTTGCAGCGCCACCATGCGGGCGAATTCTCCACCTGCCGCCTTGAGCTGCGCCGGAGTGCCCTGCTCGGCAACCACACCATCCTTGAGTACAACGATTTTGTCGGCATTTTCCACCGTACGCATACGGTGGGCAATAACGATAACCGTCTTACCTGCAAGCAGACGGGAGAGCGCCTGCTGAACCACGGTCTCGTTCTCCACATCCAAGCTCGCTGTTGCCTCGTCCAGCAACACAATCGGGGCGTCTTTGAGCAGCGCGCGGGCGATGGAGATGCGCTGGCGCTCACCGCCGGACAGCTTGGAGCCGTTCTCGCCGATCATGGTGTTGTAGCCCTGCGGCATGCGGCTCACAAACTCGTCGCAGTTGGCGGCACGCGCAGCCGCAAGCACTTGCTCATCGGTAGCGCCACGACGCCCGAGGCGGATGTTTCCCATCACCGTGTCGTCAAAGAGCAGCACGTCTTGGAACACAATGGCGTAGTCGCGCAGCAGCACCTCGGGATCGACGCTCGCAACATCCACGCCGCCCACGGTGACCGTGCCTTCGGTGGCGTCCCAAAAGCGCGCGGCCAGGCGGCTCACTGTGGACTTACCGGAGCCCGAAGGACCGACCAGCGCCGTGACCTCGCCTTCCTTAGCGGTAAAGCTCACATCGGTAAGAACTTTCTCGCCGGCGCGGCCGTCCTCGCCCGCACCATAGCCAAATGCCACGTGATCGAACACCACATCGTGGCCTACGGGCTCAAACTGCTCGCTGCCCCGCGCCACGGGCTCTTCCATGATGGAACGCATGCGCTTGGCCGACGACTCGGCGGCAAACAGCTCGGACATCAGCATCAGCGCCTGATCAAAGGGCGCATAGATGCGGCTCACCATGAGCAGGAAGGCAAACATCATCAAAAAGTCGACCTGGCCGGAGGCGACCATCGCGGCGCCCGTGACCAACGTGGTGGCAATCCCCAAGCGCAGGATGGCAAAGGCGGAGTTGACCAAAAGCCCATTGGCAAGCTCGCCTCTGGTGGTCTCGCGTTCCTCGGCATCGATCACGGCGTTGAGTCCCTCAAGATAATGGGCCTCCTGGTTGGTGGCGCGGATCTCGCGCACGCAGTCGAGCGTCTCCTGGATCGCCTCGGTGACCTTGACCTTCTCGGCACGCACGCGGTCGAACACCGGGGTCATGGGGCCGCGCGTCAGATACAGCACGGCAAAGGCCACGGGAACGCTCCAAAACGCCGCGATCGCCAGCTGCCAGCAAAAGAACAGCGACGCCACGAACACAATGGCGCTTGCGATGATGGCACCCCAAAGCTCTCCCAGCACGTGGCTGTAGGCGTGCTCCATAGTCTGAACGTCGCCCATGATGGTTTCGGTTAGATCGGCCAGATCACGACGGCCAAAAAACGACAGCGGCAGTTTGCGCAAGCGCTCGGCAATCCCCATGCGCTGCTTGCCGCACTCCTCGTAAAAGATGCAGTAGGTGTAGTAATACTGCTGCCAGTTAGAGGCAAAGAGCAACACGAAAAAGACCAGGAGGCCGCCCACGATCGGTAGGGCATCCGGCAGGTCGGCGCCGGTGGCGAGATGTTCGACAAAGCCGGCCATGACCAGGAACAAAAAGCCCATGCCGGCCATGGTCACAAGATTGGTGAGCGTGGTCCAGAAAATGCCGCGTTTTACGCCGGCGACGCCTTTATCGGATAGGAAATACTTCTTTTGGAATGAGGCGAACATTTAGGCCTCGCCTCCCTTCGTGACGGCGGCATCCGCGGTCGCTGCAGTGATTTTCCAGCTCGCGGCCTGTTCGTATTCAGCCCACATCTTGGCGTATAGACCCTTTTGGGACAGCAGCTCGGCATGGGTGCCAGTCTCCTGCACGCTACCTTGGTTGAGCACCACGATCTTGTCGGCCCCCACTACAGTCGAGAGTCGGTGCGCAATCATAATGACCGTGCGACCCGCCGCCAGCTTGCTAAAGGCGCGCTGGATGAGCGCCTCGTTCTCGGGATCCGCAAACGCCGTGGCCTCATCGAGCACCACGATAGGCGCGTCTTTAAGGATCGCGCGGGCAAGTGCCACGCGCTGGACCTCGCCGCCCGAAAGATATGCTCCGCCGGCACCGAGCATGGTATTGATGCCCTGTGGGAGCTTGGCCACAATGTCGTCGCACTGGGCTGCGGAGAGGGCCGCACGCACTTCGTCGTCAGTGGCCGTAGGCTTGGAGGCGCGCACGTTATCGGCAAGTGTTTGCCGGAACAGCTGGTTGGTCTGGAACACGAAGGCGACCTGGTCCATAAGCTCGTGCGGATCCATATCGCGAACGTCCACACCACCTACGAGCACTCGACCTGCGGAAACATCCCAAAAACGAGGAATCAGGCTTGCGCAGGTTGACTTGCCGCCGCCCGAAGGACCCACCAGCGCGAGGGTGCTACCTGCGGGAACGCTAAAACTCGCATGGTTGACGGCAGGCGCCTCGGCGCCCTCGTAGGTAAAGCTCACGTCCTCAAAGCGCACATCGCTGCCAGCGGGGTGCTTGGGTTGCGCGGGCACGGAGAGCCGCTTGGAATCCATGACGCTTCGAATGCGAGCCAGCGAATCGGCACTCATCTGAGAGGCCTCGCCCACAAACATAAGCTTGGTCATGGCCGTCGGCACCACGGCCGAAAAGATCGCGTAAAACGTAAAATTGACCATAAAGTGCGCGAAGTCCGTCTCGCCCGGCGCCAGCAGCAGCGCCACAGGCAAAAGAAATGCCACAAGGCCGTTGAGCGCAGTAAGGTTGAGCACCTGCGGACCCCGGCAAAACGTACCCGCATAATTTTGCGCCATATCGGCGTATTCGGCGATCGCATCGTGGAACGCCTTAAAGGAATAGACCGTCTGCTGAAACACCTTGACCACGGGAATGCCGCGTACGTATTCGGTACCGGTCTTGTTCATCTTGACCAGCGCGCCCATGTAGGCCTTCATGAACTCGGCGCCCTTGCCGCTCATCATGGTGGCCATGGCGCAAAACGAAACGACGACCGAGATTAAGCATGCCGCGCCCAAACGCCAATCGAGGGCAAATAGCAGCACAAGCAGGCCCACGACCATGGCGGTGGCACCGGCGATATCGGGCAGCATGTGCGCGAGCAGCGTCTCGGTGGAGGCGGCACAGCCGTCTACGATACGGCGCAGCTCACCGGTGGCGTGCGTGTCAAAGTAGCCGAGCGGCAGCTTAAGCAGATGCTCGCTCGTAGCCTTGCGGATATTGGATGCGCAGCGAAACGCGGACAGGTGCGTGCACATGAGTCCCACGAAATAGACCACGATGCTTGCCAGGGCAAAACCAACAGCCCACCAACCATACATTGCGATGTCGGCGGCCTCGCTCCAGTTGGGCGCCACGGCAATCAGGTCTCGCGCAACAAGCCAGATGCACACGTACGGGCCAAAGCTCAACAGCTGCGAGAACGCCGAGAGGGCCATGCCCAAATACGTTAGGAATTTGCGGTCGCCGGCATATGCAAGCAGCTCGCCGATACCGCCACCTTCCTTTTTCGATCCCTTTGCCATGAGATTCCTTTCTAACGGCTTGAGAGTTAACCGTAAGAAACTTATCATGGGCGTGTTAGCCAAGGCACACAATTGGGCCAGGCGTGGACGTTTTCGCAAATGAAGGGGACGCTTTTGAAAATGCGGCGGGCGGCAACCGATATAACCGAGCTCTACGCACCGCAGTTTGAGCAGTTTGGCCTGCAGCTTTCCGGCAAGGGCGCCGTCTTTACCGGTGAGGTGGCAAACGATCGGGCGCACGGACGCGCATGGATCATGCCCCTTTCCCCCACCTGCATCGTCATGGAGCATTTCATTACCCCGATGCACAACATGCACCTAGCCGAGTACACACCCGAACCGTACGCGTGCGTGAGCGAGGTCAGCGCGCCCACGCTCATGTGCATGCCCGAGGCTGGCATAACGCCTGCAAACCTTAAACTCTTGCATGGACCGTGGCCAAACAATGCCGTGTGCAGCTTTATCCAAGATAACTGTGGCGAGGAGTCAAGCCCGCTGTTTGCAGGGCAGCTCTATCACTCGCGCTCGGCGCTCTTTTTGCCTGGATATTTTGACGAACTGGAGCACCGCTATCCCACCGAGTTCGCAGGGGTCTTTGAGGCGTTTGCCGAGCCATGGCACGAGGAAGCGACGTCCGCCATCTGCCACACACTGCACCGGATTAACGAGGACCGCGCCCGCACCGTAGGCGGACACGTCTATATGCAAGGCATCGTGGAAACCATGGTCGCGGAGCTCGCCTGTTCGCGCGCGGCCCACAAGCAGGCGCGGCAGGCGGCAGACACACGCGCCAGCATGACCATTGCCGAGGAAGCGACGAGCCTTGTAGAACGCTCGCTCGACAAGGGCAAACATGTGGGTATCAACGAGGTGGCCGAGAGGCTCTACACAAGCCGCTCCAAGCTATGCGCTACCTTTAAAGCCCAAACCGGCGAGCCCCTGGGCGCCTACATTCGCAGACGTCGTATGGAGCGAGCACAGGACCTTTTGGCCGATAGCGCGCTCACGATAGCGCAGGTGGCAGAGCGTCTAGGCTACCCTCAGCAGGCCGCCTTCGCCCAAGCCTTCAAGCAACACACCGGCACCACCCCCACCGTTTGGCGCTCCCAACATTTATAAAGAATGAGGGCGCCAACGGCGCCCTCATTCACCAAATTCCATTCAGCCCGCCTGACCCGAACGGCCGAGTCGTCTGGCCGGGGAAGCCCCGAGTCGCCGGGGTGTTTGCTCCAAATGAGTTCCGCATGCAAAGAAGGCCACTAAACGTGGCCTTCGTCTTGCA
>UQWQ01000033.1 GCA_900544755.1 uncultured Collinsella sp. | reverse complement strand
TCGACACTGCCGAGTTCGCGATCCCCGGCCTTGACGACGAGTTCCGCGTCATCGTCTCCCCGTGGATCCTCTCCTCGCTGATCACCGATCGCCTTGCCGCTTACTACGAGACGGTCACCAAGCACAACCTCAACTACCGTCGCTACTATCACCAGTTCGACTACTAAGAGCAAATAACGTTTGTGTAATCGGGCCTCGCTCCTATATGGAACGGGGCCTCGCTTGGGTTGGAGAGTAATTATGAGCTATCCCCAGCTTGCCGTCATGAATATCAGCCATCGTTATTTTGACCTTGAGGAGTTCTTTTCTTCGGCGTCGGCTTCGGGCTACACGTGTTGCGAGCTTTGGACCGGGGCGATGCATCTGTATGTCGATTGCCATGGATACGATTCGCTCGAACGGGTACGGGAGCTGTCGCAGCGGTATGGGGTTCGGATTGTGGGGCTTTGTCCCGAACAGAACAACCCCAAGCCGTGGAATATCGCGGCGCGCGGGAATGAGGCGCGTGCCCGCACGCTCGCGTACTTTAAGAACGTTGTAGATATCGCGGCGGAACTTGGAGCCGAGCAGGTCATGGTCTCGAGCGGCTGGGCATTTTTGAACGAGCCGATCGAGGACGCGTGGGGTCGCAGCGCCTCGATGCTGCGTGCGATTGCCGAGCATGCGGGAGAGCGCGGCGTGCGACTGGTGCTCGAGGCCCTACAGCCGGTTGAGTCGATGATCGTGAACTCGGCGGCCGACACGAAGCGCATGATCGAGGCAGTTGATCATCCGGCACTTAAGGCGTGTCTGGATTTGGGCGCTATGGCGGTGGCAGGGGATACCATCGACGATTATTTCGATCTGCTTGGCGATGATGTCGCCCACGTGCATTTTGTCGATGTTGCGGCAGATGGCACGACGCATCTTGCCTGGGGTGACGGCGACCGCGATATGCGCGCCGACCTGGATAGGCTGGTGGCGCGCGGCTATCGCGGAGTTGTTTCGGCCGAGACCTATGACTGGCGCTATTTTGCCGACCCCGCAGCTGCCGATGCGCAGGTAATGGCAGAGTATCGTCGTGCGATTGGCGTCTAGGTGGGGTTGGGTTGCGACAATCCGCTCCTATGTTTCCAAATGAATACGGTGTGAGCCGAGGAGGACGATTCTCCCCGCAAACACTCTAGTATGCTAAAGTACCCAGAAGACCGGCGAAGCTATGCCGGTCTTCTGCTCTATATGAAACACAGCATGAGGAGGCTCACCAGATGACGGCCACACCGTGGGGATTCCGGGACATATTGCCCGAGGAGGCTCAGGCGCGCGAGGAGATCGCGCTGACGGTGAAGGGCTGCTTTAGGGAGCATCATTACCTGCCGGTCGAGACGCCGCTACTCGAGGACAAGGGTTCGCTCGAGGAGGGCGGCCGCATTGCGGACACGCCGTTTAAGCTCTTTGACGATGATGGCCGCCTGCTGGTGGTTCGTCCCGACAACACATTGCCGATCGTGCGTCTGGTTTCGACCCGCATGCGCGCGGCCGACCTGCCCCTACGCCTTCGCTACGAGGCACCGGTGGTTCGCGAGTGCCAGCGCAATGCCGGTGGCTCGCGCCAGTTTACACAGCTGGGCTTTGAGCTTATCGGTGCGGGCGATACCGCGGGCGATATCGAGATCGTCTCGCTCGTGGCCGAGGCGGTGCGCAAGCTCGCGCTGCCCGATGCGCGCATTATCGCGGGCAGCGTGCGTCCGTTTAAGGAGTTGCTCGCGGCCTGTGAGGATCGCGAACTGGCTGCCGAGGCATTGCGTTGCGTGCACGCCAACGACTTTGTGAGCCTCGATGCCCGCGTGGCGGCAAGCGCCGAGTCCGATGCCGTCAAGGTTGCCATTAGCGAGCTGCCGCGCTTGCACGGCGGCGCCGAGGTACTCGACCGCGTCGATGTGCTTCTGGCGGCGGCGGGCATTGTCGCGCCGCTCACGCGCGAGCTGCGCGCCCTGGTCGAGGGCCTGGCTCCCGAGGACGCCCAGGTGCTGTCGTTCGACTTCTCCATCATGAACTCGTTCGATTACTACACGGGTCTGGTCTTTAAGGCCTATGCCGGTGGCTTGCCCGATCCGGTCGGTTCGGGTGGACGCTACGACTCCATCTTTACCGGCGCATTTGGCGACGGCATCGAGGTACCGGCGGCGGGTTTTGCCTTTTCGCTCGAGCGTCTGGAGGCTGCGCACACCTCGGCCGAGGACGCTGCTTCCGATGGCGATCGCGCCGCGGGCCGTGGCGCCGAGGGTCCGCTGCGCATTGCCGTGCCCAAGGGCTCGCTCAAGGTCGACACGCTCGACGTGCTCGAGGCCGCGGGCTTGGATGTCTCGGAGCTGCGCGATCCCGGCCGTCACCTGATCGTGCGCGGCCGCGACACGCGTGCCGGCGAGGGTACGGTCGGCGATATCGCGTTTGTCATCGTGCGTCCCAGCGATGCGCCCGCCTTTGTGGGCTGTGGCGGTGCCGACTGCGGCATCTGCGGTTGGGACTCGCTTATCGAGGCAGACCTCAACCTGCTGCAGCTGGTCGATCTGGGCTACGGCCTGTGCACTTTCATTGAGGCGGAGCCCGCGTGGCGCGCCGGCCAGGCCGAGCGCAACTATGCCCGTCGCGGGTCGCTTCGCGTGGCCACCAAGTATCCGCGCATCGCGAGCGCCTGGTATGCCGAGCGCGGTGTGAACGCCGATATCGTCTCGCTGCACGGTAACATTGAGCTGGGTCCCATCGTCGGCATGACCGATCGCATCGTGGATATTACCGCCACGGGCGCCACGCTGCGCGATAACGACCTCGTTATTACTGGTCGCATTATGGACTGCACGGCCCGCTTCTTTGTCAATCCGGGTGCCGCACGTCTGGATCCGCGCGTACGCAATCTGGCAGATCGCTTGGCGGCAGCCGTGAAGGACAAGCATTTTGAGCCCGTTGCGGGCTCGGCACAATAGCGCGAGCACGCACGGGCGCCCCAACGTCCGGGCGGCGGGCCGACTGGCGCCGCCGCCCGGTCTCTCGTTTTTCGAACACAACCTCGACCGATAGGGGATACCGAAATGAAGACCATCAAGCTTGCTCCCGGTGAGCGCCTCGTTACCAACCAGCTTAACCGTAAGGGCGTGCTGCCGCAAAACATCGTCGACGCCGCTCGCGATATCGTGGCCAACGTGCGTGCCAACGGCGATGCCGCGGTGCGCGATTACTGCCAGCGTTTTGACGGTGTTGAGCTGCAGAGCTTCCGTCTGCCGCAGGAGCAGATCGATGCCGCGCTCGAAGGCCTCGATCCGGCCTTTGTCGCCGCGCTCGAAAAGGCTGCGCGCCAGATTCGCGAGTTCCACCAGCGCGAGGTCGAGCAGAGCTGGTTTACCACGCGCCCGGACGGCACGATGCTCGGCGTTAAGGTGACCCCGCTTGCTGCGGCCGGCATCTACGTGCCGGGCGGTCGCGCGCAGTACCCTTCCACCGTGCTTATGAACGCCATTCCCGCCAAGGTTGCCGGCGTTGAGCGCGTGGTCATGGTGACCCCGCCGCAAAAGGATGGACTGATTAGCCCGTATACGCTCGCGGCGGCCAAGCTCGGCGGCGTGGACGAAATCTATATGGTGGGCGGCGCCCAGGCCGTGGCCGCGCTGGCGTACGGTACCGAGACCATTCCGCGCGTCGACAAAATCACCGGCCCGGGCAACGCCTTTGTTGCCGCTGCCAAGCAGATTGTCTCGGGTGACGTGGGTATCGACATGGTCGCCGGTCCCTCCGAGGTCTGCGTGCTGGCCGATGCCACGGCCAAGCCTATGGTGGTCGCGGCCGACCTGATGGCTCAGGCCGAGCACGATCCGCTGGCGGCCTGCTATCTGGTGACCTGCGACGAGCAGTTTGCGCGTGAGGTCGAGGCGGGTATCGACATTCTGGTAGCGCAGTCCCCGCGTGCCGAGATTACGTGCGCTTCGCTCGATAACGAAGGCGCCATCGTGGTGGCCGCCGATATGGCGGCCGCCGTCGAGGCCGTGAACACCGTGGCGCCCGAGCACCTTGAGCTGCACTGCAAGGATGCGATGGGCCTGCTCGGCGGCATTCGCAACGCCGGCGCCATCTTTGTGGGCGCTTGGAGCTCCGAGCCGCTCGGCGATTACGTTGCCGGTCCCAACCACACGTTGCCGACCGGCGGCACGGCCATGTTCTCCAACCCGCTTTCGGTCGAAGAGTTCGTTAAGCGCTCGAGCGTTATATGCTATACGCCCGAGGGCCTGCTCTCCGACGCTCCCGCTACGCAGCGTCTGGCCGAGGCCGAGGGCCTGTGGGCGCACGCGCTTTCGGCCGCACTGCGTCGCCGCGTGTTGGAGCAGGGCGAGGATGCCGTGAGCGCCGAGTCGCTCGCCGCGGCCGACCTGACCAAGGTTGCCTGGCCGGGCGACGCCGTGGCGACGGTTGCCGAGGGCGTGGACCTGGCGGCTGCAGGCGCAGATGGCGCTGGCGTAACCGGCGGGGAGGCCTAATATGGCCGAACTCACGCCTCGCATGAAGGAGCTCGTCCAGCCTTACCTGGCCGGTATTGAGCCCTACGATCCCAACTTTACGCCCACGCGCATCAACCTTTCGGCCAACGAGAACACCTATCCCGTGCCGGCTGGCGTGCGCGAGGCGGTCGACGCCGCCCTGGCTGCCACGCCACTCAACCGCTATCCCGATCCCATGTCCAACGATCTGCGTGACGAGCTTGCCGCTTGGCATGGTGTGGCGCGCGAGAATGTCTGCGTGGGCAACGGCGGCGACGAGCTGCTCTATAACTACCTGTTGGCGTTTGGCGGCGCGGGACGGACCCTGCTCAACTGCCCGCCGTGCTTTAGCGAGTATGCGTTCTTTGCGTCGCTCTGTCAGACCGAGGTGCGCGACGTGTGGCGCGACCCCGCGACCTTTGAGCTCGACCAGGCAGCCGTGCTTGCGGCGGCGTCCGAGTGCAACCTGGCAATCGTGACCTCGCCCAACAACCCCACGGGTGACGTGGCACCGCTCGACTTTGTCGCGGCGCTGTGCGATGCGTGCCCCGGCATGGTAATGGTTGACGAGGCCTACGTGGAGTTTGCCGACGATTCGTTTGGCGCGGTCACCACGGCGCAGGGGCTTATCGCCGAGCATCCCAACCTGGTGATTCTGCATACGTTGTCCAAGGCGTTTGGCGCTGCCGGTACGCGTCTGGGTTACGTGATCGCGGCGCCGGAAGTCATCGACGTGTTCGCGGCGATTCGCCAGATCTATTCAGTTAACGTGCTGAGCCAGGCGGCAGCACTTGCCTGCGTGCGTGCCCGTGATGCCTACACGCCCGTGGTGGCACAGATCGCATCCGAGCGCGAGCGCGAGCTGTGCGCCCTGCGCGCAATGGCTGCCGAGGGCATGCCCGTGGAGGCATGGCCGAGCGCGGCGAACTTTGTGCTCGTGCGCACGCCGCATGCCACGCGCGTGCGCGAGCGTCTGCGCGACGAGTATTCGATTTTGGTGCGCGACTTTAGCTACGCGCCGGGGCTTGCGGACTGTCTGCGCATCACTGTGGGTACGCCGCAGGAAAACGACGAGGTGCTGGCCGCGTTTGCCGCGCTGGTGAAGGAGGAGATGTAGATGGACCGCTATGCCGAGGTAACCCGCAAGACGGGCGAGACCGACATTGTCGTAAAGCTCGACCTGGACGGATCTGGCGTGTGCGATATCTCGACCGGCGTGCCGTTTTTCGACCACATGCTCAACGCTTTTGGCCGCCATGGCCTGTTCGATCTGACGGTGCATGCGGTGGGCGACGTCGAGGTCGACGCGCACCACACCGTTGAGGACACGGGCATTGTGCTGGGCGAGGCGTTTTGCCAGGCGCTGGGCGACAAGGCGGGTATTACGCGCTTTGCCGACGCGGCGATCGCCATGGACGAGACACTCGTGATGGCCGCCGTGGATATCTCGGGTCGCGGGCAGGCCTATTGCGAGCTGCCCGTGCCGACTGAGCGCGTGGGCAGCTTTGATACCGAGCTGGCCGTCGAGTTCTTCTATGCCTTTGCGCGCGATGCCAAGCTCACGCTGCACGTGCGCGAGCTGGCGGGCGGCAATTCGCACCACATTATCGAGGCCGCCTTTAAGGCCGTGGGCCGCACGATGCGCCGCGCCTGCGAACTCGATCCCCGCGTGCAGGGTATCCCCAGCACTAAGGGCTCGCTGTAACCGTCACAAGGGTAAAACCACCACGAAGATGCCTGTCCTCTTTGTGGTGGTTTTGGATGATGAGAAGTGGAGGGGTCGCGTGGGCGAACCGAAGATCGTGGTGGTCGACTACCACAAGGGCAACTTGTCGAGCGTCGTGCGCGGGCTTGCGCGCGCCGGTGCTGCCGCCTGCACGTCGGACGATCCGGAGCAGATCCGCAATGCCGACGGCCTGGTCATCCCGGGCGTGGGCGCGTTCTATGACGCGATTGCCTTTATGCGCCAGAGCGGCGAGGAGGTGGCCGTGCTCGATGCCGTTGCCGCCGGAACTCCGCTGCTCGGCATCTGCCTGGGCCTTCAGCTGTTTTTTGAGCGCGGCAACGAGGGCGTGCCTGCGGACGAGGGCGTGGTCGCCGACGGTAACGCCCCCGAGCAGGCTGACGGCCCCTGGGCCGATGGCCTGGGCATCATGCGCGGTTCGTGCACGCGCTTGGAGTCGAGCCGCCTGAAGGTGCCGCACGTGGGCTGGGACCAGGTGCACATGACGCCCTCCGGTGCGGCCGACCCGCTGCTCGCCGGTTTTGCCGAGGGCGCCAACATGTATTTCACTCACAGCTACGCGGTGGCCGACGACGTCGATGCCGCCGATGTGTTGGCACGCGCGCACTATACGCGGAGCTTCCCATGCATTGTGCACCATGGCAACGTGTGGGGCTGCCAGTTCCATCCCGAGAAATCCTCCGCGCTGGGTCAGCGCATCCTTAAGAACTTCGTCAACATCGTCGAGGAGTTTGGCCGATGATTCTGTTTCCCGCAATCGATCTGATTGGCGGCAAGGTTGTGCGCCTGGAACGCGGCGACCGCAGCCGCTGCAAGGTATATTCCGACGACCCCGTGGCCGTCGCCCGCTCGTTTGCCGAGCAGGGCGCGAGCTGGGTGCACGTCGTCGACCTGTCCGCTGCCTTTGGCGAGGACGAGGACACGTGCGCTGCCAACTCGGCGGCGATTAAGGGCATCTGCGGCATCGACGGTCTATCCGTGGACGTGGGCGGTGGCGTCCGCTCGCTCGCGCGCATCGACGAGCTGGCCGGCTACGGTGCTCGTCGTATTGCGCTGGGCACCGTGCTGGTGACCGAGCCGGGTTTTGCCGAGGTGGCAGCCCAAGGCTTTGGCGAGCTGCTGGTAGCGGACATCGCCGCGCGCGATGGCCAGGTCAAGGTGAACGGCTGGCGCGATGGCGCGGGTGCGGCGCTCGACGATGCCGTGGCGCAGCTCACCGAGCTGGGTTTTAAGCATCTGGTGTATACCGACATCGCGCGTGATGGCATGCAGACGGGCATCGATGTGGCGGCGTATCGCCATGTGGCGCAGGTCGCGGGCTTTCCCGTCGTGGCTTCGGGCGGCATCTCGACGCTCGACGATATCCGCGCGCTGGCTGCGGTGGGCGAGGGCGCGATTGAAGGCGCCATTACCGGCCGTGCGCTCTACGAAGGCAACTTTACGCTGGCGCAGGCGCTGGCCGCCGCCCGAGGGGATGAGTAGCCCATGCTTACCAAACGCGTAATTCCCTGCCTAGACGTCAAGGACGGCCGTGTGGTCAAGGGTGTCAACTTTGTGAGCCTGCGCGATGCTGGCGACCCGGTGGAGCTGGCCCGCGCCTACGACCGCGAGGGTGCGGACGAGGTTGTATTTTTGGACATAACCGCAACGAGCGACAACCGTGCGACGACCATCGAGATGGCGGCGCATGCGGCCGAGGAGCTGGCCATTCCCTATACCGTGGGCGGCGGCTTTCGCGACCTGCCGGGCATGCGCACCATGGTTGCAGCCGGTGCCGACAAGGTGTCGCTCAACTCGGCGGCCGTGCGCGACCCGTCGCTGATTAGCCAGGCTGCCGCGGCGTTTGGCAGCCAGGCCGTGGTCGTGGCGATCGATGCCAAGCGCGTGGGGCTGCCCGGGGAACCGGGCGCCGATAAGTGGGAGGTCTTTACGGCGGGCGGCCGCAACGCTACGGGTGTCGACGCGGTGGCGTGGGCCGAGGAAGCGGCTCGTCGCGGCGCCGGCGAGATTCTGCTGACCAGTATGGATCGCGACGGCACCAAGGCCGGTTTTGACTTGGCGCTCATCCGTGCTGTGGCCCGCGCGGTGCCAATCCCCGTCATTGCGAGCGGTGGCGTGGGCACGCTCGAGCATTTTGCCGAGGGTGTGATCGAGGGCGAGGCCGATGCTGTGCTGGCGGCGAGCGTCTTTCACTTTGGAACCTTCAGCATTCGCGAAGTCAAAGAGTATATGGCCTCTCAAGGTATTCCTGTGAGGTTGGACTTTTAGTGCTGCGGCTTGCCCAGGCACCGCATCTTGCCGCTCAAACCGTCGCTCGCGTACAAAAGTACGCGTCGCTCCTCTTTCGCGGCAACCTGCGGTACCTGGACAACCCTCGCCGACCTGCGATGTTTAAATTGGGGAATTGAAATGAAAGAAATTACTACTCCAGCGGATCTTAAATACGACGCCAAAGGATTGATTCCTTGTGTGGTTCAGCAGTATGACACCGGCGAGGTGCTTATGGTTGCTTGGATGAACGAGGAATCGGTGGGGCTGACGCTCAAGACCGGGACCACGTGGTTTTGGAGTCGCAGCCGTCAGGAGCTCTGGAACAAGGGCGCGACGAGTGGCAACATGCAGGAGGTCAAGGAGCTCTGGGCCGACTGCGATAGCGATACGCTGCTGGTCAAGGTGGACTCACCGGGCCCGGCCTGCCATACCGGCAACCGTACCTGCTTCTTTAAGCGCGTAAAGGGGGGGGGAACACGATGAAGGTCGTGACGCCGTTCGAAGTCGCCGAATGCAACACCGAGCTCCTCCGCGCGGGCGTGCCATGCCGCGTGCACCTGACTGATGCCTGCGGGGCGCAGTCGCTTTGGCTCGAGGCCGAGAAGGAAAGGCTCAATGAGGCCCATGCCGTCATCGTCGAGTTCTTTGAGAAAAAGGGCGCAAAGCCTCGGTTCGATGAGACCGGTACCTACTTTACGCTGCAGTAACGAGAGGAAATAACCATGGGAGTCAGAACAGCTAACGTGCAGCCGGGAAACATCGGTGAGACGCTGACGGGACTGGCCGAGGTGATTCACGGTCGTCGCGACGCATCGCCGCAGGAGAGCCATACCGCTCGCCTGCTGACCGACGTGGAGGATGAGCTGCTCAAGAAGCTTGCCGAGGAGGCGAGCGAGGTGATCATGGCCTGCAAGGATAACGACCACGATCACATCCGCTACGAGGCCGGCGACCTGATCTACCACCTGCTCGTGACGCTCGAGCGCTACGGCATCACCCTCGACGAACTGGCCGGCGAACTCAACGCCCGCCGCCACTAGTCATTGGGGACGTTCTTAAACGACTAGTTAGGCGAGGGGCGTGGATTCCCATTCGCCGGTGGGGTGGGGGATATCGAAGGCCCGGTAGCCGCAGTCGTAGGCGTGGGCCTGGGCCTCGCGGATGTTCCAGCAGATGTCGCAGGCGCGGTGCGCGTCCGAGCCAAAGGTGATGGGCACCTCGGCATGGGCGAAGCGGCGCAACAGCCCGGTCGCGGGGTAGTAATCGTCGAGCCCCTTGCGCGGTGCGGCGGTCGAGACCTCAACGCGGCGACCCGTATCGTGGGCGCATTCGGCCATCTGCTCCCAAAACGGCGCGGGGTCAAAGTCGGGTGCAAAGCCGTCCTTCGAAAAGCGCATGACCAGGTCGGGATGGGCCATCGCGTCAAAGTTGAGTGAGCTTTCGCAAGCACGGCACCAGTCGTCGACGTAGCACTCCCACACGCCGCGCACGCCTAAGTTTTCCCAAACATGCAGGTTGGTATCGTCGTCGATCCAACCGCAAAGGGAATCGGGTGTATCGGGGCGCGCGACGTCCTCTGTCCCTGCCGTGCCCGCGGCGCCTGCCGCAATATCGCCCGGGTTGCCAATCCAGTGCACGCTGCCCAGACGTACGACGGCGCCCTGGGACCAGTGCTCTACCAAGGGCTCGCAGCCTTCGTACCAATCGCATTCAAAGCCATAGATAAGCTCGAGCTCCGGCGTGATCTGCGCGGCAAGCTTGCGGGCATCCTCAAAGGCCAGGCGATGTGCCGGCAAGTCGCCCTCGACGACCTGCACCTCGCAGTTAGCATCCATGCTGGCAGGCAGGGTGAGGTGGTCGGTCGAGACCATGACCCGACAGCCAGCGGCCGCGGCAGCGCAGACGTTTTCCTCAAACGAGGCATGGCCGTCCGAAAACGAAGTATGAGTATGGCAATCGACCAGCGGGCAAGCGGACATGGCGGCTCCTTTGCATTTGGCGAATCCGCTCCATTGTAATGGCGCAGCCTCGGCGCGGCGGGAACGCTGCAAGTCGAAACCGACTGGAAAGGGCAGGCGGCGCGTGCCGGCGCCGGCGACTACTTGCTTCGTGCCGCCGCTCGTTTGGACTGCACGGTTATAATCGCGTGCCGCACGGCGGTGATGGGGCGATAGCGGATCATACGCGGTCCCGACCAGCGCATGACCTCGCGGATCTTCTCGCGCATGGCAGGCCGGTAGCAATGCGAAGGACAGGCCGAGCAAAATGTCTTGGTGCCCATGTGCGGGCAGTGCTCAATGCGCGCGATGGCGTATTTCTGCAGCTCGGCGCATTCGGGGCAGAGCGTAATGGTCCGAAGGCCGAGCTTCACGCGCACGGGCTCATCGTCGCCAGCCTGTTCGACCGCATGCCCGCCGCCATGATGCCCACGACACCACAGCGCAATCATCTGCGACACCATTTGGGCCTCGCGCTCACGTTTGCGTGCCAGCTCCGGTGTGTCGGCGGTGCGCGCCATCTAGCTCAGCCTCCCGTGCTCGACCGAAAGCGAGCAATCGGCAAAGGCGCAGGTGCTGGCACGGTGGCTTACGAGTACGATGGTCTTGCCGCGGCGCTTGAGCTCGTCAACGGCCTGCATTACGGACGCCTCGTTGAGGGCGTCGAGTGCGCTGGTGGGCTCGTCGAGCAAGATGAAAGGCGCGTCGTTGAGGAAGATGCGCGCAAGGCCGATGCGTTGGCGCTCGCCGCCCGAGAGCGAGTCGCCCAGCTCGGCAACCGGGGTGTCGAGACCCTGCGGCAGGCGGTCGATGAGGGCGGTAAGCGAAGCGGAGCGGCAAGCGTCGAGCAGCTCGGCATTGGTGGCGTTGGCGTGCGCGACCAGCAGGTTCTCGCGTACGGTGCCGCAGAACAGATGCGTGTCCTGGGTCATATAGGCCTCGTGGCTGCGCAGGCTCGCCGTGTTGATGTGGCGGGCATCGACACCGCTCACCGTGATGGTGCCGGCTGTGGGGTCCCAAAAGCGCATGAGCAGCTTAAGCAGCGTCGACTTGCCCGAGCCCGAGCGCCCCATGATGCAGGTCATGGTACCGGGCGCAAAGGTGCAGGTCACGTCGTCGAGGATGAGATTCGCAGCGGCGTCGTTCGCGACCTGCTCTGTGGCGCCGGCACCGCCCGCGTCCACGCCGCCCGCATAGCTAAAGCTCACATGCTCGGCTGCGGCGCCGGCAAACTCAACGTCCTGTCCATCGGCGACCTCGGCGCACTGGGGCTGCTCGTCGAGCAAATCGAGCACGCGTGCGCCCGAGGCGAGCGTCTCCTGCAGTGAGGTGCCCAGCCGGCTCACGGCCATCACCGAGCCAAACGACGACACAAAGGTAAAGACGGCGACAAACGCTGCGGCAAAGTCAATCGTTCCCGCAGCCACCAGCTGCAGCGCACGCCCGAGCATTACCAGATTAGCCACAAGAATAAGCGCATCGGCTACGGCCTCGCTGACCGCCTGGCGGCGCTTGAGGCGCGCGTCCACGGCGCCGACTTGCTCGGTCAGCTTGCCCAGGGCACGGCTGCGATCGGTGCCACCGGCAAACTGGATGGTCTCGCCCGCGCCGCGCAGACTGTCGAGTACAAAGGCGCCCAGCTTACCGGCGCCCTCGCGGCTCTGGCGGCCGGTGGTGCCGCATGCCTTGGCCGAGGTCAGGGGCAGCAGCACGCCCAGGACCGCGTAGGCCACGAGCGCGATGCCCGCGAGCTCGGGGCTCACAGCCAGCAAAAAGCCCTCAAACACAACGGTGCAGACCAGAGCTATGGCAATGGGCGAGATGGTGTGCGCGTAGAAGACCTCGAGCAGCTCGATATCCGAGGTGACCAGGCTCACGAGCTCGCCCTTGCCGCGGCCCTCGAGCTTGGCGGGGGCGAGCTGGCGCAGGGCGCCAAACACCAGGTCGCGAATGTGTGCGAGCAGACGGAATGCGATGTAATGGTTGCAGAGCTGCTCGCCGTAGTGGAGCGGCCCGCGCGCGATGCCGCAGACGGCGCAGGCCGCGCATGCTGCGATAAGACCAAGCCCCAAGGCGTTGCGGCCCAGCGCGGCCATAAGGCCGAGGGCGCCAAAGGCCGGCACGAACGCGGCGGTGAGCATGCCAATGCTGCCCAGCGCGACGGCTAGCACAAGCCAGCCGGCAAGCGGTCGGACGAGCCCCATCATGCGCCACATGATGGACGGCGCCGAGTGACGGGCGCGGCCGGAGTCAGGCGCCGCGGTAGCGGAAGACGAGCCGGCACCGTTGAGGCCATCGGTACAGGCAGTACTGCCGCCAACAGCCTCAACCGCGCCGGCATCCTCGGCATCATCCTCCGCATACGCATATGCCGAGAGCTGCTCCTGGCTGTTCCGCATGCGCGCATAGACGCCCGCGGTGGCCAAAAGCTCGCCGTGAGTCCCGCGTTCGGCAATACGGCCACGCTCCAGCACCAGAATCTGGTCGGCGTCCACGATTGTCGACAGGCGATGCGCCACCACGATTACGGTGTGCTCGCCGGCGAGTGATGCAATGACCTCGCCGATTGCGGCTTCGCTTGCGGCGTCCACATTGCTCGTCGCCTCGTCAAACACATAGATGGGCGAGTCGTGCAGCAGGGCGCGGGCCATGCACACGCGCTGGCGCTGGCCGCCCGAAAGGTTGGTGCCGCCCTCGTTAATCACCATGTCGAGCCCGCCGTCGGCCTGCACAAAGGCCGCCACGCGCGTGCGGCCGAGCGCGCGCAAAAGCTCGGCGTCGGTGGCGTTGGGCTGGGCGAGCAGCAGGTTGTCGCGCAGGGTGCCGGTAAACAGGTAGCCGTTGGTGGGCACCAGCGTGACGGCGCGCATGAGTGAGGCGGCCGTGGCATCGCACAGCTCGACGCCGCCGATGCGAACGCTGCCACGGTAGGCACCCTTGCGGCCCGCGATAATCCCCGCGAGCGTGGACTTGCCGCCGCCGCTTTCGCCCACGAGTGCCACGAGCGAGCCGTGCGCAATGGTCGCGCTGGCGCTGTCCAGCACTGTGCGGTCGCCGTATGCATAGCTCACGCCCGCGAGCTCGATATCGCCGCGACCGTCAAGCTCAACATCGCCGCGCTCGGGCTCGGGCGTATCCAAAATGCCAAACATGCGGCGCGAGGCGGCCATGCCGTTCATGGCCGTGTGGAACAGCGATCCCAGGCGGCGCATAGGCAAAAAGAACTCCTGCGACAGAAAGACGATGAGGAAGGCAGCCTCAAAGCCAATCTTGCCCGTGGCGAGCTGCAGCGTGGCTACGATAATGCCGAGCGCGGCGCCCATATAGACGACCAGGTCCATAACGCAAATGGAGCGCAGCTGCATCACCAGCAGGCGCATGGTCGCTGTGCGGAAACGCTCGGACTCGGCGTTGATGCGCTCGTGCCAGCTGCGATCGGCCTGGTAGACCTTAAGGGTGGTGAGACCCTGCACGGCCTCCAGGAACATGCCGCCCAGATCGACATAGCTGCCCCAGTACTCGGCACCGATCTTTTTGGCGTTGCGCATGACCATCATGATGGAGACGGGGATGACCGGAACGCAGGCGAGCAGCAGTGCGGCGGGAAGACCCGCCTGGCCCACGAGCAGTACAAACAGCGTGATGGGTGCCAAACCGGCAAAGAAGAGCTGCGGCAGGTAACCGCCAAAGTACACCTGGAGTTGCGTGGCGCCCTCGACGCTGGTCTGGACGGCCTCGGCGGTGGGGACGGTTTCGGTGTAGGAGGGGCCGAGTGCGGTGAGCTTGTCGTAGACGAGCGAGCGCACGCGGCGGACGGCCTCGAACGCGGCCTTGTCGCCGGCGCGTTGGGCCAGGTAGATGGAGGCGGCGCGCACGATGATGGCGGCGGCGAGCGGCAAAGCCGCCTGTGCGAGGGCATCGACAGCGAGCGCGGCGGAAAGACCGTTCGTGACGATGCCGCCCAAGATGCGCGCAAGCATCCACATCACCGTGATGTTTGCCATGAGCGCGATCCACTTAAACAGGACGCTTGCCATAATGTAGGGCGTTACCTGCGGAGCCAGGGAGAAGAGCCGCTTCTCGAACATGAAACCTCCTATGCCGTAACGGTGCCGGGCTGGGTCCTCGGCAGCCGCTTAGTTAGCCAAATGCAACTAGAGTAACATCGTGCAGCGGGTAAGTATGCCGAGGGTAATTTTTAGCCGATGAACTGCGTAGAAAGTTCAAAATTGTTGAGTGCGGCGAACTTTGTGGTGGACGGAATGCGGGCGCAATTTTGATCGTGTGCGGCCCGCTCCAAAACGTGTACGTCAGCCTCCAAAACCGACAAAAAATGACATGTTTGGAGGCTGACGTACATGTTTGGATAGGGGCAAGGGCGACGACGGACGAAAGTCACGCCTGTGCCACGTTCGATGTGCTAGCGTTTGGGTGAATAAAACGAGCCCGTGCGGAAAGGATCCGGACCGTATGCAACGTGGAAGTACATCTCCGCTGTCCCGCGAGACCGATGCGCCCGAAACCATCGTCAAGCTGGAGTGCGACATCGATGATGCGTCGCCCGAGGTACTCGCCTATGCCGCTGACCGCCTGCGCGAGGCCGGCGCCCGCGAGGTGCACTGGCTGCCCCTCTACTGCAAAAAAGGCCGCCCCGGCTGGCAGCTGCAGGTGATCTGCTCGCATGAGGATATCGAACGCCTGCAGACGATTATCTTTTTGGAAACCACGACCAACGCCGTTCGTCGCCAGGTGATGGAACGCGTTTGCCTGCCGCGTCGTTTTGAGCAGGTAGCGACGCCTTGGGGCGAGGTGTCCGTTAAGGTGGCGACCCTGCCAGACGGCAGCGAGCGCGCGGCTCCCGAGTACGAGGATTGCGCCCGTCTTGCCCGCGAACATGGCGTGCCACTCCAACGCGTGATGCAGGCGGCTCAGAGCGCGGTACTGCGATTTGAGTAGCACGTCCGAGCGACGCGCCTCATCAACCCTATTTGCTCCACCCCGAAAGGACTCCCCATGAAATACCTCATCGCTTCCGACATTCACGGCTCGGCATACTGGACAGAGCGCCTGTGCGCCGCCATCGAATCCGAGCAGCCCGGCCGCATCGTGCTGCTAGGCGACCTGCTCTACCACGGCCCGCGCAACGACCTGCCGCGCGATTACGCCCCCAAGCGCGTGATTCCGCTGCTCAACGCCCTGGCCGACCGCATCATCGCGGTGCGCGGCAACTGCGACGCCGAAGTCGACCAGATGGTGCTCGACTTCCCCGTCATGGCCGACTACGCCACGCTGTTCGACGAGACCGGCCGCGAGCTGTTCCTGACGCACGGCCACGTCTTTGGCGCCGGCATGCACAACAGCGTCGACCACGCGCCCGCGCTGCCCGAAGGCTCCGCGCTCGTCTACGGCCACACGCATATCAAGGTTAACGAGGCAAGCGAGGCGCACCCGGGCCTGTGGCTCTTCAACCCCGGCAGCGTGAGCATTCCCAAGGACGGTACGCACAGCTACGGCATCTACGAGGGCGGCGCGTTCCGTCACGTGATCCTGGAGGAGGAGTAACCATGGCCGAGCATATGGCTCAGCAAAATGCCGAGGGTTCGCGCGACCTGTCCACGCTGGTCGACGCGTCGGCCGAGCTGCAGCATCTGGTGCAGACCATCTGGCGCCTGCGTCAGCCCGATGGCTGCCCGTGGGACCGCGAGCAGACGCACCGCAGCATTGGCAAGAACATGATCGAGGAGGCTTACGAGGCGCTCGATTGCATCGAGGCCGACGACGCGGCGCATCTTCGCGAGGAGCTGGGAGATGTGCTCATGCAGGTTGTGCTGCATGCGCAGATTGCGGCGGATGCCGGCGAGTTTACGCTTGCCGATGTGGCGCGCGATATCGACGCCAAGCTCATCCGTCGTCACCCGCACGTGTTTGGCGATGCGGATGCCGAGAGCTCCGACGAGGTGCTCAAGATTTGGGACGAGGTCAAGCTTGCCGAGAAGGCTGCCAAGGACAAGGCTGTGGCGGCGGACGAGGCTGCGCCCGAAGGCCTGCTCGACGGCGTGCCCACGCACCTGCCGGCGCTGATGCAAGCTCAGAAGGTGTCGCGCAAGTCGGCGGCCGTGGGCTTTGAGTGGGAGACGGTCCAGGATGTGTGGGACGAGGTCGCCGAGGAGCGTGCCGAGTTTGAGGCCGAGGAGCCCGGCTCGCCCGAGCGCGAGATGGAGTTTGGCGACCTGCTCTTTGCCCTAGTCAACGTTGCGCGCAAAGAGGGGATTGACGCCGAGAGTGCCCTGCGCGCGAGCACGGCCAAGTTCCGCCGCCGCTGGGCTGCGATGGAGCAGATGGCGGCTGACGCCCACGTGGATCTTGCCGAGCTTTCGACCCATGGCCTTAACGACCTGTGGGATGCCGCAAAGGCGGAGGAGTAAGACTGCGGGAACGATGGGCTGACATGCCTCATCGTTCCCGCTAAATTTTTCGAAAATCAAGTGTATCCCTCGGCTAACTTAGGGCATAATGCAAAAAGTGCGACATGGCTAACTTACGGAGGCGCACCGACGGTGCACGGTCAGCCGGTCGCTTGCATCCACTATGTTTCCAAGTGAGAGGGAGACAACATGAGCGATATTTTGGACGTCTACGGTCGCGAGGTGCTCGACAGCCGCGGCAATCCCACCGTCGAGGTCGAGGTCGTGCTCGAGGACGGTAGCTTTGGCCGCGCAATGGTGCCTTCGGGCGCTTCGACCGGTGCCTTTGAGGCCTGCGAGCTGCGCGATGGCGACAAGGGTCGCTACCTGGGCAAGGGCGTTTCGCAGGCCGTCGAGCACGTCAATAACGAGTGCGCTAACGCCGTCGTGGGCCTCGACGCCTTCGACCAGCGCGCCGTCGATGCCGCGCTGATTGCCGCGGACGATACCCCCAACAAGACCAATCTCGGTGCCAACGCCATTCTGGGTGTGTCGCTGGCAGTTGCCCGCGCCGCTGCCGAGTCGGCGGGCCTGTCGCTGTATCAGTACCTGGGCGGCGTCAACGCCCACCTGCTGCCCACGCCCATGATGAACATCCTCAACGGCGGCGTGCATGCCGACAATAACGTCGACTTCCAGGAGTTCATGATCATGCCGGTGGGCGCCCCGAGCTTTGCCGAGGGCCTGCGTTGGTGCGCCGAGGTCTACCACACCCTCAAGGGTGTGCTGCACGAGGCCGGCCTGGGCGGCGGCGTGGGCGACGAGGGTGGCTTTGCGCCCAACCTCAAGACCAATGCCGAGCCGTTCGAGTACATCACCAAGGCCGTGGAGAAGGCCGGCTTTAAGCCCGGCGTCGACTTCATGTACGCCATGGACCCGGCCTCGACCGAGTTCTACAACGCCGAGACCGGCATGTACGAGCTCAAGGGCGAGGGCGTGGAGTACACGAGCGCCCAGATGGTCGATTACTGGGAGAAGCTCGTCGACACCTATCCCATCATCTCCATCGAGGACGGCATGGCCGAGGAGGACTGGGACGGCTGGGTTGAGCTCACCCGTCGCATTGGCAACAAGGTGCAGCTGGTGGGCGACGACCTGTTCGTCACCAACACCGAGCGCCTTAAGAAGGGCATCGAGCTGGGTGCCGCCAACGCGATCCTGGTCAAGGTCAATCAGATCGGCACGCTCACCGAGTCGCTTGAGGCCATCGAGACCGCCAAGGAGGCCGGTTACGCCTGCATCGTGAGTCACCGCTCCGGCGAGACCGAGGATTCCACGATCGCCGACCTGGTCGTGGGCGTCAATGCCGGCCAGATCAAGTCGGGCGCCCCGTGCCGCAGCGACCGTATCGCCAAGTACAACCAGCTCATTCGCATCGAGGACGAGCTCGAGGGCAGCGCGCGCTACGCCGGCAAGGCCGCGTTCTACAACATTCGCTAAACGGGCGAATTTGGCGAGGAGGAGGCTGACTCGGTTCCGCCCCGCCTTGGCTGGACGCCGCAAAGCGCTGTGGGCGCTGGGCCATATGGCTCAGCGCCTTTTTTATGTCGAGCAAAGGCTGGCGAAGGCGGTGCGGGCGCTCGTGCTATAACTAAAGGACTTAGCGCAAACAAACCTCAACCGCACAAGGCGCACATGGATCAGATTTACGACAACAGGTACTATTCCGCCGGTTCGCGCGAGCCGTCGCCTCGCCGTGCGCGCACGGTGCAGCTCGGTGGGTCCGCTTATGCCGGCGCCGACCGCTCCACGCAGCGCCCGGCAAGTACCTCGCGCCCCAATGCTCAATCAAATACCTTGGCAGATGGACCGGTGCGCCCGGCACGTTCGTCGCATGCGTCGCGTCCCTCGACTCAAGCACACGACAAATCGAGTAGGCCCTCGAACCGTCTTTCGGGCTCGGACTTTATGCATTACGCCAACGACAACGCGGTTGTCAAGGCAATCTATGACTTTACGCATGGCTCTCTGCGTCCGCTGTTTATCGGTATCGTGGTGGCTCTGGCGCTCGTGAGCCTGTATTTCCCCGTGCGCGACCTGTACGTTGCAAAACGCTCGAACGACATCTTGGCCAAGCAGGTCGAGATTCGCGAGCAATACAAAGATGAGATGAAAAAAGACACTGACAAGTGGCTCTCGGAAGAGGGCATTAAGGATCGGGCACGGGAACTGGGCATGGCGATGCCCGGCGAGAAGAGGATTGAAGTGCTGGGCCTGGACGATGATTCGGATTCGTCGTCGAGCAAAAAGTCCTCAAACGCCAAGAAGGCCAGTGAAGTGGCCAAAGAGATCGAAGAGGTCGGCAAGGACGCACCGTGGTACATCCAGACGCTCGATATGCTGTTTGGATTTAACGGCGTCGAGGGCCAGACGGTCGCGTCCAGCGGCGAGTAGGCGAGTAGCGCCCGGAGGGGAGCCCGCAATGGCAGATTGCAAACGATATAAGGTGGCCGCGATCGACCTGGGAACGGTGTCGTCGCGACTGGTGCTGGCGCAGGTCGAGGCCGGGGCGATCGTGGAATCGTTCAAGCATACCGAGATCACCGACTTGGGCGAGGGCGTGGACGCGACGGGCCGCTTTTGCGAGGCGGCGGTCGAGCGCGTGCTCGCCGCATGCCGCATGTTTGTGGACGAGGCGCGCACCTTTGGGGCCGCGTGCGTCTGCACCACCTGCACGAGTGCCGCGCGCGATGCGTCCAACGCCGCACTGCTGCTGGACGGCCTGCGCGAGCTGGGGCTTGAACCGCAGGTGATTCCGGGCGAGGTCGAGGCACGCCTGACATTTTTTGGCGTGGCGCACGACTTTGCCGGTGAACGCATTATCGTCGCCGATTCGGGCGGTGGCTCCACGGAGCTCGCGACGGGCGTATACGCTCCGGAGCGCGGGGTCTTTGCGCTGGAGGGAACGCGCTCGCTGGACATCGGTTGCCGTCGCGTGACGGAGCGGTTTTTCTCGGCGCTGCCGCCCGCGGACGGCGAGCTCGCGGTTGCCGCCGCGTGGGCGGGCGAGCAGTTCTCCGCCTATTTTGAGGGCCTGCCGAGCAATTATGAGCGTGCAGAGCGCCTGGTCGCGGTGGGCGGTACCGTCACTACGCTCGTGGCGCTGGTCCACGAACTGGAGCCGTACGACTCGAGCTTTGTGCACCTGCGCGAGCTTTCGATGGAGCAGATTTCTGCCGCTATCGAGCGCATGTCCACGCTGGACGTGGAGAGCATTGCCGCGTTGCCAGGCGTGCAGCCCAAGCGCGCGGGCGTGATTCTGGCCGGCGCCGTGGTGATTCGCGAGCTCATGCGCGCCGGTGGCTACGATGCGCTCACCGTAAGCGAGAACAGCCTCCTCGCCGGCATGGCCGCCACCATCAACGAGGTTCTCGACGGCGCGACTCCCACCATCGCCTGGACCCCGAGCCTGAGCGCCCTTTAACCATCCCCTCATAAGTTGCGGTGAAATGCGGACTAAAATCGCCCTTTCGGGCCCCAACCAGTCCCTATTCCACCGCAACTCAACAGCCGGCACTTAGGGACGTTCCTTTTCTGCCGGCACCTGGGGACAGTCCTTGGGTTGATATGGGC
>UQWQ01000032.1 GCA_900544755.1 uncultured Collinsella sp. | reverse complement strand
GCGGGCACTCATTTAAGTACGTCCCCGATGAGTGGAGCTATTTACCAGCCACGCCAACGCCGATGTTTTGGCAACGCCGATGTTTTGACAACGTCAGCGAGCGGTCACCAGGGCGAACAAATTGGCATGAAAAGAGGGCGGCATTGACCTTCTGGTCATGCCGCCCTCTTTGAATGACAAGTTGTCGCCCTGGTGACCGCGCAGCGTCGACCCGTTACGCGGTTTGGTAAAACCGCGTAACCCTACGGACGCTGGCCCATGCCACCCTCGAGGGTGACGGTCTCGCCGTTCATATACTTAAAGTCGGGACCGCAGAGCTGAACGACAACGCGGCCGATTTCCTTCTCGACGTCGCCGTAGTGACCCGCCGGCGGCATGTGGACGTTGGCCTTGAACGCCTCGGGATAGGCATCCTGGAAGTTCTCGAGCGCGGCGGTCCAAGCAAGCGGGCAAACGATATTGACGTTGATGCCGTCCTTGCCCCACTCGTTGGCAGCGACGCGGGTCAGACCGCGGATGCCCTCCTTGGCAGCGGCGTAGCTGCACTGGCCATAGTTGCCAAACAGGCCGGCGCCCGAAGCAAAGTTGACCACGGAGCCCTTGGTCTCCTTCAGGTGCGGGTAGGCCTTCTGCATGTACAGGTAGGTGGCATACAGACCGGAGTAAATGGCGAGGTTGAACTGGTCCATGGTGTGATCGGCGATCGTCACGCCCGAAGCGCTGGCCTGAGCATTGTTGACGACGGCGTCGATGCGGCCGAACTCCTCAATGGCCTTGTCGATGACGTTCTGGACGACGGCCTCGTTGTCCTGACCAGCCGAGACATCGGCCTGAACAGGCAGAACCTTGACGCCGTACTCGGCCTCGAGGGATTCCTTGGCAGCCTCGAGCTTGGCAACGTTGCGGCCGGTAATGACGAGGTTTGCGCCCTCCTTGGCAAAAGCGATATCGATACCGTAGCCGATGGAGCCAGCGGAGCCGTCCTTGAGCGTGGCCTTGCCGCCGCCGGTGACGATCACGGTCTTACCAGTGAAAAGTCCCATATAAAGTCCTTTCAAATCGCGACGGGCCTGCCCGTCGACTGCGCGCATCCAACTTCACGCGCCAAAAGCTGAAATGCAACTTTAGCGGGTTCAAGTGAAAAATAAAGCCCATGGCAGGCGAACGGCGCAACGTCTTTCGGCGAAGGGAATGTCAAGTACAAACTGGATAAAGTGGCCGAGTTTTTGCTATCGACGCGAGCCATCGAACACGTTTTGAAACTTTGCTGCAGCGCGCGGGATGTCGGCGCGAGACTTTATCATAGGGTGACAAACAACGATGAGGAGCACATGCCTATGACAGACGAGCTGGACCCCCAGACTCAACAGCATATTGATGATTCCGCAGACGTCACTGCAGATGCCGACGCTGTGACCTGCGATGATATTGACCTCGACGGCCCATTCTTGGACGAAAGCGCTACGGCGGAAACCCCTGGCGCCGAAGATGCAGACGAGCAAAACGACGATGCGCCCGCTCAGGACGACCGCCCCGTACAGGATGCTGCTCCGCAAGCTGCGGGCCCTATCGAGGTTTCTTCGGAAGAAGAGCTCGACGCCGTCATGGACTCCATGATGGATGCCGTCAAAGCGATGAAAGACGCCGTGGCCGACGCTGACGTTGACGCCGAGGAAGAGGAGGCCGCCGAGGCAGCCTCGACCTTCGTACCCGGCGAGACTCCGGTTGCCGACCAGGGCAGTACCATGCCCTCGTTTCTGCAGCTCGAGCATCCCACGATTGGCACCGATGCGGTCGACCCGCACGCAGCAGGCTTTTCTGTGATCGAAGGCGGTACCGGCAATATCGCCGTGCCGCAGACTGCCGATGCGGACGCTGCCGACACCGCTCGCCCGACCGCCCCGCACTCCTCCGCCGCGAGCCGCGATCTGGGGACCGCTGTCTCGAACACTGCGAACGCCGTGGGCACCTTTATCGCCCAGGGTGCCTCGGCCATGCGCGAGATGAACGCCGCGAAAAAGGCACTTGCCGATGCCCGCGCCCACCTGGCCGAACTTGAGCAGCGCATTGCTGACCAGGCCGAGGAACTCGAGACGCGCCAGGATATCGCAGGCCGCTACGACCAGATCGTCGCCGACCAGCGCCAGGCGATTGCCACGGCCCAAAAGACTGCAGCGGCCGCCGAGATTGATCGTGATGCCCACGCCTCCAAAGCGACAGAGCTCAAGGGTCAGCTCGAACAAATGAAGACAGAGGATGACGCGACTGAGCTCCGTCTGAAGGCCGCGCTCGACGCCGTGGAGGCCCGCGAGGCGAGCTCACGCGAGACCGGCAACCGCCTCGTTCGACGTCTTGAGGATTCCAAGCGCATCCGCGACAAGGTGAAGGCAGAGCGAGACGCCGGCATTGCCGCCGCACAACAAACCGTCGACGCCACGCGCGCCCAGCTCGAGACGCTGCGTCATGAGTATGCCGAGCTGCAACGCAATCCCTCGGCAAATCCCGCCAACTATACGGTGCGCACCAGCGAGCTCTCGATGCAGATTTCCGACACGGCAGATGCCCTGCGTAAAGCCGAAGAAGATGTCCCGCGCATCACCGCCGACCTTGAGCACTCGCTTGCCGCAGCCGAGCAGGCCGTCGAGCAGGCTCAAGCCCCTATCGCCGACGCAAAACGCGCGCACCAAGCCGTGACGACCGAAGCCGATGCCGCGCGCGACGAGCTGCAGACGGCGAAGACCGCCGCCGCGACTCGTCAGCGCGAACTGCGCGAGAAGATCGCCGCGGAGGACAAGGCACGCCGCGAGCAGGAGCAGACCATCGCCAACGCCCAAGCAGATGCCGCACATGCACAGTCGATCATCGAACAGGCGACCGAGGTGCACGACCACCCAGAAATCACTGAGTCGCTTGCAGGATCCTTGGCCCGAGACAAAGCCGAACACGCCGAGACCGAGCAAGAAGTCGACCAACTCGAGGCCGCCGAAGACGACGTACGAGAGCGCACCCGCGACTCACGCATCAAATTCACCGGCGCCATCGTCTGCATCGTCGCCGCAATCCTGGTGATCATCCTAGTCTGGCTGTTCGCAAGCAAGTAGTCATTGGGGACGTTCTTAAACGACTAGTCAAACAAGAACGTCCCCAACGACTAGCCCAATGACGAGAGTGGATAATCTCCCACTTTGAGCCCCCAAGCAGGCCAAAAACGGGAGATTATCCACTCTCATTCTGCAGGCACTCATTTAAGTACGTCCCCAATGAGTACCTGCCGATGCTTTGGCAAAGTCAGCGAAAACGCCCCTAAGCGAGCAAGGTGACGTGAAAGAGGGGGGGCATTGACCTTCTGGTCATGCCCGACGATTGAACGTCAGATTGCCGCTTAGGGGGGTTTGCAGCGTCGGCCGGTTACGGCGTTTGTAAAACGCCGTAACCTACAAAATGAGCATCGCGTCGCCAAAGCTGAAGAAGCGGTAGCGCTCTTCGATAGCAGCGGCGTAGGCATCCATGATCTGGTCGCGGGTGGCAAGCGCGCTCACAAGCATCATGAGCGTGGAGCGCGGCACGTGGAAGTTTGTGATCAGCGCGTCGACCACGTGATAGGTTGAGCCGGGCATGAGGTAGAGCTGCGTCGTGGCGTTCTCGCGCACCACGATGTCACCGCGGCCAAGTGTATCGGCCCCATCCTCGCGGCCCTCAAAATAGCGCGCCGTCACGGCCGGATCGGACACCGGTGCCTCAGCGTCAAAGGCGCTCTCGAGCGAGCGCACTGCGGTGGTACCGACAGCAATCACGCGATGCCCCTCGGCCTTAGCCTTATGCACGGCGTCGACAACCTCCTGCGACACGTGGTAGCGCTCGGTGTGCATCACGTGCTGCGTGGGGTCGTCCTCCTCCACCAGACGGAAGGTATCGATACCCACCTCGAGCTCGACGGCGGCAAACTTCGCACCCTTGGCCTCGATAGCGGCCATAAGCTCGGGCGTAAAATGCAGACCCGCCGTAGGAGCGGCAGCCGAGTGCTCCTCCTTCATGGCGTAGACGGTCTGGTACTTCTCGGGATCGCCCTCGTAATCGGTAATGTAAGGCGGCAGCGGCACGTGGCCGGCAGCATGGATGGCCTCGTCGAGCGTGCGCGGGTCACCGGCGGCATTGCAACCGGCCGGCTCAAAACGCACCAGACGACCGCCGCGGCTATCGGTGACAAAGTCGATGACCTCGGCCATCAGCACCACGGGAGCCCCCTCGGGCGCATGGGCGCCACCGGCGCGATACTCAATCTGAGCACCGGGCTTCAGGCGCTTGCCCGGCTTGACCAGGCACTCCCAAACGTGACCCAGCGGGTCAACATCCTCGCGGCGCTTGAGCAGCAGCGTCTCGACCACACCGCCCGAGCCAGCCTTGCGACCGATAAGACGGGCCGGCATCACGCGCGTCTGGTTGATGACGAGCACATCGCCCGGCTCGATATAGTCGATGATGTCGCGGAAGATGCGGTGCTCAACGGTACCGCCGTGCTCCAGCGGCTTCCCCGCCTGGGAGCCTTTGCGATCCACCACCAGCAGGCGGCAGGAGTCGCGCGGCTCGGCAGGAGCCTGGGCAATCAGTTCCTCAGGAAGGTTGTAGTCAAAATCATCGGTACGCATAGACACGTCGGATACTCCTTATATAGCTAAAGTCCGCTCTACATCCTAGCAGGCTGACGTCCCAAACGAACTACTTTTTGGCGGCTTTGCGCTCGTCGCGGATGCGGGCGCGGTCCATGGCCGCCTCGACAGCAGAAAAGCGGCAACCACAGTAGTTCTGCCGATACATGCCCAGCTCGCGCGAACGGCGTGTCGCCTCGGGGTAATACGGGCGAAAATCGCGAATGACCGGAGTGAGACCGCGGGCGGCAGCCAAGCGCTCAAGCACATCATTGCAGGTATCGAACAGCTGATACGGCGAGACGGCGAGCGTCGTACCCACATATTCGAACCCGCGCTCCTGGGCCACACGGCATGCCTCGGCCAGACGCAGGGCATAGCACGCACGACAGCGACGGGGTCGATCGGCGCTCAACGGGGCCACACCGGCCTCCCAGCGCTCGCGGTCCTCGCCTGCCTCGATAAGCTCGATGTCGCCATCGGCACACCACCGGCGCAGTTCGTCCAGGCGGCGCTGCCATTCATCGCGCGGTTGAATATTGGGGTTGGTCCAGCAAATCGTGGGCTCAAACCCCTCCTCGCGCAGCAGGCGAACCGGCTCAAGCGAGCATGGTGCACAGCACGCATGCAGCAACAACGACTTCATCGACATCTCCTCACCCAAAAAAGCGCACGCCAAAGGATGTGTCCTCGCAGGCGACAATGCGGCGGTCGCGCAGGATGGTCCGCACGTAATACCAATCGCCCACGCAGCCCGACAAGTGCAGACCAGCCGCCAGGTAGCACAGCAGCGGATAGCCCGAGAACGCAAACCCCAGGGCAAACGCCACCGTCAAAACAACCGTGGGCGCCAGGCAAATGGCCATGTACCGCCGACGCGAATACACAACGCCCTCGGCGCAGGCATAGATCATCGCCGTCTCACGATTCGCGCCAAAGGTCACATGCGCGCCCGCAGGCGCCAGCAGCTTAAAAAACACCGCATGCACCAGCTCGTGTACGGCAAACGACGCTGCAGAAACCGCAGCCACACCGACCATCCAGCCCACGACGGTGGTCCAGCCGCCCGCCTCAGCCGCATCCAAGTCCGCAGGCCCGCCCAGCAGCATAAACATCGGCACCAGGCACACGGCAAACACGCCGACTACGACCATCCCCCACACGAAGCAAGCGTGTAGAAAATCCTCGTCCTCAAACGCATGTATGTTGGAAATCTCATTCATAGCATCTTAGGATAGCGCCCCTGCCACGTACCCGTCCGCATGTGCGATAATGTCGAACGATATGCACGAATTGACCACCGCGTCGCCAGGCCTTGCGCCCGGCCGCGCTCTTACCATATGCGAAGGAGTCCCATGGCATCCAAATACTCCATGAACGACCGTCCCAGCTGGCCTCGCCGCGCCATCGTTACCGCCGGCGAGCCCTACGGCAACAAGGGCCTTCACTTTGGCCACGTTGGCGGCGTCTTTGTCCCGGCCGACTTCTTCGCCCGCTTCCTGCGCGACCGCCTGGGCCGCGAAAACGTCATCTTCACCTCGGGCACCGACTGCTACGGTTCGCCCATCATGGAGAGCTACCGCAAACTCAAGGAGAACGAGGGCTACGACAAGTCCATCGGCGAGTATGTCGAGTCCAATCACTCCCGCCAGGCCGCGACCCTCAACAACTACAACATCAGCTGCGATATCTACGGCGGCTCGGGCCTTGAGCCGGCGGCCCAGATCCACAACGAGGTGACTGCCGAGATTATCGAGCGCCTGCACGAGCAGGGCACCATCTCCAAGCGCTCCACGCTGCAGTTCTACGATGCCAAGGCCGGCACGTTCCTCAACGGACGCCAGGTCATCGGCCGCTGCCCCATCCAGGGCTGCAAGTCCGAGAAGGCTTATGCCGACGAGTGCGATCTGGGCCACCAGTTTGAGCCCGAGGAGCTCATCGCGCCCAAGAGCCAGCTCACCGGCGAGGTGCCCGAGTTGCGTCCGGTCGACAATCTCTACTTTGACCTGCCGGCCTACCTCGACTTTATGAAGACCTACACCGCCAAGCTCGCCCAGAACCCGCAGGTTCGCTCCGTGGTCTCCAAGACCATGGAGGAGTGGCTGCTGCCGGCTCAGCTCTACATCCAGAACAAGTTCCGCGAGGCCTTCGATGCCGTCGAGGACCAGCTTCCCGAGCACACCGTGCTGGAGCCCGAGGGCAACAAGAGCAGCTTTACCGTCACCTTCCCCAGCTGGAAGGAGCGCGACGACGCCCACGCGGTGCTCGCCAACGGCGGCGTGCGCTTCCGCAGCGGCAAGGCGCTCGTGCCCTTCCGCATCACCGGCAACATCGACTGGGGCGTTCCGGTGCCCGAGGTCGATGGCGTCTCCGACGTCACCTGCTGGTGCTGGCCCGAGAGCCTGTGGGCGCCCATCAGCTATACGCGTACCGTGCTCGCGCGCGATGCCAAGGCAGCCGGCGTGACCGAGGGCGTCGCCGCCCGGGATGCCGCCCTCATGGGCGAGCCCGCCGCCGACTCCACGCAGGTGCCCGCACCCACCTACCAGCACAGCTCGCTCGACTGGCGCGACTGGTGGTGCTCTGACGACGCTCAGATTTACCAGTTCATCGGTCAGGACAACATCTATTTCTACTGCATCGCGCAGACCGCCATGTGGGAGGCCCTGGGCTGGGACCTCACGCAGAGCACCGTCAGCGCCTGCTACCACCTGCTCTACATGGGCAAAAAGGCCAGCTCGTCCTCGCAGACGCCTCCCCCGCCGGCAGACGACCTGCTCAACCACTACACCTGCGAGCAGATGCGCGCGCACTGGCTGTCGCTCGGCCTATCCGAAAAGCCGGTGAGCTTTAGCCCCAAGGCATACGACACGCGTGTGACCGGCAAGGACAAGGACGGCAACGAGGTACGCGCCTGCGACGACAAGCGCGTTATCGACCCGGCCCTTAAGGAGAGCGCGCTGCTGACCGGCGTGTTCAACCGTCTGGCCCGCAGCTGCTTCTACGGCGTCGCCGTCAAGGAAGGCGACGAGAGCCCCTACCGCAACGGCTGCATCCCCGCCGGTGCCGCTTCTGACACCGTGGTCGAAGCCGCCCAGCAGGCAGCCCTCGCCTTTGAGCAGGCCATGAACAAGTTCGAGACGCACCGCGCGCTTGCCGTGTGCGACGACTACCTGCGCGCCGCCAACAAGCGCTGGAGCGACGCTTCCAAGGCCGCCAACAAGCTCGAGGGTAACGAGGCAAACGCCGCGATGACGCAGGCCCTTGTCGACGCCTTTACCGAGCTGCGCGTGGCGACCGTCCTGATGCACGGTATTGTGCCGGCCGGCTGCGAGCTCATCTGCGAGTACTTCGACGTCGACCCGGTCGCTTTCTTTAGCTGGGATAACATCTTTGCCTCCACGGACGAGTTCGTGGAGATCCTGGGCGAGAAGCCCGGCGAGCACCGTGTGAAGCCGCTGCCCCCGCGCTTCGACTTCTTTAGCAAGCACGAGAGCCAGTACTAAACACTCGACATGTAATGGAATGGGAAGGAAAGACGGATGTCCAAGCCGCGTCGTCGTAAGCAGAAAAAGCAGGTCAAGGCCGAGCTCAAGCTCAGGCAGTTTGCCGCCACCGAGCTTTCCGACCAGCTTGCCGCCCAACACTCCGCCGCCGACCTGCCGCGCTTTATGGTCGACACGGTCGCCGGCGCCTATGCGCCCGCCGATGCCGAGCTTATGATCGAGGGCTTCGGCGCCGCGGCCACACGCCCGGTCACGCTGCGCGCCAACACGCTCAAGGCAACCGCCGAGGACATCGCCGCGGCGCTCGATGCCGCCGGCATCGCCCACCGCCCCGTCGCATGGTACCCGGACGCTTCCATCCTGCCCGAGGCCCAGGTTTCCGACCTGTGGGACCTCGACATCTACCGCGACGGCAAGATCTACTTGCAAAGTCTGTCGTCCATGATGCCGCCGTTGGTCTTGGGCGCCCAGGCCGGCGAGGACATCCTGGACATGTGCGCGGCCCCCGGCGGCAAGACGACGCAGATCGCCGCCCTCACCCAGGGCCAGGCACACCTCACCGCCTGCGAGATGAGCATTCCCCGCGCCGAGAAGCTCGAAGCCAACCTCCACCGCCAAGGCGCAAAAAACGTGCCCGTCATGCGCATCGACGCACGCGAGCTCGACGAGTTCTTCCGCTTTGACCGTATCCTGCTCGACGCTCCCTGCACCGGCACGGGCACCGTCGTCAGCGGCAACGAGAAGAGCCTGCGCGGCCTCACCGAGCAGTTGCTGAGCAGGTGCGCCCGCTCGCAGCGAGCACTTCTGGACCGCGCCATGGGAGCCCTCAAACCGGGCGGCACGCTCGTCTATTCGACTTGTTCGATCTTGCCGCAGGAAAACGAGGACGCCCTGCAAGAGGCCCTCGACAAGCACATGGACTGCGAGCTTATCCCCCTCGATGGCACGCCGAGCGAAAGTGAGGCACGCCGCGCCCAGGAAGCTGGTGAGGAGCCGCGCATCGAGTCCAACGCCCTGACCGAAGCCATTGCCGCGGGTCAGGTATCGGCCATCGCCAACGGCCTGCCCGGCACGCTCACCATTCCGCCCAGCCGCGACTTTGAGGGCTTCTACATTGCCCTGATCCGAAAACGCAGTTAGCGCACGGATCCAAAACTCAACAAGCTATCTCCGTGCGCGTTTGCCCTGCTGGTCGCGATGCTGTTTAAGCATCGTGCGCTCCTTGCGTTCGGCCCTTTTGCCCTTAATGGCCGTGACCACAAAGTAGATGACCGCGGCGGCAACAATTGCGCCCACACACAGGCCAATCGAGCCAAACATTGCTGTCAATTCCATACCGCGTCACCTCTCTTTTAAACGGGACTTTCAAGATAGCACCTCGATCCCCGCCACCACAGCTCCTTCACGTTCGCCGGTCCTTCGGTCTAACGGATGGCGCGGCGGGGAAAAATCAACTCGTCAAACGATTTAGCATTCGCAATTCCGGCTGCATCGCGCCGACCGTCATCACATAGAATCGAGCTTCCATGGATACCCTCAACGATCTAAATGAGCGCGTCGACGCCTTCGTCGGCACCAGCTCTTTCGACACGCCTGCCGCGGCAAACGACCAAGCCCCCATCGATGTTCCCGCCGAGGTTCACGAGGACATTGTCGCCTCGGTCGACTTCTCCGAGGTAGAACTTGCAGACGAATTTACCGAGCCCCAGGTGGCCGTAACTCCCAACGGCCTTTTGCCCATGGAGCCGCTGCCCATCGACGGGCGTCTGCGCAAGGCGGCTCTCCGCATGCCCGATGAGATCGAGGAGGCCAGCGGCTTTACGCTCTTCGGTCGTCGCATCAAGTCGCTTATCTACACCACCGACGTCGCGGTCATCCGCAACTCCAACGCCGATGCCGTCTTTGCCGTTTACCCCTTCACGCCACAGCCGGCCATTACGCAGGCGCTGTTGACCGTTGCCGAGTGCCCGGTCTTTGTAGGCGTGGGCGGCGGAACTACGACCGGTAAGCGCTCCGTACAGATGGCAGCCGTCTCCGAGATGCAGGGCGCGGCGGGCTGTGTGGTCAACTCCCCTGCCACTGCCGAAATGATCGAGCACATCACCAACATCGCCGACATCCCCGTCATCGCCACGGTCGTACGTTGCGACGACGATGCTCACGCCAAAGTGCGCGCCGGAGCCAAGATCCTCAATATCGCGGCCGGCAAGAACACGCCCCAGGTCCTGCGCGAGCTGCGCGAGCACTATCCCAACCTGCCGCTCATCGCACCGGGCGGCAAAACACCCGAGAGCATCCGCGAGACCATCGCCGCCGGCGCCAACGCCATCATCTGGACACCGCCTTCGGCCCAGCAGCTGCAGACCGACATGATGCAGCGCTACCGCAAGATGAAAGAAGACGCCACGCCTGTCATCTCGCACGACGATGTGCCCATTATCGACCAGGTCGCCGCCGCCGAGGTCAGCCAGGTCGAGAACATGAATCCCGACGTGCCGATTCCCGACGAAGTCATCGAGCGCGTCGCTTCGATCCACGATCATATCGAGGAGCGTCGCGCCAACCGTGGACTCAAGCCCTCGCTGCACGGCTTCTTCTTCCGCGGCAAGAAACGCTAACCGCAACAGCAAGGCCCGCCCCACAAACATGAGGCGGGCCGTTTTCGTTTGAGCAATCATGCGGCGACGTGATGGGGCAAATTAATCCACGCGCTTGTCGCCCATAAAGAAGAGCGCCACCGTACCAGGTCCGGTGTGTGAACCGATCAGAGCGCCGATATTGTTGATCTCAATCTTGCCTTTGAGCTGCGGAACCTGTTCCTCAATCAGCGCTGCAACCGCCTCGGCATCCTCGCGGCACGCCGAATGGGACAAGATGCACTTACCCGAATAATCCGCACCGTCCTGCACGTGTGCCATCATGGTCTTAGCCATCTCGGAAATCGCGCGCTTCTTAGTGCGAATCTTCTCACGTGGCGACAGCCCACCTTCGCAATCGACCGTCATAAGTGGGCAAATCTTAAGCGCCGTGCCGATGATCGCGCTCGCGGCCGAAATGCGACCGCCTCGTAGGTAGCTCGACAGATCGGTCGAGAAGAACCAGTGGTGAAGGTTGAGTTTATGCTCCTCAATCCAAGCGGCCGTCTCGTCGAGCGAAGCGCCGCCATCGCGAACGTCGGCGGCACATTCCGCCAGCAGGCCAAAGCCCGAAGACGCCGCCAACGAATCGATGACGCGCACCTTGCCGCCCTGAGGATAGCGATCCGCGAGCATCTGTGCCGCAACGCAGGCCGATCCATACGTGCCCGAAATACCCGACGACAACGTCAGGTGCAGCACGTCTTTACCCTCGGCAACAAACGGCTCCCAAAACTCCTCGTACTCACCCACGCTCACCTGAGACGTCTTGGGCATGGCGCCCGCGGCAATCTGGGCAAAAAACTCGTCCGGCGTAATCGACTGATACAGATCGTCCGTATAGACAACATCGTCGATCTCGTAATGAAAACACACGACAGGGATATTGCGCGACGCAAAGAACTCACGGGTTCGATCGGCGGCGGATTCACAAGTCAGGACAAAATCACTCATATGAGGCTCCTTAAGTATTGCTGTGCAAATTATCGCACAGCAAGCCTAAATACGATACAAATGTCCACTATTTACCAATGCGAACCATTTGTATTGATTATCTTTATCATGAACATCCCCATCCCCGCCATGGGCCAACATGGGCAAAATCACCCGCTTTGCCTCCACTCAACCGCCATATCTACCTCAACTAAATCGATTTACCAAACCGTTCAGCCGACAATTCAGCCGCCGGCGCAAAATCGAAACAAAGCCGGCGCATACTGGTAAACGCTTGACGCTGTTTTATCAGTTTTACCAACCATATCGGAAGGTGTTTCATGGTCGCATTCGATCGCAATCCGCAAGACTTCAAGTATCTGCGCCTGCTGTCGAGACAGTTCCCCACCGAGCAATCCGCGTTTACCGAGATCATCAATCTCTCGGCCATCCTCAACCTGCCCAAAGGCACTGAGCATTTTATGAGCGACGTGCATGGCGAGTACGAAGCCTTTATGCACATCCTCAACAACTGCTCGGGCGTCGTGCGCGAGCATGTCGACGAGATTTTTGGCGACACGCTCACCTTTGACGAGAAGGGCGAGCTGTGCACGCTCATCTACTACCCGCACGAGAAGATCGAGCTGGTCCGCAGCCAGCGCGAGGACTCGCCCACCTGGTACAAGACGATACTTGACCAGCTCATCATGGTTGCCCGGTCGCTTTCGAGCCGCTATACGCGCTCCAAGGTGCGTAAGGCCATCCCGCGCGATTACGCCTATATCATCGACGAGTTGTTGCACACGCACCCGGACGAGAACAACTATCGCGTGCGCTATCACGAGCGCATCGTGGAGTCCATCCTGGAGACCGCAAGCGCCGACGACTTTATCGAGTCGCTTGCCTCGCTCATCAAGCGCCTGGCCGTCGACCACCTGCACCTGGTGGGCGACATCTTCGACCGCGGTGGCGGCGCGGCCAAGATTATGGACCGCCTGCTCACCTACCATTCACTCGACATCCAGTGGGGCAACCACGACCTGCTGTGGATGGGCGCTGCGGCCGGTGAGCCCGCCTGCATCGCCACGGTGCTGCGCAACAACCTACGCTACGACAACTACGAGATCCTGGAGAACGACTACGGCATCTCGCTGCGTGAGCTTGTCGCCTTTGCCGATGCCACCTACACCGCCGGTGAGTCCATCACCCCGCTGATCAAGGCCATCAACGTGCTGCTCTTTAAGCTCGAGGGTCAGATTATCCAGCGCCACCCCGAGTTCGACATGACCGACCGCCTGCTACTCGACAAGATCGACCACGACGCCGGCACGGTCACGCTCGCCGACGGCAGCGTGTGGCCGCTCACGACCAACGACTTCCCCACCGTCGACCCGGCGGACCCCTATACGCTCACGTCTCAGGAGCAGCACATCATCGACAAGCTCGTGTCCGAGTTTGTCACCGCCGATCACCTGCATCGCCATATCGATTTCCTCTATTCCCACGGCTCGATGTACAAGGTCGCCAACGGCAACCTGCTGTTCCATGGCTGCGTGCCGCTCAACGAAGACGGCACCTTTAGCAGCATGAACTGCCTGGGCACCTGGCACGCTGGCCGCGATTATCTCGATTTTTGCGACCACATCGCCCGCCGCGCCTGGCGCGTGGGCGACCGCGACGCTCTCGACTGGATGTGGTACCTGTGGATTGGCTTTAACTCACCCGCCAGCGGACGCCTGGTGCGTACCTTTGAGCGCGCCTACATCGCCGACAAGAGCACGTGGGTCGAGCCGATGGACCCGTACTACACGCTCACCACGTCCTCGTCCGTTTGCGACGATATCATGCGCGAGTTCAACGTCGCTGCCATGGCCTGCTCGCCGACGGGCCACATCATCAACGGCCATACGCCCGTCAAGACCACCAAGGGCGAGCAGCCCATCCGCGCCAACGGCAAGCTGCTGGTCATCGATGGCGGCTTCTGCCGCGCCTACCACCCCAAAACGGGCATCGCCGGCTACACGCTTATCTCGAGCTCGCGAGGATGCCGCCTCAAGTCGCACCGGGCCTTTACCACCGTTGCCGAGGCACTCACGCGCAACGTGGACATTGAAAGCGAGACCAACCGCTTTGACGAGGCCGACCGCCGCCGCATGGTGAGCGACACCGATACCGGCGCCAAGATCCGCAGCCAGATCCAGGACCTGCGCCAGCTGCTCGATGCATATAGAAACGGTGCTATCGAGGAGCGCGCCTAGCTCCACCCGCGGGGATTGGCTAAACTTGCTGGGTTTGTCATCCCCACGGCGCCCCAGCGCCACCCTAAGGCAGGTATCATGCAAAAGCTCCTCGCGCAGATCATGAAATTTGGCGTCGTCGGTGTCATTGCCACGGTCATCGACTTTGGCATTATGAATCTGCTCCACTACGGTCTGGGCCTCAACATCCTAATCGCCAACACCAGCGGCTTTATCGTCTCACTCATCTTTAATTACGTCGCCAGCATGAAGTACGTGTTTGCGCACAAGGAGGGCATGAGCCGCCGCCGCGAGTTCATTATCTTTGTCGTGCTGTCCGTGATCGGTTTGGTGCTCAACGACGGTATCGTGCTGGCGCTCAACGCCGGTCTGGGGCTCGAAGCCAATATCGCCAAGATTTGCGCCACCGCGCTTGTCATGGTCTACAACTTTGTGACCCGAAAGATCTTCCTGGAGGGCGACGAGACCAAATAGCTCGACACCCCTGCAGCATTACGGCGCCCACGGACGACGCGCGCTCAGCGCAGCATCGTCCGTGGGTGCCGCTCGTTTACGGGCAAATTTTCAACGTTTGCGGATTGGCACTTGATAATTTGGCGAGTTCGTATAGTTCTTGGCAAAGACCTTACGTTTCCCTTGCAAAAGCTCTAAAGTATCCTCTGCTCGATTCATCAACGCATTGGATGTGATTACGTGCGCAAGGCACTGGCACAACCTCATACTAAGCAGTTCCTCAAGTTCGCTGTCGTGGGCCTTATCTCCTTTGGCATCGACTGGGGTATGCTCATTGCGCTCGTCGAGCTGTTCCACCTCGACTTTTTGATGAGCACCACGGTCTCGTTCATCACGTCCGTCGTGGTCAACTACTGGCTCAGCATGAAGTACGTGTTCGACCATCGCGAGGGCATGAGCCGCAAGCGCGAGTTCACGATCTTCACCATCCTGTCGGTGATCGGTCTGGGCCTCAACGACCTGTACATGTTTGTGGGTGTCACGTTTTTGAGTATCGGCTACCAGGCCATGAAGGCCATCGCCACGTTCTTGGTCACCTGGTACAACTACTTTAGCCGTCGCTTCTTCCTCGAAGGCGCTCACTCGTAGTCGATTCGACATTTGCTTGAATGTATAGCCGGTTGGAATTCTCGTTCCAGCCGGTTTTTTGCTTGCAGAGCCTGCCGTGGAAGGCATGTGAGGCGGGCCACGGCGTCCCATTCGCATAAAGATGGGCGGCCCGGATGTTTGTCCGAACCGCCCGTCTGGCGCACTATGTCGAGGTCTTTAGCCTGTAACGTAATACCAGACCACGTTGTCGCCGTTGGAGAGAACGTAGTTGCTGCAGGCCGTCATAGGCGTTGTGCCGTTGACGGAGTACATCCAGCCGCTCGTGCCGCCGTACTGTTTCTCGGCCAAACCACCAATCGCGGAGACATACGTGCCGAACGATGAGCCGTGTGCGTTGACAGAAAGGCCCAACGCGCACAGGGCATCGTAGACGGTAGCGCCTTCGTTAAAGGTAAAGGTGCCACCAGAAGACACAGGATTGCCCACAGTGCTCGATGTGACCGAAACCGTCACCGTTACGTAGCCGGACTCCTGCGAGCCGCCCTGTCCGCCCGAGGGAGCGCTTCCGCCATTAGAGCTGGAGGCTCCATCAGACGACTGGCCGCCGCCCGAAGAAGCACCGCCAGACACATTGGAAGTATCGCCGGCTCCCCTATTCTGGGCAGCGGATTTATCTCCAGACTTCTTGCCGTCCTGACCATCGGACTTCTTGCTATCCGAGCTTTTATCCGATTCCTTGTTTGAAGATTCGGAATCGTCCTTGGACTCGTCTTTTGCGTCATTCGATGACTTGGAATCCTTGGAACTGGCCTCGACCGAAGTCGTAGTCGAGCCAGACGCCTTGGTGTCCTTGGTGACGACGCTCTCCCCCGTCACGGTCTGAATGATCCAGTCGATGGACCAGGCACCGCTTGTGGAAGGATGGACGAAACCCAGCGAGACGACGATCAGAATGGTGCACACGGCAGTCAGAACACCAAGGAGCGCCTTGCGACGAGGGGCGGACGCCGCCGAAGCGGCGCCCTTTTGCTTTGGATCATCGAGCTGGATAAACGAGGGGTCGGGCTGTTGCCCGTTAGTCTCCTTGGGCTTATCGGGCATTACCGTCACCCTTGCCGCGCTTGGTCAGCACGAAGACGGCGATGAGCGCAAGGCCAATCACGCCGGCGGCGATGCCAACGATGGCGAGCGGGTTGGTGCCAGTCTCCTGCTCGGCAGTACTAGAGGACTTCTTAGCAGTGGTCGTGGAAACAGCACCCATATCGGACTTGGAATCGGACTTCTTGTCGGACTTGCTGTCCTTCTTGTCAGACTTCTTCTCGTCCTTCTTATCGGACTTATCGGAGTCCTTCTTGTTGGACTTGTTGTCCTTGGTCTCGCTCTTGGTCGACACCGTCGTCTTGGTCACCGGCTTCTTGCCCGGGGCAATAGCGCCGCCCTTCGAGCCGGAGCCAGAACCCGCGCCAGCGCCAGTGCCGGAACCAGTACCGATACCAGAACCGCCGCCATTCGAACCAGCGCCGCCATTACCGCCAGGGTTAACGGCATTCTTGGTCCACTTGGCATACAGCGTCAGATCGGCCGTCACCGGCGTGCTAAAGTCATACGCCTGCGTGCAAGCCTCATCGGTATACCAACCGCCGAAAGTGTAGCCATCGCGCGTCGGATCGGCCGGCTTGACCAGCTTGCCGTCGGCCGTAGCCACAAACTTAGTGTCGCAAGCAGACCCGCCGTTGGAATTAAAGGCAACCGTCCAAGACTCAACAGCCCCGAGCTTGAACAGCGTGCCCGAATCATTGATGTAGTAGAGGTTGCCAGAAGCATCGGCAATGACCGGAGAGTCACAGTATTGGTAATGGCCAGCCGCATCATAAATCTGCGTCGCCTCTGCGTCGCCGAGCGTATAGCGATACACGCCACCACCAGCAGAGTAGCTGACGTAATCCTTGCTATCCGCGCTGTTAACGGTGAAGTACACATAGGTCTTGCCGCCCTGAACACTCACCAGCGGAGTAGCAGCAATACCGTTGAGGCCAGCCGGCAGCGCCTTGCCGTCGGCAGCAGCGACCATCGTGGTCTTACCCGTCTTCAGGTTATAGAGAACCAGAGCAGAGCCAGTAGCCGTCTGTCCGCCGACAATCAAGTTTTCGCCAGCCACCGCCAGTGCGCTCATGTTATTAGTAAGACCCAGGTCGACCGTCTTCTGCTCGCTTAGTACGCCCTTCGCCGAAAGCGAAATCACATGGAGCTTTCCATCGTGCGTCATCTGATAGAAGGTCGAACCATTGGACGGATCGGCGACACAGTCGGCGTTCGCGAGAGCACCGAGCTTCATAGTCGAAACGACATCGCCCGTCGTCTTATCAATGCACTTAAGCGTGCCCGCGCTCGTAGGAACAATGGTGTACTTATCCGTCAGCGCAGCACCAGTCCAATAATAGCCCTCGGAAGGGTCAATGTTCTGCCAAGAGACTTCGCCCGTGGCAATCTTGATACGCTTCAGGGAGCCGTTGCCGTAGGTCGCGTTGTAGTTCTCGTCATACGAAATATCGACCGTACCAACATAGACGTACTCGCCATCCGAAACCACGGTGCAGGAGCTCTGCGTCAAGTCCGTCAAACCTGGCGTCAGCCACTTGCAGATCAGCTTGTCCGCAGTAATCGCCTGGACCGCACCGCCGTTGAGCGGAACGATGATAAGGCCATTGGTATAGATCGGACGAGAGGTATAGCTCACCTTGGAGGCAAGCGGCGCAGAGGCAACCTTTTTACCCGTGGACGAATCGATCTTAATGAGCTCGTTCTCGGTCGCGATGTACACAAAACCGTTAGCAATGACAGGCTCGCTGCAGTTGGCATACTGCTGGCCAGACTCGGCCTTCCAATCGAAGGCCCACTTAAGACCAGCGGCCTGCGCAGGCGTCTTGGCATCCGTTACGGTCGAACCGTTGCCACTGTTGCCGTAGCCGGCCCACTCGGCATCCCAATCAGGAGTCGTCGCACTCGGGTCCACGACAATCTTGTCGGGATCGGGCATGGGCGAATCGTCGGTGGTATAGGCAAGCGTAACCTTATCGTCGCTCTTGAGCGTAATCTGATTGGCGCAGAGTAAGGAGGGCTCTCCATTGATATACAGATGCCAGTATTTATTGGTCGCACCATCATAGCCGTACGTCTTGCCTCCGAACGGCGAGTCGATGGAATTGAGGAACCAGTACTCACCGCTCTGGGAGCCGTTGTACGTAACGCCCTTTGCCTTCAGAACCGCTTCGATAAGGTCCTGGGCCGTAGAGCCTTCGGGCAGGGAAACATTGCTTGCCGAGCCCCAGCGAGTATTGTTGCCGTTGACATCGGGACCGATAACATCGACAGACCCAAGAACCTGGCCAGGAAGGGCATCGCTGTCGCCAGCATACATAAAGGTGACGGCGTCACCCTCATGGAGCTTGTAGGCACCGGCGCCAACGTCGGCGAACTTGTACTTTACGTCGGACTTGCCCTTTACGTAGAAGCGCCAATAGCTATTGGTCGCAGCATCAGAGCCACAATAGGTCTCACCATCAAGCGGCGAGGTAATGCCCCTGAGGTACCAGCCCCAAGACTCTTCTGTAGCTTTGAGTTCAAGACCAGTCTGCTCCAACAGATCCCTAGCAGTGGATCCTGCCTTGAGGCTCGTCTGGCCCGTCGAGGCCCAAACCTGCTGTTTGCCGTCCTTGTCCTTACCAAGTACCTGAACAGAAGCATGGACAGAATCGGAGGGCAGCTGGTCGCCCCAGCCACCGTAGAACCACGTAACGGTATCGCCGGCATGGATGGTGACATTGTCCGCCGTATAGTCACTCGACTTGCCGTTGATGAACAGCTGCCAACAGGTCGAATAATCGAACGGCGTACCCAGCTCAACGCCGTTGTACTTAAGGCTCAGAATGAAGGAGCCCGCAGCAACGGCGTCGATGCCATTCGCCTCGAGCGCGACCTTCGTAAGGTCAAGTGCGCTCGAGCCGGACGTCACCACATACTGCGCGTTATCGACCCAAGTCTGAGTCTTGCCCTGGGCATCGCGACCAATGACGGTCACATTAGCGGCAACCTGGTCCTTAACGACAGGGGACACGCTACCAGCCGTATAGGCAAACTCAATCTTCTGCCCCTGGGTGAGCTTGACGCTGCTCGCGCCAACCGAGGAAGACGCGCCATCGACGAACAGCTGCCAGAAGGCATAAGTCGTCGGATCGTAGGCAAGCGTGCGGCCATCGCTCGGGGATGTGATGCTTTTGAGGTAGAACCCGTATGCCGTGTTCGGATCGTAGTCCGCCTTGAAGCCCGTCTTCTCCTGCAGCTTAATAAAGGCATCCGCAGCCGTCGCGCCCTCGTCAAGCTTGAGCTGCGTAGGTGCCACCCAGGTCTGAGCCTTGCCGTCGGCATCGGTGCCGATAATCGAGAACGAGACCTCGACTTGCTTCTTGGCGACATCGCCGGTTTCTGTCGGGCTCTCCGTCTGGACGGCAGCCGCGGCGGCAGATCTTGCTTGGTCAGCGGCTACCGTCGAAGACTGCTCACTCGCGGCAGGGTTCTCCCCCGTCGCCGAGCCTTCGTCGCCAGCTGCCGCCCCTGTTGTGGCGGCACTAGCTGCGGGCGTGCTCCCAGAATCTGAAACCTCGGCGCCGCTCTGCTCGGCGGCACCGCCCGCAAGCGCTGCACCCTCGTCCGGCGTCGCAGCCTGATCCACAGCCTCGGCAATGCCCTCGGCGCCCTCGGCCCACAGCTGAGCCGGCGTGGTGCCAAAGGCCATCGCGAAGGCCAGGAATGCCACCAGGCCGCGCTTAGCTACACCGCGTGCAATCGCGCCACGGCGATGCGAGACGCGCTGGCGCTCGTCCACAAACATATCCATTTGTCTCCTACTGTCTGTACTTGGAGCGTTGCCTTGAGGCTGCCCTACGTCATCGCGCATGTTGCGCTCGAGTTCCCCCATCGGGGTCCCCCTTCCCTCCAGAGCCCTATGCACACCGGCGGCATACGCCGCAGCCGCATGCAAGATGGGAGGCGATCCGACTTAACCTTAACGACTCGGGCACGTCGTCCGATCTGCGACGCGAACATCCCGAGCCAAGAGGAATTACGGTTACTGGTACAGCCGGGGACTTGCACCCCAATTCTCCCAAACGCGCAGGTAAACCGCGCATTCGTGCGTCTCCGCACCACCATCTAGGCCATCGATTATTACCGTCAAAATGGTATCACGCAAAAGGGCCTCGCACGCAGACGAAGCCCAAGGTAAAAGCTATTGTTTGCGATAGGAAAATGCGGTGACGGTCGCGGCCTCTAGTGCTTGCCGCCGTGACTGTTGAGCCAGATATTGCGGCCCAGCATAAGCGCCAGCACCAGTGCGCTGACGTAGCCCATAAAGCCAATGACCGGGATACCAAACACAACCGGCTCGATGCGCGCGTAGTACACCACCGACGAACCGATAAACAGACCGGCGATCACAATTGCCATCGACATGCGGTCGATAATTCCGCCCAGCTGTCGCAGCGCCTTATCGCTGCTCATGATCTGCGTGTTCACCTTAAGCTGGCCGCGCGTGAGCATACGCGAAGC
>UQWQ01000031.1 GCA_900544755.1 uncultured Collinsella sp. | reverse complement strand
TGCCGAAATGGCGCGAAGCACGCGGTTGACAAAACCATAGAGACACGTCCCAAATTAACTACTTTGATTTTGTGTGCTGGGCGAAAGATTGGGTAGTATAGCTATTCAATGCGGCGACCCTGCCGTGTGTTAACCGCTACGTACCGGAGGTGTTCCATGGTTCGTGTCGACATAGAGACCATCGTCATGGCCGCCGGTCCCGTGCCATCGCTTATCGTGCTTCGCGAGCGCTGCGGCAAGTCGGATTCGACGGCACCCCTGCGTTCGCTTTCCATTCAGACCGGCTCGTTTGAGGCCGCGGCAATTAGCCGTGGCATCGATAGCGGTCGCGCCGAGCGCCCGATAACGCATGACCTGCTGCTTGACACCGTCGATGCCCTGGGCGCCAAGCTCGAGCGCATCGAGATCGTTCGTGCCGAGCCGCCGGTGTTCTATGCGACGATTGTTGTGCTGGTCGATGGTGACGAGCGCAAGATTGACGCCCGCCCCAGCGACGCCATCGCCCTTGCCGTGCGCAGTAATGCCCCCATGTTTGTGGAGGACGACATCATGAATCGCCTGGGTACCGTTTCTGCCCATGCCGAGGAGGTTGACGACGAGCAGGAGTTCGAGAAGTTCGACGAGTTCGTCCATACGCTCTCCCCCGATGATTTCTAAATGTCTGGCACGCGAGCGGAGAGGTCGCTGATGGGTACCCGCGTATCGGCTGAAGCGGCCGCCATCGCGCGTGAAGCCCAGATGCGCTCGGAGGCATCCGAGGCGGCTCGCATCGCCTATGTGACGCAGGCCCGCACGCTTCGCGAGCGCCGCGGCTCCTATATCAAGATGGTTATCATCTCCGCCCTTGTCGCGGTAATCTGTTCTCGTCTTCGTGGTACAGTTGGTGCGCTTGGGTTTTCGATTTCAACAGGCTTGGTAATCTGGGGTGTGGTCGATGCGGTAATGCTGACCAACCAGATCAAGGTACTCGACAAGCGCGCGATGGATATGGTGCGCGCCCGCGACGCTGCCGCCAAGATCGCTGCCGAGGCACAAGAACTGTAACGACGCCGGATTCGATGGGAAGGTCTAGAGATGGCACAGGATATGCAGGACGCCGGTAACGTCTCCGCCGAGCTCGACGCCATGGTGTGTGACCTGATTGGTGCGTTCTTGGACGACCTTGCCGCCGGTGAGAATCCGGGCGTAGTTGTGGCGATCGAGGACGCTGCTTCCAACCGCTATCTGGCCGCGCTCGACGAGGATGGCGAGGAGGCATGCCTGGAGGCCGCCACCAACTTTATCTCCGAGCACAAGATGGGTCTTAAGGACGAGGGCCTGGGCCGTATCGCCCGCTATGCCATTGGCTATACCGGCTGTGTCGAGATTGACGGCGGCTACCACGACGCTCTGCTCGTGAGTTTCTTTGAGACGACGCTCGAGAGCGGTTTTTCGGCATATGTGCTGTATGAGGGCATGGGTGCCGGCGATGGTTTTATGTGGAGCGACCCTGAACCTGCAGGTGAGGAAACCCCTCTCATCTAAAATCGCTAAAATAAACGAGTTTTCGGTAAAAGGCTCAATATTCCCGCCGAGCGTTGCATTGCTGGGTGGGTCGCATACGCGTGCCGTTTGTATATGGATAGAAGATAGGGGAACTACATGCGCGTAGACAATCTGAGGAACATCGCCATCATCGCCCACGTCGACCACGGCAAGACGACGATGGTTGACAAGCTCCTGCGTGCCACGGACGCCTTCCGTGCCAACCAGCAGGTCGAGGACCGCGTCCTGGACTCTAACGACCAGGAGCGCGAGCGCGGCATCACGATTCTCGCCAAGAACATCTCTATCGAGTACAAGGACGTCAAGATCAACGTCATCGACACCCCGGGCCACGCCGACTTTGGCGGCGAGGTCGAGCGCGTGCTGCGTATGGCCGACGGCGCCCTGCTGCTGGTCGACGCCTTTGAGGGTCCCATGCCCCAGACCCGCTTCGTGCTGCGTCACGCTATCGACACCGGCCTCAAGATCATGATCGTCATCAACAAGATCGACCGTCCGGGTGCTAACCCCGAGAAGGCCTACAACGACTGCCTCGACCTTATGGCCGACCTGGGCGCTACCGACGATCAGCTCGAGTTTGCCATGGAGCACGTCATCTACGCCAGCGGCGTCAACGGCTTTGCCCGTCATGATCCCGAGGACGGCAACATGGACATGTACCCGCTGCTCGATATGATCATCGACGACATGCCCGCGCCCGAGGTTGACGAGACCGCGCCCCTGGCCATGCAGTGTGTGACCATCGACCACTCCAACTTCGTTGGCCGCATCGGTATCGGTCGCGTGTACTCCGGTACCATTCACCAGGGCGACCAGATTCTGGTCGTCAAGAACGACGGCTCCAGCGCTACCGCTACCGTCAAGCAGCTCTTTACCTTCGACTACCTGGGCCGCACCGAGTGCCAGGAAGTCGGCGCTGGCGACATCGCCGCCGTCGTGGGCATCGACCGCACCGATATCGGCGATGTTTACACCGACCCCGAGAACCCCGTCGAGCTCGAGCCCATCGAGATCGACCCGCCGACCCTGTCCATCGTCTTTGAGGCTTCGACCTCCCCGCTCGTCGGCCGTGACGGCGACATTGTGGGCGCCCGTCAGCTCAAGGAGCGCCTGTTCAACGAGGCCGAGAACAACGTGACCATGAAGATCGAGGAGCTCGAGGACAAGAGCGGCGTCGAGGTCTCTGGCCGCGGCATTCTGCACCTGTCCGTCCTGATGGAGTCCATGCGCCGCGAGGGCTTTGAGTTCCAGGTCGGTCGTCCCCGCGTTCTGTTTAAGAAGGACGAGAACGGCAACAAGATGGAGCCCGTCGAGCAGGCTGTTGTCGAGTGCCCGGACGAGTACTCGGGCAAGGTCGTCGAGGTCTTCGGCACCTCCGGTGGCATCATGACGAGCATGGATACCTCGGGCATCGTGACGCACCTTGAGTTCAAGATCCCGACGCGCGGCATCATGGGTCTTAAGAACCGTATCATGAACGTCACCCACGGCGAGGGCGTGTTCTACCACACCTTCCTGGAGTATGGTCCCTACGCCGGCGAGATCGGCAACCGCCAGAACGGCGCCATGATCTCCATGACCACCGAGAAGGCCGTTGCCTACGCTCTGGGTACGCTGCAGGAGCGCGGTCAGCTGTTTGTTGAGCCGGGTACCGAGTGCTACGAAGGCATGATCGTGGGCGAGCGCAGCAAGGCCGGCGACATGGTCGTCAACATCGCCCGCACCAAGAACCTGGGTAACCAGCGTTCCTCGACCTCCGACATCTCCGTGCAGCTGGTGCCGCCTCGTACCTTCTCTCTGGAGGAGGCGCTGGAGTACATCGCCGACGACGAGCTGGTGGAGATTACTCCCAAGAACATCCGCCTGCGCAAGCGTCTGCTCAACGCCACCGACCGTAAGAAGGCAGCCGTCCGCGCTGGCCAGGTCAACAAATAAGCGCTGGGGCTTATAACTGCCAACAAGAAAGGGCGTCGACCGCAATGGTCGGCGCCCTTTTTGGTGCACGGGGATTGAGAAGGCCTTCACAACCACAAAGGTGCCTGTCCCCTTTGCGGTGATTGGTGGTTAGGCGGTGGGGAGTCCTGGCGTGTTAGCCGGCTGCTGCGGCTTGAGGTGGGCGTTGCGCCAGATGATCTGGATGACGTAGCCGAGCATAAAGACAAAGGCCACGCCGCTGATGAAGTCGCCGATGAGGGGGAGTCCTGTGAGGGCGCCTGCGGCCACACCGCCGACGGCTGCCATGGCATAGCGGTTCTGGTTGTGTCCGACCATGCGGGCGATCGCGCAGCCAGCAAAAGCGGTGGAGACCAGCGCGATGCCGATCACGGCGCACATGAGGGTTCCGGCAAGCGACAGGCCGGCGATAGAGATAATCAGCAGTAGGACGGTGGGGACGATAGCAATCGTGCCCAAAAGACCGCTCACCCACAGGGGCGTGGGACGTTGGTGGAGCATTCCGGCGGCGCTGGCGGTCGCACGCGGAAAGACGAGCTCGAGCAGCAGGGCGATAAAGCAGGTCGAGAGCGCTGCGGCGACGATGCCGCCGATGGTGTCGTTAACCGTAGAGGTGTTCTCGTTCTCGGTGCGGTCGATCTTGAGGGCTCCGACCTGGGCACCCTCTGCCCGCTCGGGATCCTGTGAGACGTGGGCGCTCACCGTGCCGGTGATGCAGGCATTTTTGCCCAGGATGAGCTTGTCGGCCCAGACCTCAACATCGCCATCGACGGTGCCATCGATGGTAACGGTGTCGCCGGCGAGCGCCGCCGATTTAGCGGAGCCGCGCAGGGCGACCGTCTCGCCTGCCGCGTAAAAACAGTTGGCGGTGCTACCGGTGTTAAGGACGACGTGCTGGCCGGCTACCGTCACGCTGCCATCGATTGCGGTTTTGGCGATATCGATGGTACGCGCCGCCAGGCGAACGGCGCCGCCTACGGTGCAGTCGCGAATCGACAGGCTCTCGCCCGCCGCGATAATATCGCGGCCGATGGAGGCATCGTCTAAGTTGAGGCTTTGGCCGGCCCAGTACAGGTCGCCTTCGACCCCGGACGGGGTGGAGTCAGCTTCGGTCGCGAGCACGTTTCCGGCGGTATCTGTGCCGGCGAATGAAGTCGTGGGAAGTACGATTAGCGCAAGTGCAATCAGTGCGAATAGGAGGGCGATGCGCGCCTGCACTTTACGGTGCCGGGACGACGGTGCTAGGTTGTAAGGCATAGTGAATCCTTCGCTAGATACTCGACATGTATCTAACAGGGTACCCAACGCGCGGTCGCTCTAAAAGAACCTCTCGGTTGCATTTCGAAGGGTCGTGCCGTGCTGTCTACTTTTTGCGATGCAAGAAGCGCGCGATGTCTTCCTCTGTGGGGCTTTTGATGTCAAAGCGCAGCGAGAGCCAGCGCAGACCCATGGTCACGACAACGCATACGATTAGCGCGGCGACATTGCTGACCAAGCCACTCATGACGAGGCTTACATAGCTTGCCGATCCGGCGATGGCCGCGATGGCATAAAAGTTAGTGCGTTGGAAAATGCCCGGAACCACGCCCATAAAGCCGTCGCGCAACATGCCGCCGCCCACCGCGGTGAAAAAGCCCATCATGATGCATACGGCCGGCGCAAAGCCGTAGACCAGTGCCTTGTCCGCGCCGGTTGCCGCATAGATGCCGACCGAGATGATGTCGAGCAGGGGAATGAGTTTCTCGGGTTTATCGACGATTGCCGGGAAGATGTAGATGATGGCCGCCGTGGCGATGGAGAGCGGCAGCGCCATTGGCTGGTTGAGGATGTAGACGTTGCCCACTTGCAGTGTCATGTCGCGTAATAGACCGCCGCCCAGGCCACAGACCACGGCGAGTGCGACCGCGCCCACCAGGTCGAGCTTATGCTCGCGCGCGACCAGCACGCCCGAGATCGATGCCGCGACAACAGCGAACATCTCGAGCCAAAAGGGGATAGCGACCATGGCATCCGAGGCATGTGAGGTAACGGTCATAGCGGCGACGACGGGCAAGATGGAATCCTTCTGATTGCGAGTTTAGACAATGCCCGTACATAGTACATGGTTGGCGGCGATTGCGACCCCATTGCTCGGCAAACGGTAGGGACTGGGCGCGGGCGTGGCATTGCTGGAATGCCAGGGGTCCAAAACATGTACGTCAGCCTCCAAAAACGACATTTTTCGACATCTTTGGAGGCTGACGTACATGTTTGGATTGAGCTCACAGCATGAATGAGTTGATTTACTCACATCCGGTATATTTCCCCACTTCAACGGACATAAGAGTTGGATACCGGCTCAGAGCGAGAGGCCCTCAATGGACACCCCTGTTCTCATTTCGCATAAAACCGCATGGCTTGTCCATCATGCACCCCAGAATTTAGTTCAGTCTCTTGCGCGGCACGACTACCAGATAGGTGCACAAGGCATCTCCACCCAGCAACGTGTTGCGCGCATACGACAGGCCCTTACCGACTGCGGCATTCCGTCCGATATGCTTAAGACTATCGATATCGCGGTTGTATTCGAATTCGAGCGAATTCGTACCAAAGGCGTCGTTTGCCACATTCTTGGACAAAATCTTCCCTACGAGCATATTAACGAGTTGACGCCCGGAGTCTTCATCACCGACGAAGCCTTCACCTTCGTGCTCGCGGCCGAGTGGATGGATAGGATCGAATATCTCGAATATGGCTATGAAGTTTGCGGCGATTATCGCATGAGGCTCAATCCCGCCGACCCTTATACCGAGCAACCAGCCACCGCCTCCAAGGATGAAATAATCGAACTGCTCGATCGGCATCCCGGCAAACCCGGTGCCACACGTGCACGGCTCGCGCTCAGGCACATCTACGATCGCTCGGCCTCGCCTATGGAGACCGCTTCGGCAATCGCCCTCTCACTCCCAACAAGCGAAGGCGGCGTTGGCATCCGAGGTATCGAACTCAACAAACCGCTCGAGATCCCTCAACGTCTCTGGCATTGCGCCAAAGCTCGAACACTCAAAATCGATGCGCTCGTTACCTACAAGCGCAGGGAACTCGGTATCGAATATAAGGGCGGCTTTCACGATGAGTTCGAACGCAAAGGAGCAGATGCAGAGCGAGAGGCCGTTCTCTCCCAAATGGGATATCGAATCGTTACGCTCACTTCGGCTCAGTTCGGCAGCCAGCTCGCCTTTCACCGCGCCATGAACAACATTCGCGAAGCACTCGGCATGCCTCGCTGTACCGACACCGGGTACCAGCGAGAGCAAAACGAACTACGCAAGGCACTTATCCGCAACTGGAAAGGCATGCGAGACGAAGAGGTACCTTCCGAATAGTGCCACTCCCGTGAGCTCAATCCAAACATGTACGCCAGCCTTCAAAGATGTCGAAAAATGTCGTTTTTGGAGGGTGATGTACATGTTTTTGAGGGAAGGGCGGGTTCGAATCCCTCCTCCTGCGCGTTATTGAAATGTGCCCAAAAAAGAAAAAAGCCCCATTGCTGGGGCTCATACCATCTAATGGCGGAGGAGGAGGGATTCGAACCCTCGTGACCTTATACAGGCCAAACGGTTTTCGAGACCGCCGCATTCAACCACTCTGCCACCCCTCCGCGTGGGGTAAAAACAAAGCAGGCTCAAAGGCCTGCTTTGGAATTAACTGGCGGAGAGTCAGGGATTTGAACCCTGGAGACGCTTTTGACGCCTACACGATTTCCAATCGTGCTCCTTCGGCCACTCGGACAACTCTCCGTTAAATGCGAAAGTCAGTATACACGAGGAATCGCAAAGTGCAAACAGAAAACTTGGCATTTTTTGAATCGCTTGGCTTCGTGACGGGATCGAGAAGGTCAAAAACGGGCTATGACCAGCATGGCTGCATACAACAAATTGTTCAAAATAGGTATTTATAGACGACGTGGCAGCAATTTTAAAAATATTTGAACGGTGTTGTGAGCCACTGGTATGCATTTTGCGACCACAGCCTTGCAATGGCTGACCTGCAGTTTGATTTGGTTTGTCCCCGTGGCGCCGTATCTTGTCCACAGTTCCGTCAAGCATTTGGTCAGCATTTGGTTGGAAGACGCATGAAATGCCGTGTGAGTATGGGCATATGTGGAGGTCATGAGGTTGTAGCTGCATATTCTTGCAGCCTAGGAGGTTGAAAGATATTATTACCAAGTCTTTTCCTGCTTCAGGCGCACCTTCACGACCTGAAGCCACATTTGCCCAGAGGAGGTGACAATATGAAGGCTTATGAACTGCTGTTCTTTGTTGACCCGTCGCTCGACCCCGAGACTCGTCTCGCTGTTATGAAGCGTATCGATACTACGATCGCTGAGGGCGCTGGCAAGGTCGACTCCGTTGACGAGTGGGGCAAGCGCAAGCTCGCCTACGAGATCAACGACCTCACCGATGGTGACTACACCCTCATCAACTTCCACGCAGATCCTACCCAGATCGCCGAGCTTGATCGCGTCCTGCGCATCACCGACGCTGTGGTCCGCCACATGATCGTCCGTCGCGACGACCAGGAGTAAGACTGTCGTTTTGGACTGGGCTTGTGCCCCAAGAGGAAGTAGTGAGTTATGAGCATCAATCGAGTGAACATCACCGGTAACCTCACCCGCGATCCCGAGCTGCGCGCCACCGCCGGCGGAACCCAGGTTCTGTCCTTTGGCGTCGCCGTGAACGATCGTCGCCGCAACGCGCAGACTGGCGAGTGGGAGGACTATCCCAACTTTGTCGACTGCACTATGTTCGGCACCCGCGCCGAGGCCGTGAGCCGTTTCCTGGCAAAGGGAAACAAGGTCGCGATCGAGGGCAAGCTGCGCTACAGCTCTTGGGAGCGCGACGGCCAGCGCCGGAGCAAGCTTGAGGTCATCGTCGATGAGATCGAGTTTATGAGCTCCCGTGGTGGCCAGGGTGGCTACGATCAGGGCGGTTACGCCCCCGCAGCTCCCGCGCCCGCAGCACGTCCTGCCGCACCGGTGGCCACGCCGCCCGCGGTCGACGTCTACGATGAGGACATCCCGTTCTAAGGGTTGTTCACCTATTTTTGAGTGAGAGGCGGCTTCGGTTCGCCGAAGTTGCCAAACGAAAGGTATTTTGACATGGCTAATGATTTTTCTGCACGTCAGCCGCGTCGTAAGTACTGCCAGTTCTGCAAGGAGAACACTGAGTTCATCGACTATAAGGACACTCAGCTTCTCCGTAAGTACATGACCGACCGTGGCAAGATCAAGCCCCGTCGCGTCACTGGCGCTTGCACGCAGCATCAGCATGACATCGCCAACGCCATCAAGCGCGCCCGCGAGATGGCTCTCCTGCCGTACACCGTCCCCGTGGTTTCCTCTCGTGGCAACCGCGACCGCGGCTAAGAAGGGAGACGCATCATGAAGGTTATTCTTCTCGATGAGATCAAGGGCAAGGGCGGCGAGGGTGACGTCGTAGAGGTCGCTCAGGGTTACGCTGAGAACTTCCTGTTCCCCAAGAAGCTCGCTGTTGCCGCCACCAAGGGCAACCTCAAGCAGCTTGACGAGCGTCGCAACAACATCGCCAAGCGCGAGGCCGTCCGTCTGGCTACCGCCAACGAGACCAAGGCTGCCTTCGAGGGCAAGACGGTCACCGTTGACGTCAAGGTCGGCGACGAGGGCATCCTCTTTGGCTCCGTTACCGCCGCTATGATCGCTGACGCCATCAAGGATCAGCTCGGTATGGACATCGACCGCAAGCGCGTCGAGCTCGGCAAGCCCATCAAGGTTGCCGGTGCCCACACCGTTGCCATCTCGCTGTACCGCGAGATCAAGGCCGAGGTTGTCGTTCTCGTCGGCGTTACCGCCGAGGAGCTCGCTGCCGATGCTGAGGTCGAGGAGGCCGCTGAGGTCGCCGAGGCCGAGACCGCCGAGGTCGAGACCGAGGCTGCTGCCGAGTAGCATTTGCTGCAACGCAACAATCTTGTTCTAAGAAGGGCGCTCTGAGAGACCGGGGCGCCCTTTTATTTTTTGCGCTGAGTGGGTGTCACGTCATACATTGAGATGCAGTCCCACATAAGCGTTGTGTTAGACCACTTTGGATAAGTGTCCTGCACGCAGTACACGCGACGGGGCCCCGGTTGCGACAATTCCATCATCAGGAGAGATGGAGGTTGCAATGGAAGACGTGCTCACCCAGCTGACGAGGCAGTTCCTCCCGCAGATGACGGCTGCCGAGAAGAGCAGGGCCCTGAGATCGCTCAAGGCGCTGATAGACGCGGAGCTTTTCGAACTCGCGGCAAGCGAGGGGGCGGAAGACGATCCCGACAGAGCCTGCCCCTGGTGCGGCTCCCCGCATTACGTGAAGAGGGGGCGAGACGGGAGCGGCCGTCAGCGGTTCCTCTGCCGAGGGTGCGCCAGGACCTTCACCGACGCCACCATGCGCATCTTCTCCACCACCAAGCTCGACAGGTCGGCCTGGATGAGGTTCGCGGAGTGCCACGTGGACATGCTCCCGCTGCGCGAGTCGGCGGAAAAGTGCGGCGTGTGCCTCAAGACGGCGTTCTTCATGCGCCACAGGCTGCTCGAGGCCATGGCCAAGCGCATGCCCGCCTTCCGCGTGGAGGCCGGCGGCGGGGCCGAGCTCGACGAGTGCTTCTTCAGGGAGAGCTTCAAGGGAAACCGCTCCAGGTCGGAGTCCGGCATGCCCAGGAAGCCCCGCACAAGGTCGCAGGGAACCGACGGGCACGAGAAGATATGCGTGCTCACCGGCATCAACGACGCCGGCGACATCTTCTACGAGATCGCGGGGAGGGGCGGCCTCGACGAGGCGGCAGCCAGGGAGCTGCTCGCCGACAAGCTCGCGGTCGGCGCGATAATCTCGACGGACCGTGCGCACGTGTACCGCCGCGTCCTGCCCGCCCTCGGCGTCGGCGCGCACATCGCCAGCAAGAGGGAGGAGCACGCCATCAACAGGGTGAACAGCCTCCACTCCCAGATGAGGCACTTCATCGGCAGGTTCCGGGGTGTCTCCACGAGACGCCTCGAGAACTACCTCGCCTGGTTCAAGTGGACATGGTGCTTCAAGGTCCGCAGGAGCGCGGACGAGCTCGCCGAGCTCATAGTGAGGCAGGCAGCCCGCGGCACGTACGAGAAGACCTGGCGCCAGTACAAGGTGACCCCCTATCCGTTCTACGAGTACTGGATCAAGCAGGCGAAATGGGACTCGCGTGCGCGGAGGGCCATATACGGCGTGGCGTGATGTCCAGGGCGGTCTGGCGCAGCGCATCTGCGGCAAGCGCTGAAGTCGTGCCCCGATGCAAATAGCAACAGCTAGCGATATTCTTCGGGAACGTCGAAACCGTACTCACGGCATAGGAGCATGACATCGTGGGCGTCGTGCTCGTCATGCTGATAGCCCAAGTGAAACAACAGCTGGCTTTCGGGGTCGATGCACGACACCTCCACCTCGCCGATGCGCCCCCTCCCCGAAAAGACCTCCCCGGGAAAACGATCTCCCTGATACAGAATATCGCCATTCTCGGCGAAATCGAAGCAATGCAGGTCGACGATGCGCCCCGCCTCGTCTTGCCACACCGTGTGATCTTCGGTGGTGAAAGATGCAGCCACCTCGGAAAACCCCTCATCAGCAATTAGATCCACGAACCTTTGGTAATCCCCGCGCTGAACGAACAGGTCGATGTCGTTATGAGCCCTGGTCTCACGCCCGACAAGCGCATCGATGCCCCAGCCGCCATCAAGGTATACGCCAATGCCCGCACCTGCGGAAAGGCCGATTATCCAACACGCATCATCCTTGGTGACCATAGGAGCTCCTTCGCTTTCGCCTGCTATCTAAGCAAGAAAGATTATAGGAAAAGTCCCAGTATCCAAAGCGGTCTAACACAACGCACATAAGGGACCGTTCATCCGTTTGGTTCGGTGATGATTGTTAAGGCGCGCCTCGATTTAAAGCTGTGGCTGATACTATGGATGCTCGCAAGCGATATGAATGAGGATGCTCATGGCATATGACGATAGGGAGACATGGCTGACGGTCGAGGACCGCGGCTCCAAGTTGGGTCTCCCCCAAAACCAAGATGCAGAGGCCAACGTACTGGCCGCCATGCTGCTATCGCCCGAGGTGGTCGAAGAAGCCCAGGTCGAGCTGCAGCCCGATGACTTCTACCGGCCCATTCATAAGACCATCTATACCGCGATGGTCGATATGTACAACAGCCGCATTCCCATCGACTCCATCTCGCTGATCGATTACCTGCGAAGCATCAACAAGCTCGATGCCGTGGGCGGCGAGGCCTACATTTTGGAGCTGATGGGCCAGACTCTGTCGCTCGTGAACTGGCAGCACCATGCCGCCATCGTCCGTCGCGACTCGATGCTGCGCGAGCTGATCGGCGCCACCAACGAGATCAACGCGCTGGCCTATAACGCCCCTACCGACACCAAGGAGGTCGTGGAGCTGGCCGAGAGCAAGCTGCTCAAGGTCACGGCGCGCGAGGTCAAGTCGAGCTACAAGACGCTGACCGAGTTTATGGTCGAGGCCTATAACGAGGCCGAGGAAGTGTGCCAGGCCGGTGGCCAGGCTGCGGGCGTGCCCACGGGTTTCCCGTCGCTCGACCGCATGCTCATGGGTTTTCGCGAGGGTCAGCTCATCATTATCGGTGCCCGTCCTGCTGTAGGTAAGACGTCGTTCGCCCTGAATCTGGCGCTCAACGCTGCCGCCGCTGGTTATACCGTCGGCTTCTTCTCGCTGGAGATGTCGGGCAAGGAAATTGCCCAGCGTCTGATCTGCGCCTACGCCATGATCTCGATCAGTGACTTCCGCATGGGCCGCATTAGCCCCGAGCAGTGGGCCAATATCAACGAGGCCACGCAGACCTTGTCTAAGCTCGATATTCTGATTGACGATACGCCCGGCACCACAGTGACCGAGATTCGCGCCAAGAGCCGCCGCATGCTCCACAACAAGGAGAAGGCCATCATCATCCTGGACTACCTGCAGCTGGTGAGTCCTCCGCCGGGACGCCGCTCCGAGAGCCGTACCGTCGAGGTCTCCGAGATGTCGCGTGGTCTGAAGATCATGGCCAAGGAGCTCAAGATCCCGCTCATCGCGCTGTCGCAGCTCTCGCGTCAGGTCGAATCCCGTACCGGCAAGCGCCCGCAGCTTTCCGACCTTCGTGAATCGGGCTCCATCGAGCAAGACGCCGATATCGTTATGTTCTTGGACCGCTCCGCCGACGAGGCCGAAGCCTCGCGCGACGATCGACCCGACGAGGGCGTTACGCGTATCGTCGTGGCCAAGAACCGTTCGGGCCCGATCGGCGACGTCGACCTGATGTTCCTGCCGGCATCCACCAAGTTCTATGAGCTTGATGGGGCACATGCCGAGGAGTAGGACAGGCGCCCGTTGCACGGGTATACTGGGAATGTTTTGTGCTTCTGCGTGCCGGCGTGGCGCGTAGACAGTCCATGAATGTAAGGAGTAAACATGCCGTCAACCGTTTTGGTCGGTGCCCAGTGGGGCGATGAGGGCAAGGGTAAGATCTGCGACCTGGTCGCCGGCGACTTCGATGCCGTCGTGCGCTACTCGGGCGGCAACAACGCCGGCCACACCATCGTCGTCAACGGCAAGAAGTACGGCCTGCACCAGGTGCCCTCCGGCATCATGTATTCCGACCATGTGTCGGTGATCGGTAACGGCTGCGTCGTCAACCCCAAGGTTGTCCTTGAGGAGATCGACATGTTCGAGGCCGACGGCATCACCACCAAGAACCTCAAGATTAGCGGCAACGCGCATGTCATCATGCCGTACCACATCGACCTGGATGGCGCCTTTGAGCAGAAGCTCGGCAAGAAGAACATCGGTACCACCAAGCGCGGTATCGGTCCGTGCTATCAGGACAAGATGGCCCGCATTGGCCTGCGCATGCAGGATATGCTGGACGAGGCGCTGTTCCGCGACAAGCTGGAGACCGCTCTCGCCCGCGTGAACCCCGAGCTTGAGCTCATCTACAACCTGCCCACCTACACCGTGGACCAGATTTGCGACGAGTACCTGCCCATGGCCGAGCGCCTGCGTCCCTACATCACCGAGACGAGCCTGCTGCTCAACAACATGATCGATGAGGGCAAGGACCTGCTGTTTGAGGGCGCCCAAGCGACGTTGCTCGACATCGACCACGGCACCTATCCGTACGTGACGTCTTCCAACTGCACCGCCGGCGGCGCCATCACCGGCTCCGGCGTGGGCATGAAGAACGTCGACCGCGTGCTGGGCGTCATGAAGGCCTATATCACCCGCGTCGGTTCGGGCCCCATGCCCACCGAGCTTTCCTATGAGTCCGAGGCCGGTCACACGCTGACCGAGGAGGGCTATGAGTACGGTGTGACCACCGGTCGCCGTCGTCGCTGCGGCTGGTTCGACGGCCCCATCGCCAACTACGCCTCACGCGTCAACGGCCTCACCGATATCGCCCTGACTAAGCTCGACGTGCTTTCGGCCTTCGACACCATCAAGGTGTGCGTGGCCTACGACGTCGATGGCGAGCGCTACACCAGCGTGCCCGAGCATCAGGTGCGCTTTGAGCATGCCAAGCCCATCTACGAGGAGCTCCCCGGCTGGAAGTGCGACATCACCGGTTGCCGCAGCTTTGATGAGCTGCCGCAGGAGGCTCAGGACTACGTGGCGTTTATCGAGGATCTGGCACACACCCGCGTGACGTTCATTGGCGTCGGCGCCGGTCGCGAGCAGATCATCAACCGATTCTGGAAGTAATCGGGACTATTTGGTTATTGCGATATACCCCTTTGCAGCCCAAGCGGGCGGCCGAGGGGTATATTTGCTTGCAAAGGGCTCGCGCGGAGCGGGCCATTCATCCATAGAGGAGGCACCCTTGAAGGCGGACACTCAAACCATCGACATCCTGTTGTTGGGCAGCGGCGGCCGTGAGCATGCTTTGGCAGCTAAGCTCGCAGCATCACCGCGCGCCGGCAAGCTCTACATCGCGCCGGGCAACGGCGGCACCGCGAGCTGCGGCGAGAACGTTGTTCTCGACGACTGCGATCCTGCGGCCGTGGCGGCGTTTGCGCAGAGCCACGGATGCGGACTCGTGGTAATTGGCCCCGAGGCTCCGCTCGTGGCGGGTGTGGCCGACGCCGTGCGCGCGGCGGGTATTCTCTGCTTTGGCCCGGGTGCCGAGGGCGCCCAGATGGAGGGCTCCAAGCTGTTCTCCAAGCAGCTCATGGAGCGTGCCGGCATTCCGACGGCCGCCTATGGCTCGTTTACTGACGAGGCTTCGGCTCTCGCCTATGTGCGTGAGCAGGGTGCCCCGCTGGTCGTGAAGGCTGACGGCCTGGCCGCAGGCAAGGGCGTTATCGTGGCGACTGAGCTCGAGCAGGCCGAGGAGGCCGTGCGCGAGTGCTTTGGCGGCACCTTTGGCGATGCCGGCAACACTGTGGTTATCGAGGAGATGCTTGTTGGTCCCGAATGCTCGCTTTTGGCCTTTACCGACGGCAAGACCGTGCGCCCCATGGCCACCTCGCAGGACCACAAGCGCGCGCTTGAGGGCGACAAAGGCCCCAACACCGGCGGCATGGGCGTTTACAGCCCGGTGCCCATCGTGACCGACGAGGAGCACGCCACCATGGTGGCGGTCATGGAGCAGACCGTGGCCGAGCTTGCTGCCGAGGGCATCGACTACCGCGGCTGCCTGTACGGCGGCTTTATGCTTACCCCCGCCGGCCCCAAGGTGCTGGAGTTCAATGCCCGCTTTGGCGACCCCGAGACGCAGGTCGTGCTGCCGCGCCTCAAGAACGACCTGGTCGAGGTTATGCTCGCCTGCGCCAACTGCGAGCTTGATCAGATTGAGCTCGACTGGCGCGACGAGTGGGCCGTGGCCGTTGTCCTGACGAGCGCGGGCTATCCCGGCAGCTACGAGAAGGGCAAAGTCATCACCGGCATCGCCGACGCCGAGGCCATGGAGAACGTGACCGTGTACCATGCCGGCACCGCCGTGGTGGACGGTCAGCTCGTGACCAACGGCGGCCGCGTGCTTGCCGTGACCGCGCTGGGCGACACGTTCGAGAACGCTCGCAACCTTGCCTACGAGGCCTGCGAGAAGATTGATTTTGAGGGCAAGACTCTGCGTCACGACATCGGTCTGCGCGCGCTGCGCGGCCGCGACGCCTGGGATGCCTAAAGTCCGAGAGGAATGAGACGGATGGACGAGAAGAACGAAGAGCTCGTGGACGCGCAGATCGTCGAGGAAGATAGCCGCGCGTACGGACACGCCGAGGGCGAGCCGGGTGGCGAGGTTGTCGACGAGCCGATGCTGGTGCTGGGCGATGACGACCCGCACGATGCCGAGCTGCACGAGAAGATTCTTTCGGAGGAGTGCGCCTGGAAGGGCAAGATCCTCGACGTCCACCGTCTTGAGGTTGAGCTGCCCAACGGCCACCGTAGCGCCCGCGACATCATTCGCCATCCGGGCGCGGCGGCCGTTGTGGCGCTGACCGAGAGCGGCAAGATTGTGCTGGTGCGTCAGTACCGCACCGCCATCGACCGCGTGACGGTCGAGATCCCCGCCGGCAAGCTCGACCCGGGCGAGGATCCGCTCGATTGCGCTAAGCGCGAGCTGCACGAGGAGACGGGCTTTAGGGCCGGCCGCATTCGCTTTTTGACGTCGATTGTCACGTCCTGCGGTTTTTGCGATGAGATCATCCACATCTACTTGGCTACCAAGCTCGAGTTTGATGCGCCCAACCCCGATGATGACGAGTTTGTCAACGTGGACCTGGTGCCGCTGCACGAGCTGATCGACGCCGTGCTCGACGGCAAGATCGAAGACGCCAAGACCGTCGTGGGCGCCTTGGCCTGCGATAGCATCGCGCACCGCCTTGGGGGCGCGGAGCTTTAACGAGTGGGGATAGCCCTGGGACAAGTACTGCTGATTGCTTTGTCCCAGGGCCTTACGTTGTTGATATTTCTTTGAGGATCACATGCTGAAGAGGTTTCTTTCTTACTACAAGCCCCAGATGGGGCTTTTTGTTGCTGATACTGTTTGCGCTCTGGTGCTTGCCGCCATTGACCTGGCGTTCCCCATTATCCTGCGCAATTTGACCGGTGGGCTATTTACCCAGGGTCAGGCTGCCATTATGCGGGCGCTCGGTATGATCGCGGTGGGCTTGGTGCTGATGTATGCCGTCCGCTGCGCCTGCCGCTACTTTGTGAGCTATTGGGGCCACGTGATGGGCGCGCGTATGGAGTCCAAGATGCGCGAGGACCTGTTTGACCAGTATGAGCGCTTTAGCTTTGCGTACTTCGACCGCAACAGCTCGGGCGACATGATGAGCCGCGTGGTCAACGACCTGTTCGATATCTGCGAGGCGGCGCATCACGTGCCCGAGTGGATCATCATCTGCGGCATCGAGATTATCGGCTCGTTTGTGATCCTCTTTACCATCGCCCCAGTGCTGGCACTCGCCATGGCCGTGGTGACGGCGGCGTTTGCGGTCATCATGTTTTGGCAGAACATGCGCATGCGCGAGGTCTTTAGCGACAACCGCAAAAAGATCAGCGGCATCAATGCGCAGCTGCAGGATTCGCTGGCGGGCATGCGCGTGGTCAAGAGCTTTGCCAATGAGGAGACCGAGCGCTCTAAGTTCCGCGCCTCAAACAATCGCTATCTTTCGTCCAAGGAGAACATGTATCACGCCATGGGCGTCTATACCGCGACGTATGGCCTGCTCTCGGGTGTGCTCTATGTGATCGTGGTGCTGCTGGGCGGCTGGCTGGTCGCCCAGGGACAGCTGCAGGCGGTCGATATGGCGACCTTTGCACTCTATATTTCGCTGTTCTGCACGCCGCTCGAGACACTCGTCAATTCGGCCGAAACGTATCAGAAGGCTATCGCCGGGTTTAAGCGTATGGACGAGGTGCTCTCGACTGCGCCGGATATCCAGGACAAGCCGGGCGCTACGGATCTGCAGGTGATCGCCGGCGCCGTGGAGTATCACGACGTGTGCTTTAACTACGAGGATGTTGAGCTGGGCGAGGGCGATGCCGACGAGCGTCCCGTTATCGACCATATGGACCTGTCCATCAAGCCCGGGCAGACCATCGCTTTGGTTGGCCCTTCGGGCGGCGGCAAGTCCACGACCTGTTCGTTGCTGCCGCGCTTTTATGACGTGGCTACCGGATCCATTAGCATCGACGGCCAGGACGTGCGTGATGTGACGCAGCAGAGCCTGCGCCGTGCCATCGGCCTGGTGCAGCAGGATGTCTATCTATTTGACGGTACGATCGGCGAGAACATCGCCTACGGCAAGCCGGGTGCTACGGCAGAAGAGATCGCCGAGGCCGCCCGTCGCGCCAACATCGATGCCTTTATCGAGTCGCTTCCACAGGGCTATGACACGGTCGTGGGCGAGCGCGGCAGCCGTCTTTCGGGCGGACAGAAGCAGCGCGTTGCCATCGCGCGTGTGTTTCTCAAGAACCCCAAGATCCTGATTTTGGACGAGGCGACGAGTGCTTTGGATAACGAGAGCGAGGAGGCGGTGCAGGAGTCACTCGAAGAACTGGCGCGCGGCCGCACCACGATTATCATCGCCCACCGTCTTTCGACCATTAAGCATGCCGATGAGATTGCGACCGTTGAGCATGGTCGCGTTGTGGAGCGTGGCACGCACGAGGAGCTTCTCGCCCGTGGCGGCACCTATGCCCGTTACTATCGAATGCAGTTCGAAGGTGCGCGTGCGCACGAGCTCGACTGATTGATATGACAGGAAGTTTATGGCTGACAAGAACCCTTTGACTCCGGAAGAAGTGACGGAGTTATTCTCCGAAATCGATGCATCCGGTGTCTTGGATCCCACGCTTGCCAAAAAGCGCACCGAGCGCATGCGTGAGAAGGAGGCTGCGGCCAAGCGCGGTGACAAAGCTGCGCTAGCGCAGCTGCGCAGCGAGGACCGCGCGAGCCAGGCAAAACATATCGACCCGCTGTCCGAGGACGATCCTTCGGACTCGCAGGTGAGCCATACCATTACGAAGACCGCGATGGCCGTGGTCATTGGTATTTTGGTGCTGATCGTGGGCATGCAGATTGGCTACGGCGTGATGCGTCGTCTGAACACCGCCAACTTGTCCGAGAGCGTTTCGGTCGATACCGTTTCGACGGCGCTGAAGGGCGGCCTTGAGTGGGGCAACGGCTTTACGCAGTTCCCGCTCGACTTTACCGTCGATGAAGCCGATGAGCGTACGGGCACGGTCGAGGTGACGGTGTTGGACACATCGTCTGCCAACGAGCTCGAGCTGCTGTCCAACGGGCAGATCCAGGCCGCGGCACTTGCGACCAACGTGCTGCTCAACGATAAGATCGACCGCGTGGTGTATAACGTTCACGCCTATATCGACGAGGATAGCAACATTCAGCACGATTCCTTCTTTGGCATGTTCCCCGCGCGAGGCCACCAGAGCGCCATCCTGACGTTCGTGTGGACCAAGAGCTCATCCAACGCCACGAATATCGACTGGAAGATGCGCATCGTGAGTATGGATGACACCATCGCCGAGCGCATTCAGAAGCAGGTGAACTCGGTGTCGTCGTTGATTGAGGACCCGGTGGTGAGCCAGACCAAGATTGACGAGGAAAAGGCCGAACGTGACCTGGAGCATCGTCTGCATGGCCGCGAGATTTTCCGCGGCGGCAAGCCCGATCGCACACCGTCCGAACTGCTGGAGCAGGACAAGATAAAATAAGACGCCATCATCCCGCGTGAGCCACAAGCCCCGCGGGATGATTTTTCCGGGACGGGGATTAAAAAATCATTATGCATAGAAAGTCATAATTATCATTTCGTAAACATTTCGATGAAATTAACGCCATGAGGCATGCTTGCGGTTACAATACCGCGAGGCCTAACTGCACACCTTTAAGCCGGTCCTGTGAGACCGGGAAGGAGAACTATGGCGAACAACCATATTGCGGGCGCTGCCGCCCGCACCATCGCGCCCAGCGAGCTGTGCCAGCGTATGCTGGCCAAAACCAGCAAGGGCGCTTGCGGTCCCTGCACCCTGTATCTTGAGGATGGGACCATTTTTTATGGACGCGCATGCGGCGCCGAGGGCACCGCGACCGGCGAAGTCTGCTTCAACACCTCGCTCGAGGGCTACTTTGAGGTCATGACCGACCCGAGCTATGCCGGCCAAATCGTAACCATGACCTATCCGCAGATCGGCAACTACGGTATCGACGAGACCGATGTCCAGTCGGCCTTCCCCGGCGGCGCCGTGCGCCCTGCGAGCGCTCCGGCCATGCGTGGCATGATCGTTCGCGACATGTGCGCCACGCCTTCTAACTGGCGCTCGGCCGTCAGCGTGCCGGAGTACCTGCGCGCTCACGGCATCGTCGCTATCGAGGGCGTCGACACCCGCGCTCTGGTGCGCCATCTGCGCGACAATGGTTCCAAGATGGGCATTATCTCGACCGAGATCTTCGACGTCGACGAGCTTGCCGAGCGCTTGTCCGCTGCGCCCACGCTGGTAGGCGAGAACCTGGTCAAGACCGTAAGTTGCCCCGCGCCTCACGAGTTTGTGGCCGCCGACCTGCCTGCCACGCATGACTTTGCGCTTGCGGCTGCCGCTCCTGCCCGCCACAAAGTGGTCGCCTACGACTGCGGTGTGAAGCGCGGTATTCTGGAGGGCCTGGTCCGTGCCGGCTGCGATCTCACCGTCGTGCCGTGGGATACGCCCGCCCAGCAGGTACTCGACATGAATCCCGATGGCGTCTTTTTGTCCAACGGCCCCGGCGACCCCGATGCCGTGGTGGAGACCTATGAGCAGGTACAGCAGCTGATCGGCAAGGTGCCGGTCTTTGGCATTTGCCTCGGTCACCAGATGATCAGCCTGGCCTGCGGCGCCCAAATGGAAAAGCTTAAATTCGGTCACCGTGGCGGTAACCAGCCGGTTATGAATCTGGTGAGTCGTCGCGTGGAGATCACCGCGCAAAATCACGGCTTTGGCCTGCTGTTTCCCAGTCTGGGCAAACTGATTCCGGAGCTTTCCGGCGGCGAAACCGAGCATGCGGCCGACGGTGACCTGCGCGCCTGGGTGCGTCGCGGCATCGCGCCGGTCGTGATGAACGAGCGCTTTGGTCGCATTCGCCTGACACATGTGAACCTCAACGACGGCACCGCCGAGGGCATCCAGCTCACGGACAAGATGTCCCTTGGAACTTCCTCCGACGTTCGGGTTGCATGGCATCAGGGCAATGCAGTCCACGCTGACCGTAAACATAATGGTCTCCAGTCCCAATCTGGCACAGGCAAGAGCCGCTTCACAGCCTGCATGTCCTGCACCAACTACTACAGCATCATAATTT
>UQWQ01000030.1 GCA_900544755.1 uncultured Collinsella sp. | reverse complement strand
GCGGTCACGGCCTCGAGAGAGACGCCCGCGAACGGCTTGCCGTCCAGATCGGTAAACTCGCCGGCCATCTGGCTAAAGCGCTCGTAGCCACCGGGCTTGAGCACGTCGGTCGCCAGGGTGACGGGCCAAATGCCGGCGTCATACAGGGCACGGATGTTGTAGACCGTGGCACCACCGGAGTAGCTGATGCGCAGCTTGCCGTCAAACTGCTCGGTAATGCGGCGAGCGGCCTCGATGGTCAGTGAGAACAGCGAACGGCCGGACATGTACATCTCGGTGGAAGGCAGCTCGTTCCTCGTCACGTCGACGGGGAACGTGTTGGTCAGCTTGACGCCGAACTCCAGACCGCGCTCGGCGCACAGGGCAATCAGGCGCTCGAACATGGGCACGGCATCGGCCCACTGCAGATCCTCGCGGAAGTGCGTGTCATCAAAGACGATGTAATCAAAGCCCAGCTCGTTGAGGCGCTGGCGGGCAAACTCATAGCCCAACAGCGTGGGGTTACACTTGATGTAGGTGTTAAGGCCCTTCTCGGTGATGAGGTAGGTCGCGATGCGCTCGATCTCGGCAGGCGGGCAGCCGTGCAGGGTAGACTCGGTGATGGAGTTGGAGACGCGCGCCGGGATGGACTCGACAAACGCAGCGTCGACATGCTCAAACTTGTCCAGGTTGGCGAGTGCCCATGCGCGGCACTCGTTCCAGACGTCGGAGCCGCTGGCGTCCTTCATGCCCTCGATGTAGGCGTCGACCTTGGGGCTCTTGATGCCCTCGAGGTCATAGCCCACGGACATGTTGAAGACAAAGCCGTCCGGGCTACCCAGGCCGTACTCGCGAGCGATCAGGTGGCAGGCGAACCATGCCTTCACGTACTCGGCAAAGGCCTGCGGAACCTCGAGCTCGGTCGACCATTCGCAGTTGTAGCACTCGTCCTGCGCCACGATGCAGGGCTTGTTCACACACTTGGAGAGCTCCTCGCCGTCCATAACCTGGACGGTCTTGAGCTCAAAGAAGCGGGAACCAGCAACGTAGGAGGCCACGATGTTCTGGGCCAGCTGCGTATTGGGACCGGCGGCCGGGCCAAACGGAGTCTCGATGCGCTCGTCAAAAATGGGAAGCGCACCCTCCTGGTTGGTCGTGACCATCTTGCGCACGCCAAAGATGGCGTCCTGGGTCTTATGCTCCTCGATGATCCAGTTCATCAGCTGCGAAAACGGGATCGGCCTCATGATGTCGCTCATAGTGAGCTCCTCTCTGTAACGCCCGGCGAGACCGCGCGGCGGGCGCAAATACGGTGTAGCGCTAGCACAGCGCCGGCGACCCCGCGGAGGCCGCCTATACGCGCGTCGGATGCGGCGAAACATCCGACGCGCGCGAAACTACTTGTGAATTAGTAGGCGCGATCGTTGAGCGTGCTCCAGAGCTTCTTGGACTCAGCCATGGTCCACGCGTTGATCTTGTCCTCATCAATGCCAACGAACTCGCGATCCTTGTACAGGACGCGGCCGTTGATGATGGTAGTGCGGCAGTTTTTGCCCATCATGCCAAAGAGCATATGGCCGTCGATATTCTCCTCGCTCAGCGGCGTAAAGGGCTTGTAGTCCATGACGATGACGTCGGCGGCGGCGCCGGGCTCAAGCACGCCGAGCTTGCGATCGAAGTACTTGCTCGCCATCTTGGCGTTGTTCTCGAACAGCATCGTCATGGCCTCGCACCAGCCCACGTTGGGCATAGCGGCGTTGTGGCGCTGAATGATCAGGAAAACCTTAAGGCTCTCGAGCATATCGTGGGTGTAGGCGTCGGTGCCCATGCACACGGGGATGCCGCGGCGGAAGAATTCGAGCACGGGGGCGCAGCCCACGGCGTTGCCCATATTGGATTCGGGGTTGTTGACGAGCCAGGTGCCAGACTCCTTGACGATATCCATCTCGGCGGGCGTCACGTGGATGCAGTGGCCGAGCATGGTGTCGGGACCCAGCAGGTTGTGCTGCAGCAGGCGCTCGACGGGACTGATGCCACCGCGGTTGAGGCGGGAGTCCCACACGTCATTCATGCCCTCGCACACATGGATGTGGAAGCCGGTCAGGCCGTTGTTGGCCTCGGCCATCTTGTCCATGGTCTCGTCCGGCAGCGTAAAGGTGGCGTGACCGCCAAACATGGCGGCGATCATGTGGTTGTCGTTATCGCGACGCTCCTTGGCGGCCCACTGGGCAAATTCGGCGTTCTCGGCAATGGCCTGGTCGCATTTTTCCTGGCCGCGGCGATCGGAGACCTCGTAGCACAGGCACGAACGCATGCCCAGCTCCTGAGCTGCATCCTTAATGGTAAAGAGGCTTCCCGGGATTTCGCAGAAGCTCGCATGATGATCGAAGATCGTGGTGACGCCATCGCGGATGGAGTCAAGAATCGTGGCATAGGCGCTGGCCTTGGTGCCGTCGAGCGTCAGGTTGTCATCGATCTTCCACCACTGCTGCTCAAGATTCTCCAGGAAGTTGGTGGGGTTGCAGCCCTTAATGGCAAGGCCGCGGGCCAGACCCGAGTAGATGTGGGTGTGGCAATTGATGAGTCCGGGCATGATGAGGTTGCCCTGGGCGTCGACGTACTCGGCATCCGGGTACTTGGCCTTGAGCTCGCACTCGGGACCTACTTCGACGATCGTATCTCCGTCAATGGCGACCGCGCCGTTGGGAATGAACGGGGTCTGAGCGTTGCGGGTAAAAACGGAACCGTTAGCGACCAGAAGCATGAATGCTCCCTTCAACATCAGGGGCGGGGTTTGACACCTCTGACATGGCGGAGTGCGAAGCGCCGGCCTACACCGGAAACGGGCCCTCTCCCGTCAACGCTTCACCAAAGGGACAAACCCTTTGAAGTGCGGCTTGGCGCCGCATGACGTCGGCGGACGAGGCGATGCGCCCGCCGACGAATAGCACCGAATTGGTTACTTCTTGCTCTCGGGCAAGACCAGATCCACGGCAGCGTCCTTGGCAGCATCGATGTGCTGAGCCACGACCGGCGTCTGCGGAAGGATCAGGTTAAGGACAATGGCCATAATGGCGGTGGGGGTTACGGCATTGGAGCCGATGACGGTGGATACCCAGGCGGGCATACCCTCGCCGGCAAGGCAACCGCTGGCCATCCAGATACCCAGGCCAAAGACGACGGAGGTACCGACGATGGTGGTAGTGCGCTGCGTGAGGCCCTCGCGGGTGAACATGCGCACGCCGTTCATGGTGATGGTGCCAAAGACGCCGACGGTCGCGCCGCCGATGACGGGCTGCGGGATAGCGGAAAGGACGGCAGAGAGCTGCGGGAACAGACCGGCGATGGCAAAGACGGCCGCGATGATCACAAAGACCCACTTGTTGACGACCTTGTTGGAGCAGATGATGCCCACGTTCTGGCCAAGGGCGCTGGTGGGAAGACCGCCCAGCAGGCCGCCGACCATAGAGGTGAGGCCCTGGGACACGATAGCGCCGGAGAGCTCGCGCTCGGTGGGCATACGGTCGATGGAGCCCAGGCAGGCGGCGGAAACGTCGCCGATAACCTGGATGGCAACCATGGGGAACACGACAGCGAGGGTAATGCAGACCTCGGGATCAAACTCGAGCGCGTAGGGCATGAGCTTGGGAAGGGCGAAGACCTGAGCGGTGGCGACGCTGGAGAAGTCGATCATGCCAAAGGGGATGGAGACGATCATGCCAACGATCATGCCAAAGAACACGGATCCCAGCTTGAGCGTGCCCTTGCCAAAGTTGGCGAGCGCAAAGACCACGGCGAAGGTGATAAGAGCGACGCACCAGGCCTGCGGGGTGCCCCATAGCGGCGTACCCATACCGCCGGCCATATACTTGACGGCCGTGGGATAGAGAGAGACGCCAATGGAGAAGATGACCGTACCGGTCACGACGGGCGGGAACAGCCACTTGATCTTGCTGTAGGCCAGACCAAAGAGGACCGCGACGGCGCCGCCGACGATCTCGCCGCCCAGCAGCGCACCAAAGCTAAAGCCCGAGGCACCCATGGCCTGCAGAGCCGGCAGGAACGCGAACGAAACGCCCATGACGATGGGCAGGCCGCCGCCGATGCGACGGAAGGGAGCGAAGGCCTGAAGGGCCGTGTCGATTGCCGAAAGAATGAGCGCGACCTGGATGATGTCGGTGCTCTGCTGGCTATTAAAGCCGTAGACGCCGGCCATGATGACAGCCGGGGTGATGATGCCGGCAAACGATGCCAGTACGTGCTGAAGGGCACACGGGATCATTTCCTTAACGGGAGGCATGCCTTCACGAGTGAACAGGGCTTCAGTGCCGTTCTTAACCGTCTCCTGGGTCATTTGACCACCAATCCTCGAAATAGTTGTTTTCGCATCTAACGCTCTATTGTGACGCAGTGCGGGGTTGAGGTTGTGCCTTCGTTGCATATCGTATTAAAGATGATTCTCATTCTCAATAATAATTTTTTGTTATCAGACTATTCTTCAGCTGAGATAATGCATTTCCGCAGGTCAGGAAAGTGTCTGTTCAAAATAACATCTAACTTTTCTTTTGGTCGACCGTTTACCGCCAAATACCTACCGCTCATCTGTATTACGCAATGTACCTGCGAATATGTGAGTCAATAGACACCGTGTTACCATGAGAAAAAATTGTTATGATCATTTCCGATTTCACCCAAAGGAGTTGCCCGTGAACGAGACCGTACGTCGCTTTTTGCCGATGGTCGATTTTCTGGAGCAGATACTCGGCAAAAACAGCGAAATCGTGCTGCACGATTTCTCGGATCCCGACCACGCCATCGTCGATATTCGCAACGGCATCGTGAGCGGCCGCAAGGTCGGCGGTCCCGCCACCGATCTGGCACTCAAGATCATGCACGACGCCAAGTATCGCGACCTGCCGTTTATTACGGGCTACGAGGGGCGCGGTGCCGGCGGCAAGACGTTGGAGTCAGCGACGTACTTTATCCGCGAGAATGACGAGATCGTCGGTATGCTCTGCGTCAACACCGATCTCTCGACCGTGCGCTCCATCAACGCCATGGCGCAGCAGCTCATGGCGTGCTTCGACGCGGCGCCGACGCGCACGGAGCCCGCCCCTATCGAGGTCGAAAGCCTTTCGGAGTCCACACAGGAGCTCATCGACCGCAGCATTGCCGAGTTGCTGAGCGCGCGCGGGCTGGATGTAGCGTCGCTTGGTCAGAGCGACCGCGTGGACGTCATTCGCCACCTCAACGGCAACGGGGTGTTCATGCTCAAGGGCGCCGTGGCCTGCGCCGCCACCTCGCTGGGCATCTCGGAGCCCAGCGTCTACCGCTACCTGCAAAAAGTCCGCAAGGAGGGCTAAACGTGATCCCTTGGGGACGAAGGGAAACGGATCATTTTTGTCGCATCGCTTGACAAAAGACCCTGCAGCTCACACGCGCTGCAGGGTCTTTTTGCATGTCATGTTTAGTTGTTACCAACACCTTAGAGAGCGGCGACAACCTCGATCTCGACCAGACCGCCAGCCGGAAGAGCGGCAACCTGGAAAGCGCTGCGCGCGGGGAACGGGGCCTCGAACTTGGAGGCGTAGATCTCGTTCACGGCGGCGAAGTCGGCAATGTCAGCCAGGTAGACTGTGGTCTTGACGACATCGGCAAAGGTGGCGCCGGCAGCGGTCAGCAGGGCCTCGACGTTAGCAAGGGACTGCTTGGCCTGGGCCTCGACGCCCTCGGGCATCTTGCCAGTTGCGGGATCGATGCCCAGCTGGCCGGACAGGAACACCATGTTGCCGGTCTGGATACCAGGGGAATACGGGCCGATGGCTGCGGGTGCGTTATCGGAAGACACGACGGTCTTGCTCATGTTTTTCTCCTTACAAGTAAAAGGGAACGGGAGCGCGGCGTTCACACCGGGAGGCACAGTTCGGTCTGAACACCGCGCTTGATTGGGATAGTACTCAAGGTGTCCGCGCGATGCAAGATTATTATCACGTTGCGAGAATATTTTATCGCCCAACGGTTTCCCCGGACCGCTGAACGGTTCTCATGTGAAGCAGCCAGTCCAAGCTGCTGAAGACTTTATCCCGCTTAGAGCACGGGCATCGCCTGCCGCGACGGCACCACTATACTTTTGATTATCTGAGCATTTTGAAAGGCAGGATATGACCGCAACCGCCAGTCGAACCACCAACCGCAGACCCGAGCTTTTGGCGCCCGCCGGAGGGCCCGAGCCCTTTGCCGCCGCACTCGCCGCCGGGGCAGACGCCATCTACTGCGGCATGGGCAGCTTCAACGCCCGCCGCAAGGCCACCAACTTTACCGACGAGGCCTTTGAGCAGGCCTGCCGCGCCGCGCATCTGGCCGGCTCGCGCGTCTACGTCACGGTCAACATCGTCATCAAGGAATCCGAGATGAGCGATGCGCTGCAGCTCATCCATCGCTGCTCCACGCTGGGCGCCGACGCCTTCATCATCCAGGACTGGGGCCTGTTCTTTGAGGTCAAACGCACGATGCCCAGCATCGAGACGCATATCTCGACCCAGACGAACATCCACGACGACCGCGGAACCCTTTGGTGCCGCGAGCAGGGCGCCGACCGCGTGACCCTCTCGCGCGAGCTTTCCATCGACGAGATTGCCGCCATTCACGATGCCGCGCCCGATGTGGACCTTGAGGTCTTTAGCCATGGCGCCATCTGCTTTTGCTATTCGGGCCTGTGTCTGCTTTCGAGCTTTGCCATGGCGGGACGATCGGCCAACCGTGGCATGTGCGCCCAGCCCTGCCGCTTGCCCTACGAGCTGATCGACGAGAACGGTCGCTCGCTCTCCCCTGCCGGTCGCGAGCGCGCGCTGTGCCCGCGTGACACCAACACCTCGCAGCTTGTTCGCCGTCTGTATGACGCCGGCGCCGCGTCGCTCAAGCTCGAGGGCCGCATGAAGGCGCCCGATTACGTGTACTCCATCGTTGATGTGTATCGTCACGAAATTGACGACATGCTATCCGGAGCCACCGTTGCCAAGGACGAGGAAGCCGCCCGCCAGCGCCAGCTCAAGCGCTGCTTTAACCGCGACTTTACGCACGCCTATCAGGACGGTACCTCGGGTGACGAGATGATGAGTTACGAGCGCTCCAACAACCGCGGCCAGATCGTGGGCACGGTGCTCGGCAGCCACCTGGCCAACCGCGATGTGCGCGGGCTCAAGCCCGACGACCGCCGTCGCCGCGCCGCCATCGCCCGCATTGAGTTGTTTGAGCCCGTGGGCAAGGGCGACCTGCTGGAGCTTCGCCACGACGATGAGTTCGACCAGTTCCTGACCACCATCGCCGCCGATGATGCCGCTGCCGGCGATGTTATCGAGTGTCGCGTGCCCCGTAGCATGCCCGAGGGCTGCCGCGTGCGCGTGATTCGAAGCCAGCGCGCTATTGACGCTGCCAGCGCCGCGCTCAAGCGCGATGTGCTGCGCCGCCGAGCTGTTGATGTATCCGTCGTGGCGCGCCTGGGCAAGCCGTTTACTGTCACGCTCACCTGCTGTGACGACCCCGCGCTCACCGCCACCGCCACGGGCTTCACCGTCGAGGCCGCCAAGACCCGCGCCGTCGAGGCATCCGATCTGGTTGAGCACGTCGGGCGCATGGGCTCCTCTCCCTTTGAGGCCGCGAGCTTTGACGTGGCCCTCGACGAGAGTTGCGGCATGGGCTTTTCCGCCGTGCACAAGGTGCGCGCCGCCGCTTGTAAGGCGCTGGAAGAGGCCATTCTGGCACCGTACGAGGAGCGCGCCCGCACGCTCGAGCTACCGGCGATTGTCACCAATGATTCCCGCCCCGCGCCCGAGCACTACCGCGATGAGCCGCAGATCTGCGCTACCGTCACCTCGCTCGAGGCCGCCGAGGCCGCTCGCGCGGAGGGTGCAACGCGCATCTACATGACCACCGACGCGCTCGAGGCTGTCGGACTCTCCCCTGCCGATGCATTTGAGCAGGGTATTGTGCCCGCACTCGACGAGGTCTGCCGCGCCGTTGACCACGTCCGCGTTGACCCATGGGTTGTTGCCGGCGCCACGGTCGCTATTGGCAACATCTCTGAGCTTGCCCTGGCCGCCCAGGTTGGCGCCACGGCCGAGATTCGCTCTTGCCTGCCGGTGCACAACACGCCCTGCATGGAGGCGCTTGCCGAGCGCGGAGCCGGTGCGTTTTGGCTCTCGCCCGAGATCACGCTCGACGAGATTGTCTCGCTCGGCGCCGCCGCGCCCGCGGCTCTAGGCATCACCGTCTTTGGCCGCCCGCGCGTTATGACAAGCGAGCATTGCATTCTGCAGGTTGCCAACGGTTGCATCCACGATTGTGCCAGCTGCCGCCTGCGTGCCCGTAAGCTCTCGCTCAAGAATATCGACGGAAAGGTCATGCCGGTGCGTACCGACATCCACGGCCGCTCTCGCTTGTACGACGCCTACCCCATCGACCTCACGCCGCAGGTACCACAGCTGCTCGACGCCGGCGTCCGTCGTCTTATGGTGGACGGCACACTGCTCGAGACGGATGAGGTGGGCCGCGCCACCGCTCGCGTCCGCCGCGCCGTCGAGGCAGCGCAAGCCGGCCGCAAGCCCGCCGCCCGCCTGCGCGGTGCCACCTCGGGCTGCATGTTTGTGGGAATCAGCTAACCGAAAGGCTTACACGTGAACGAAGAACCTCAAGTCCTCTACTGCGACGCCTGGCTCATGGCCATCGACAAGCCCGCCGGCATGATCGTCCACGGCGACGGCACCGGCGAGCGCACGCTCACCGACTACGCCAGCGACCTGCTGCTGGCGATGGGCGACGGCTTTGCCGCGACCGACATGCAGCCGCTCAACCGCTTGGACCGCGACACCACCGGCGTGGTGCTGTTCTCACTCGACAAGCAGACGCAGCCCGCCTTTGACCAGATGATTATCGACCACGCGTTCGAAAAGCACTACCTAGCGCTCGCCGAGGGCAAAATCGACTGGAACGAGAAGCTCATCGACAAGCCTATCGCCCGCGACCGCCACGATAGCCGCAAGATGCGCGTTGGCGCCAGCGGCAAGCCGTCTCAGACGCGCGTCAAGGTACTCAAGCGCCTTAAGAGCCGCCGTGGCCTGCCTACGCGCTCGTATATTGATGTCGAGCTGCTCACCGGCCGCAAGCACCAGATTCGCGTGCACCTGGCAAGCGAGCATCATCCCCTGGTTGGCGACGACCTGTACGGAACGCCGCGCCCCTGCGGCCTCATGCTCCATGCCCACAGCGTGTCCTTTACGCATCCCGTAACCGGCGAGCACATCCACATCGAAGCCCCTTGCCCCTGGGAGCCCTAAACCACCACAATGGGAACAGGCACCTTTATGATGGTTTTGCCACGATGACTCAGCCGCGGTCCCAAAACGTCTCGATCTGTAACAGTTAGAGCCCATTTTCCGGTCTATCTGTTACAGATCGAGACATTCGAATCCCCCTCAAGGGAAAATCTCAATCTGTAACAATAACTCGGCAAAATCGATCCCAAATGTTACAGATTGAGACAAAGGAACGGCGCAATTCGGAAGTATTTCAATCAGTAACACCTAGCCCACTTTAAGCGGTCCAGTTGTTACAGATTTAGACTAAACCGGTAGACAACGAAAGCGGCAACGCCCGTAATGGACGTTGCCGCTTTTCTATTGAGAAAACTACTCAGTTTTCATTACTAACCACCACAATGGGGACGGGCACCTTCGCGGTGGTTTTGGCCTTAGCCCGTCCCTGCCGTTAGACCGTGACGACGTTGTCCATTGCCCGGTACTTGGCGGGGACCTCGCCTGCGGTAATAATCGTTGCATCGCGGAAGTCCGCGAACTTGACGGGCGCCACCATGCCAAATTTACTGGCGTCCGAGATTACGAAGCGCTTGGCCGTATGGCGCATCGAGATACGCTTTACTTGCGCCTCCTCGATATCGGGCGCCGTGAAGCCCTGCTCGGCGGCAATGCCGTTAGAGCCCCAAAAGCCGCAGTTGAAGTTGTAACGGTCTAAGGTTGCCAAGGCATCGGGGCCAACGAGCGCCTCGGTCTCGGGTTTGAGCTCGCCGCCCAGCACCACGGTACGCATGCCGCGCAAAGCGAGATGCTGAGCATGGAGCACGGAATCAGTCACATAGGTGACACCTTCAAGGTGTGGAAGATGCTCGATGAGCCTGAGCGTCGTCGAGCCCGAGTCGATGTACACAAAGCTCTCGGGCTCCACCAGCGCCGCCGCACGGGCGCAGATACGTTCCTTGTCGTCGTTATGGAGATCGCTGCGCTCATTAAGCGTTAGGTCGCGCGTCACGTGCGCGCGCTCAAGGCTCGTCGCCCCACCGTGCACCTTGGCGATACGGTGTGCGCGATTGAGCGTCTGCAGGTCGCGCCGAATGGTAGACGCCGTCACGCCCAGGGCCTCAGCAAGCTCCGGTACGGTAACCGAGCCCGTCTGCTGCACCATCGACACGATTGCGTTGAGCCTATCTTCCGCAAGCATCGCTTACTCCTCCTCGGGGTACACGACTCCCCAATCGGCGCGAAGCTTGGTCATAAGCTCCATAACATCAGAAGCATAATCCAGAAGCTCGCGCTTGGAGTCGTCGCCGGCAACGGCCTTCTCAAGATCGGCCATCTCATAACACAGGGCGTAAGCCTCGGTGCCTGCGTGGACCTCCTCGCGGTGGCCGTCCGCAGTCCACACGATGGTCGCGTGATCGGCACGCGGATATTCGTTGACCTCGATGTAGCACTTGTCAAAGCTGATGACCGAGCGCTTGGGCTGCTTGGAGTGAAGCGTAAGGCTCACGACGCCCAGCTGCTGCTCGGCATTGCGGCAGACGATGCCGCCCGCAACATCGACGCCAGTCTCGCAGGTGTTGCCTAGAGACACGACCTCGGCGGGCTGGCTCGCCATAAACAGGCGCATGACGGACAGGGCATACACACCAATATCGAGCATGGCACCGCCGGCAAGGTTGCGATTGTAGAAACGGTTGGTCAGGTCGCCGTACTCCTTGTAGCTACCAAAGTTGAGCTGAGCGAGGTTCATGCGGCCGAACTCGCCGGCATCCATGCGGCGACGCAGCTCTTGATACAAGGGCATGTGGAGCACCGTGGTAGCGTCCATAAGGACCACGTTGTGCTCGGCGGCAATGGCACGGGCCTCATCGAGTTCAGCGGAATTGAGGGTAATGGCCTTCTCGCAGAGCACGTGCTTGCCGGCTGCCAGGGCAGCGCGCAGATAGGTGATATGAGTGTTGTGCGGGGTAGTGATGTAGACGGCGTCGATGCCAGGATCGGCGTAGAGGTCCTCAACCGTGTCGTAGACCTTCTCGATGCCATACTGCTCGGCAAAAGCCTGAGCCTTGGACGGCGTACGGTTGGCGACGCCCGCAAGCTTGCGACCGGCAAGAGCAAGGGACTGAGCCATCTGGTTGGCGATAACGCCGCAACCGATGACGGCCCAATGGAGCTCGGGAGCCGTAAAAATATCGTCGGGGAACGGCTTGTCCTGGACCGAAGCGAACGCTGCTTTGGCGGCTGCCGCGGCGTCGAGCGGAGCCTGCTTGGAATCTGCCATTATGTGCCTCCTGTGTCATAGAACGCCTTGCTTTCTGACAGCTCTATATTCGCACAAACACGCGCTTCTGTGCGCGTTTTTGCGTATCTCACCGCTAAACGGTCATTTTTATCCCGTAAACGGCGCATCTATACGCATATTCACGCAATCCCACGCACGTAAATGCGCACAAATGCGAACCGGTCATTGCTCAGAGACAGGGGCTTATGCTTAGAACTCAAAAGACAGGATGATCCGCTTCGCCTCGTCGCTCATGGCGCGCTGCAGCTCTAAGGACCGTCCCAAACTGCCGACAGAAAAGGAACGTTCCAAACTGCAGACAGAAAAAGAACGTCCCCAGGCGCCGGCATTTCAAGAGCACTCATTTAAGTCTGTCCCCAATGAGTGGGAGTAATCAGAGACCCTTTGCGAGGGAGGCCGGACGTGGCCTTCCTCGTTTTTATTCATGGACTTTAGTCCGTGCCGCGCGGCACGCGCGGCATAGAAAGCCACCCGCTCAGCGGGTGGAGGCCAATTTCCGCTACGCGACAAAAACCTTCCCCCTAGCATGAGGATTGTTCAGGTCATCATACTAGGGGGAAGGTGATTGCTGTGGCCCAGAAAGCCAACAGCCTCGCGCACACGAAATGGCTGTGCAAGTACCGCATCGCACCGAGGCCAAGCTCATCGCCGCCATCGTCGAGAAGCACCCCGAGGTGCGCTTTGCCGCGAGCCGCACCTCGGCCCACGCCGACCTCTACGACCGCATGGAGCAGGCCCTGTGCGAGCGCGTGGCCAACGCGGTGGATGTCGTCCGCTCCGACATCAGCCCCGCGCTTCTTGTCCACACCGGTCCAAACCTCGTGGGTGTGGCGGTCCAGGGACTCTAGTGGAGGCGGGGCGTCCTGCCCCAAAAACAAATGCAAAAGACGAGCACTTCTTGCCGCTCAATTGGCAAGAAGCGCTCGTCTTTTCTTAACGCGTTGTATGGCGGAGAGAGCGCAAGTTACGCGAGCGCCCTTCTTGCCAGCTCGGCCGCGCCGAGGATTCCTTGGTCGCCGCCGCAGCCCGGGGCGCAGATGTAGCTCTCCATGTCCTTAAGCTCGGCGGTCTGGATGTAGCCACCCAGATATTCGAGGGTCTTCTTGCGGACGATGCCGTAGAGCTGCTCCTGGTGCATCACGCCGCCGCCGAGGACGATGCGGCGAGGCGAGTACATGAGCACGAGGTTCGCGCACATCTGCCCCAGATAATCCCCCTCGAGCGCCCACACCTCATCGTTGTCCGCGAGCTCGGCCGCGGGCTTTCCCCAGCGCGCGGCGATGGCGGGGCCGGAGGCGAGCCCCTCGAGACAGCTCGCGTGGCTCGGGCAGACGCAGCGTCCCTCCTCGGTGGGACGGGTCCTTACCAGCATGTGACCGGCCTCGGGGTGCAGCATGCCGTGAAGGAGTCTGCCCGCGCACATGACGCCCGCGCCCACGCCGGTGCCGATGGTCACGTAGACGGCGTCCTCGAGCCCCTTGCAGCAGCCGAAGACCACTTCGCCGAGGCAGGCAACGTTCACGTCCGTGTCGTAGGCCACCGGAATCCCGAGGGCGTCGGCGAACGCGGCGCGAAGACCATGGCCTCGCCACGCGAGCTTGGGCGTCTGGAGGATGGAGCCGTAGCGCTCGTCGTTGGGGTCGACGCAGGTCGGGCCGAAGGCGCCGATGCCCAACGCGTCCACATCGCGGGCGGTGAACCACTCGATCATCTGCGGGACGGTCTTGGCGGGCGTAAGCGTCGGGGTCTCCATACGGTCGAGGACCTCGCCGTCGCCGGACACCACGGCACAGACCATCTTGGTCCCGCCGGCTTCGAGGGCGCCGAGCCTCATTTGCTTTTCGCTCATGTGATCCTCCTTACAAAGGGACGCCCGCAGTCATGGTCAACCGCGGGCGCCCATAACGTTGGCTTGTTTCGAGGCGACCCTACCTGGGCACGCGGTCCTGCCTTGCGGCAAACGGGGCGAGCACGGCGTGCGGCTCGCTTTGGTACCAGTAGGCGACGGTGGAGATGTCGTCCTCGCGCTCGTAGAGCTTGATGTCGTCGTTGCCGAGGTCCTGGAACGTCACGCGCAGGTCCTCCTTGAACGAGATCGGGTCGGGAAGGTGCCACCTGTAGAGGCCGTGCCTGGGCAGCGCGTCGTCGTTAGTCGCGAGCATCGGATTCGGGTTCGGCTTGCCCGCGCTGAAGCGGTCGCGCGTGGCGTCGCGCGTCGAGCGGTACGGGTAGCCGGCGAACAGCGTGTTGAAGCACTGCGCCTCGGGCAGCGCGTGGGGCGGCCTGTCGAGGAAGGCCCAGGCACCGCCGAAGTAGTCCTCGGCTCCCGTCGAGGTGACCGTGGGGAACTCCTCGTCGCCGTCGAGGAAGAACTTCATCTCGCCCTCGCCCCACCAATAGCGCTCCAGGGCGCACAGGGCCATGTAGGTGCCGACGTAGTAGCCCTTGCCGCGCACGCCGTCGAGCACGGTGTAGTCGACGCCCCTGCGGGTGCTGCGCTCGCGGTTAAAGCGGGCGTGGAAGTACATGGCGTCGTCCGGCACGTCGGTGAGCGCGTAGTTGAACGTGTAGAAGATGTACTTAATGAACCCGGGGTGCTCGCTCGTAAGCGTGACCTTGGCGTGCTTCCTGAAGGGCATCTCGAAGTAGCAGTTCATGCCGCCCGTCGGGTTCACGCAGATGGGCATCGAGTTGACGATGGCGCGCTCACCGAAGCCGTTGCAGAAGAAGTCGCCGACAGGGCACTCGACCGAGGGGGTCTCCTCGTCGTCCCAGTAGAAGCGCAGCACGAGGTCACGCATGACGAAGCTGCCGGCGGCGGTCTTGTCGGGGACGGTCATCCAGATGTGGCGGATGATGCCGGGGCCCTCGATGTCCGCGAGCGTGATGGTCTCGCCGGACTCAAGGGGCACGCAGCACGAGCCCTTGCGGCCGACGCCGAGGTGGCTGGCCGACATGGCGGCGCGGCCCTTCTCGCCCGTGATGTTCTCGGGGGTGATGGCGCGGCTTTCCTCACCGCCGTGCATCCACACGTCCTTAAGGAACTCTCTCATCGTCGACCTCCTCTATTCGTCGTCGTCGCACTCGGCGGAACTGGCACCGTTCACGTAGATGATCTGCTGGCGCGCCTCGTTGACGAGGGCGTCGAAGTCGAGTTTCTCGTCGGGGCGCGCGAGCGCGACCGTCATGGCGAGCGGGAGGTTGACACCCGCGATCACGTGGATCCGGTCGGAGGCGAAGCGGGAAAAGCGCTGGTTCACGCTGCCGCCGTACGCGTCGGTGAGGACGACGACCTCGTCAGTGCCCGAAAGAGCCGCCTCGACCGCCGCGTCGAGCCCCTCGCCGTTGTCGTTCACGTAGGCGCACACGGCGTTGACGGCGTCGCCCTTACCCGTAAGGAACTCGAGGGTGTCCTTGAAGCCCTGGGCGAGAAGGGAATGGCTCGCCACAACTATCTTTCTCATTGATTCACCAATCTCTTGGGTCGAAGCTAGGCGAGGATGCCGGCGGCGGAGGCGACCATCGCGAGGACGATCACCACGAGGATAAGGGCCGTCATGCTCGCGTTCTTCTTGGTAAGAAGGTAATACGCGCTTCCCGTGATGGCGGCGGGGATCATGGCAGGCAGGATCTTGTCGAGCAGCGGCTGAATCTCCATCGCGACGTCGCCGAAGCTGAAGCTAATCGGGCAGGTGACGCCGATGACCGAGGCGATGAGGCAGCCGACCACGGTGAGGCCGAGCACGGAGGCGGCGGCAGTGAGGTTGGGAAGCTTCTCGCTGAAGTCGGTGACGAGCTTCACGCCCTGCTTGTAGCCGAACTCGAGGGCGTGCATGCGGACCCAGAAGATGGCCAGGATGAGCGCGAACCAGATGCCGGCTCCCACGGGGTTGCCCTCGATGGCCATGTAGGCGGCGATGGAGCCCATGATGGTCGGGATCATGGTCATGAGCAGGGAGTCGCCGACGCCGGCGAGCGGTCCCATGGTGCCGATCTTCAGGTCTTGGACGGCGTCCGCCGCCGCTAGGCCGTCGCGCTCCTCCATGGCCACGCAGGCGCCAAGGATGATGGCGGCGAGCCAAGGCTGGGTGTTGTAGTAGCGGAAGTGGTTGTTGAGCGCTTGCTTATAGTCCTCGTCGTTCGTGTAGATCTTCCTCAGGACCGGCGAGAGGGCGTAGGCGACTGAGGCGCCCTGCTGGGTCTGGTAGTTGAAGGTGCACACGCTCATGAGCCAGCGCCAGTTCGCGTTGCGCAGGTCCTTCTTGGTGACCTTGTAGCCGGAGGGCTTGCCCTCGGCGACGGCGGTGATGTTCTCGTTTTCCATGGTTACTCATCCTCTCCGATGAAGGCGTCTGCGGAAGCGTGGGCGGCGAGCTCGGTGTCCCTCTCGGCACGCTGGTAGAACGCAATCGCGAGGGCAACGCCGACGATGGCGGCGCCGATGATGGGCACGTTCAGGAAGGCCGAGAGGAAGAAGCCGGCGAGCAGGTACTGGAAGTACTTGGCGGTTGGCATGTAGCGGAGCAGCATGGCGATACCGACGGCCGGGAGCATCTTGCCGGCGAGGGTGAGGCCGGAGAGGAACCACTGGGGCATGACCTCGAGGAGCCAGTTGACGGCGGGCTGGCCGAGCGTCACGGAGACAAAGACGGGCAGGGCGGCGCACAGGCCGAAGAGCGCGGGGCAGACCCACAGGATGGCGTTCATCTGATTGAACTTACCCTCGTTGCAGAACTTCTGGGACTTCTCGACGACAAAGCCGTTGAGGATCTTGACGACGACGTCGAGCTGGATGCCGAGCATGCCGACCGGCAGGCCGATGGCGAGGCCCGTGTCGGAGCCCAGGGTCACGCCGTAGGCGGTGGCGATGATGGCCATCGTGCCGTAGTCGGGAATGGAGGAGCCGCCGAAGCCCGCGACGCCGAGCTGCATGAGCTGAATGGTGCCGCCGATGACAAGGCCGGTCTTCCAGTCGCCCATGACGACTCCGGTGATGAGGCCCCAGAAAACGGCGTAATTGACGAAGATCATCGGGATGCCGTAGTAGTCCACGTGCTTGATGAAGGCCAGCAGGGTCAGAAGGATAACCTGCAGGATAGTGAAGTTGACCATATTTCCCCCTTAGATGAGGTCTGCGACGGAGACGGGCTTGTCGGCGGGCACGAACTGGGCCGTCACCTTGACGCCACGGGCGATGAGCGCCTTGTAGCTCTGGACGTTCTCGGCGGAGGCGTAGGCGCGCTGGGTGAGCTGGATGCCGTCCTCCTTGACGAGCGAGCCGCCGACGACCAGCGACGGGAGCTCGACGCCCGACTCGACCAGGCGAAGCATCGTCTCGGGCTCCTTGGCGATGACGAAGACCTTCTCGCGGTCGTATTTGCCCGCGGCGAAGTTCTTGAGCGCGGTCTGCTCGGAGATGATCGAGACGGCCATGCCCGCGGGGCGCGCCATCCTCATGGTGGACTTCAGGACCTCGTCGCCGGCGACCTTGTCGTCGATGACCATGACTCGGGTCGCGCCCGACACCGGGGCCCACTGCGTCACGATGATGCCGTGAAGCAGGCGATTGTCGATTCGTGCCATAACAACACTCATGTTTGCTCCTATCAAATCAAGTTTTTCATTCAGCACTGCCTTGGCGCTATCCGGATTCGCGCCGGGCAAGGGGTTATCGGATTATTGAGGACGCGCGGTCAGCTCGCGGCGGCGCGGGGAAGGTCACTCGTCGAGCAGGAGGACCGAGGAGCCGAGGCGCTCTTCTCGCGCCGGGGCGGCGCTCACGCTTATGTAGTCGAAGACATATGCGATCTCGCTTACGGGAACCTCTACGCGATAGCGCGTCGAGATGCTCGAGAAGCTCTGCCTGAAGGACTCGATGAAATCGATGCGTTCCTCCTCGAAGCGGTCCTGGCCAACGTAGGTCTCAATGGGGTTTCTGGTAACAAGGCGCTCGACGAGACAGCAGAGGTGGACGTAGAGACCAATGATGGCGTTGCTGCCGATCTTCTCGCCTGTCCTGCGCTGAAGCTCGTGCACGGCGCTCTCGATCTCGTGGAATAGCCGCTCCGGGTCGAGGATGGTGATGGAGCGGATGACGTTCTGCAGCGTCATGTTCGAGAGCAGCTTCTCGTGGAAAGAAGAGAGCTCGGAAGCGTCAAGCCACCTGCCGAACACGGCATCGACCTTAGAGGCGGACGCCGTCGACATGATGTCCTCGAGGGCGACGAAGGGGACGGAGGCGATCCCGGGGTCTCCCGTGCCGATGACGGCGCAGACGCGGTGCTCGGAGAAAACGGCGTCGTTCGACCCGTTCGTGACGAGCTGCTTGAAGGGCCGCGTGAGCAGGCGCGCGCCTATGGTGCGCGGGAGGCTCTGCGAGACGAGCTGGCGTATCCTCTCCGCGGCGTCGACCCCGGACTCGGAGCAGAAGACGATGGCGTCCTCACGGTTGACGCGCTCGATCACCTTGCAGTGCGTCACGCACGCGGCGGTCGCATCGCCAAGAACCTCGGCGATGGACTTGCCGCCGAGCAGCCCGGACCCGATCTCGAGCGCGAGCCCGGTGGAGACGTTGTTCACCACCCCGATGGTGGAGTCGGTAACGTTCTCGAGGGCCTTATAGGCCTCCTCCAAAGAGCCCATGTCAACAAGAAACACGACCCCGGTGCAGTAGGAATGGCGGTCGACGAGGCGCTGGAGCGGACCGACGATGTCCTTCAGCTGCTGGTCGTAGGGCATGTCGACCGCCTCGTACACATGCACGCCGAGCATACGGTTCGCCGCGTCGGCGATGCTCGTCGCCGTCGAGTAGCCGTGTGACAAGATGACGCAGAGCGTCCGAAGGGCCTTCGCGTCGCGAGACTCCGATGCGACGCACAGCGTCAGAAGCGTCTTCGTGAAGTGATCGAGCGAGATGCCGAGCGCCCCTTCCATGTCTGCGGCGACCTGATCGGAGACGCTCGAGGCAAACGGCAATTCGGAGGTCACGGCACCGAGGAGATGGGAGATTTGCTCCGCACAGGCAGACTTTCGCTTAGCCAGGCCGATGCCCGGCCACAACTGCAGGCAAATCTCCTGGGCCAGTAGAAAAGTGACCTTCCTCGAAAGCTCGATGCCATAAGAAGAGCCTGCGTCGGCAAGGACCGCGCCCACGACGCGCTCGAAGGCGCGCGACCTCGATGAGGCGACGCCGTGGCCGAAGATCAAGTGATCCTCAACGCCGCGCACGGCGGAGACAGCTTGCGAGACGAGCTCGGAGACAGAGAGCTCCCCGGCGCAGAATCGCTCATCGAGAGAGCACAGGGCATCGAGCGCCTGCTCGACCGGCCCTGTGCTCTCAGCGGCATCCAGGGACGCGTCGATCAGAACGCCATCGTCGGGCTGCTGATCGATCTGCGCGGAGGAGAGGAGCCCGCTGGGAAGAAGATACGGGCGAACGACGACGTAGTCGCCCTCGCGATTGAGGAACGCTTTGGCGCAGCAGTTCGTCACGCAGGCGCGCAAGCCGGCGATGTTATCGGAAAAGTCCGCGTTCACGAGGCAACGGTATGCGCCGCGGCTGATCTTCACATCAGAACCGATTCGGCACCCCTCGCTGCGCAGGAAGCTCAAGATGAGATCCTCGCGCTCCTCGGGGGTCCGCTCCTTGAGTGAGGGGACGCGGGCACAGATGGGCATTTTGCTGTAGGCCGAGGAAACCTTCAGGTCATCGGCAGAAAGCGTCGTCGAAAGAACGAGACGAGCGCGCGGCGCATCCTGGGAGGCATCGAGCCCGAGGGCCGTCGCAAGACAGTGCTCCATCGCAGAGGGAGAGAGTGCCTCGATGCCGTTGACAAAGACCACACCCCCGCGCGATTTCGCGATCGACTCGTCAAGAAGCCCGTTGAACGAGGCGGCGTCCGGGACCCCGGCGCAGTCGATGCGCACATAGGAGGAGTCGCGGGGCAGCAAGCCCTGGTTCTTGCCGTACTCGTAAACAAGGCGAGAAAGGAAAGACTTACCGACACCCACGCCGCCGCTCAAGAGGATGGGCAGGCCAAACGGAGGGTACTGAACCGCAGCCTTGCACTGCTCGACAACGGAGCTGAGGCTCATGTCGAAGCCCACGGCACGCGCGAAGTCGCGGTGATCGGCGATTCCCGTCGCCTGGATGAGGTCGGCGAGCGAGGCGTACTCGCTTGCAGAGAGCTTTACCTGAAAATGCTTCTGGAACGCGCGGCGATGAAAATAACGGACGGGCCTGCCCGCCACCTTAACCACAAGACCGGCGCGAACAAGGTCGTTGAGGTACTGGCTCGCCAGACTCCTGGAGATGATGAGCGTCTCGGCGATGTCGGTGGTGGACAGACGGGCAAGGTCGTCGAGCGAGACGGCAGAGGTGAGGGCCTCGAGATGCTCGAGAATCCTGTCCCTCATGTCGACGGGCTTCTTTGTCAAGCTGTCCTGCGCGGTCTTGTCCATGACTTCTTACCTCCTCGTACAAGGAGTATAAGGGGAGAACAGAGAACGGAAGGGGGCGCGTGGGGGAATCAACAGCCCCGAGGAAAAGTCCACCACTTGAGGGGCAGAAAACAACGGCCATTGAACATTCAGGGCCGACGCTCAACACTTCGGCTCGACACTTCGCTTTGGAAAGGGCCCTGCGCGCCGGGGCCCCAACATAAAGAAGGGCCCAGGCGCGCAGGGCCTATAGCTTAACCATGCGCGCGACGATGCGGGCGCAATCGCAGGCGGCCTTCTTCTCGAAGGTGTTGTAGTCGACGACCTGGCCCTCGGCGCAGTGCTTGTCGCTGATGGCGCGCGCGACGACGAGGGGCACGCCGTTGAGATAGGCGGCCTGCGCGATGGTGCAGCCCTCCATCTCGCAGCACAGGTCGCCGAAGGTCGCGAGGATGCGCTCCTTCTGTTCCGTGGGCGAGACGAACTGGTCGCCGGAGACGACGCGGCCCTCGAGGACCTTAATGTCGGGGGCGACGGCGGCCGCGGCGGCGCACGCCGCCAGCAAGGGCCGGAACGGATCGCGCAAGATCGAGGCGTCGCCCGGGAGGTCGGACGTTACCGTCAGCCGGCGCCGTGTCTGCTGCATCATGAGGGAGAACGGCCTGGCGAGCGCGTACTCGGGACGCGCCCCGCGGGGAGGCCGCGGGCCCGCGCAGCCGCCTTCCGCGGGGAATGTGCTGGCGAGGAGGTTCGACGGCCACCCCCCGCGCACCCACCTGGCGGCCGACCTCACCTACGTCCGCGCCGGCGGCTCGTGGTGCTACGTCTGCCTCCTGGTCGACCTGTGCAACCGCGAGATAGTCGGCAGCTCGTGCGGGCGGCGCAAGGACGCGCGCCTGGTCAAGGCGGCGTTCTCGAACGTGGACTTCCCGCTAGACGAAGTCGAGATGTTCCACAGCGACGGAGGGTCGGAGTTCTGCAACGCGGAGATCGACGCGCTGCTCTCGGCCTTCGGCATCGAGAGGTCGGTCTCGCGCCCCGGCAACCCCCACGACAACGCAGTGGTCGAGTCGACGAACAGGGTGCTCAAGCGAGAGCTGGTGCGGGGGCGCCCCTTCGCCTCGGAGGAGCATCTGAGGACCGAGCTGTTCGACTGGGTGAACTGGTACAACAACTGCAGGCTGCACTCGACGCTGGGCTACATGACCCCGGTCGGGTTCAGGGAGGCGGGCCTGAGTCTCTGACCGGATCGCCCAAAAAGATGTTGCCACATCAGCCACATCAGCCACATCAGCCACATCAGCCACATCACTACTACGCCGAATGCAGGGGCAGGGGC
>UQWQ01000029.1 GCA_900544755.1 uncultured Collinsella sp. | reverse complement strand
GACCCGGCCAAAAAATACAAATCTGAACTAACTGTCCACCACCCTCCGTCAACATCTCATTCCAAACCAAATCAGCCAACGTACGTCATGGCAATCCCCGGTAGGTCGCAGGGCGGCGGTCGAGCTTTTCTCTCGGGAAACTTCGCGAAGCCCAGTTCCCGAGGGAAAGGTATGGTCTGTGTAATACCAGATAAACAGTACATTTTTGCTAGATTGGTATTTGACTGAAGAACCAATTGGTATGGCTTATTAAGCCCACCTTGCCGTTGACGCTCATTTTACTGCCGCTGGCGGACTTCCGAACTTGGTTGCGCAAGTGCTCCCATATATTGATATGACCTAGTAGGTGGCTATCTGGTTACTACCAGTTGGCCCCTTGGTAACGGGTGGCCCCATTGTGCGGAATGTACCGAACATCCCCGTTTGATACGTTTTCCCATGCTGCCGGGGGGGGGGCGTCCTCGGCACCTCAGCATCTCTGGAGAAAGGAGACCAGGTGCGCAGGAATTCCATTTTTACGAAACGGTGGGTGAAGGGAAGCGCGGTCCTCGTTGCCACTGCAGCGACGCTCGTGTTTGCCAATCCCCAGCAGGCGATTGCCACGCCACTCAAGGGCGTCGACTCAGCGACCGTGTCCCAGTCTGCCTCGAATGTCGTCGACATCGATTTCGCTGACGGCATCAAGGGCCGTATTACGTTCCTCGAGGACGGTATTTTCCGTTATAACGTCGACCCCAAGGGTAAGTTTTCCGATTACGCCACACCGCGCAGTAAGTCCCACACGGCTAAAATCCAGGCTCAGCCCGATACCTCGGACACCTACAGCAAGCCGAGTGCGACGGTTGCCGACAAGGGCGACACTATCGAGATCACCGGCGGAAAGGCGACCGTGATCCTGGACAAGGCGACTGGCAAGATGAGTATCAAGTCAGGCGACCGTGTCGTGGTTTCCGAGTCCGCGTCCCTCGACCTTGATAAGAAGGGTACCGTCCAGACGCTCGCCAAGGAGAAGTCCGAGAACTTCTTTGGCGGCGGCACCCAGAACGGACGCTTCCTGCACACCAACCAGACCATCGCCATCTCCAACACGAACAACTGGACCGATGGCGGCGTTGCCTCGCCCAGCCCGTTTTATTGGACGAGTGACGGCTACGGCGTACTCCGAAACACGTTTGCAGAGGGTTCCTACGACTTCGGTTCCACGGACTCATCGACGGTCACGACTTTGCACAGCGAGAATGAGTTTGATGCCTATTACTTCGTGGCGACCAACGAGGGCGCTTCGAACGTGGCAACCGAGATGCTGCAGGACTACTACAAGGTGACCGGTAACCCGGTGCTGCTGCCCGAGTACGGGTTCTACCTTGGTCATCTTAATGCCTATAACCGTGATGGCTGGTCAACGACCTCGGGTCAAAAGAAGTGGGAGACCAAGGGCAGCAAGTCCTCGAGCGAGAAGGGCGACGTTAAGTACGAGTCTGGCATGTCGACGGGCTACAAGCTCGACGGCACACTTGCGGCCGAGACGCTCAACGGTGAGGGCCCTTCGGTTGATACCGAGAACATGAAAGCGACCGATTTCGACCGCCAGTTCTCTGCTCGGCAGGTTATCGATGACTACGAGGACAACGACATGCCGCTCGGTTGGTTCCTGCCGAACGACGGCTACGGCGCCGGCTATGGCCAGAACGGTTACTACAAGACCGGCGGCGTCAACTCCGACGGAACGAGCTCGGCTGACCGTCTTAACGCTGTGCGTGCCAATGTCGACAACCTTAAGAAGTTCACCGAGTATGCCAACTCCAAGGGTGTGAGCACGGGCTTGTGGACCCAGTCCAACCTTGAGCCCGACAGCAACTCCGAGACCCCGTGGCACCTGCTTCGCGACTTCGACGCCGAGGTCAAGACGGGAGGCATCTCTACCCTTAAGACCGACGTTGCCTGGGTTGGATCTGGCTACTCCTTTGGTCTTAATGGCATCAAGACAGCTTATGACACGGTGACGACCGGCGCTAACAAGCGCCCCAACATCATCACGCTCGATGGTTGGGCCGGCACGCAGCGCTTTGGTGGCATTTGGACCGGCGACCAGTATGGCGGTAACTGGGAGTACATTCGCTTCCATATCCCCACGTATATCGGTCAGAGTCTTTCGGGCAACCCCAACATCGGCTCCGACATGGATGGCATCTTTGGCGGCGACCCCATCATCTCTGCGCGTGACTACCAGTGGAAGACGTTCACGCCCTCTATGCTCGACATGGACGGTTGGGGCACCTACCGTAAATCGCCCATGACGCACGGCGATCCCTACACAGGCATCTCGCGCTTCTACCTCAAGCTCAAGGCGCAGCTCATGCCCTATATCTACACGAGCGCGGCCTCGGCGGCCAACATCGACACGGGTAACGGCGATGCCGGCCTGCCCATGATCCGCGCCATGCTGCTTTCCGACAACTCCGAGTACGCCGCAAGCACTTCGACGCAGTACCAGTATATGTTCGGTGAGAACTTCCTAGTGGCACCGGTGTATCAGGATACCCAGGCAGACGAGAACGGCAACGACATTCGCAATGGGATTTACCTCCCCAACTACGGCACCGACGAGAATCCCACCATCTGGATCGATTACTTCTCGGGTAAGCAGTATCGCGGCGGCCAGGTTCTCAACAACTACGAGGCTCCGCTTTGGAAGCTGCCGCTGTTTGTGAAGGCCAACGCTATCGTGCCGATGTACGCCGAGAACAACAACCCCGAGGCCGTGAGCGACACCAACACCAAGGGTACCGACCGCAGCCAGCGTATCGTCGAGTTCTTCGCCACCGAGGGCGACGGCACCTTTACGCAGTACGAGGACGACGGCTCCTCCATCGAAAACAACACGACTGAGGACGATTCCTACGGCACGATCGACAATATCTCCTACGGTGAGCATGTGAGCACCGTCTACAGCTCCAAGGCCGCAGGCGGCACCGCGACCTTTACCGCCGAGGCCTCGCAGGGCGGCTACAACGGCTACGACTCCAACCGCACCACGACCTTCGTGGCCAATGTGTCCGCCAAGCCCACGAGCGTTGTCGCCAAGAACGGCGGATCCGCACTCAACGTGGTTGAGGTCGACTCGCAGGAGACCTTTGACGCCGCGACCCCCGAGGCCGGCCAGGCGGTCTACTTCTACAGCGAGACCCCCAACCTCAACCACTACGGCAGCGATGCGGACGGCACCGAGGCCGAGCAGGGCGAGAGCTTCAACAACACCAAGATCACCACGAACCCCAAGGTCTACGTCAAGTTCGCGAAGACCGATGTTGCTGCAGCGGCGCAGACGCTTGAGCTGGGCGGTTTCGTGAACGCCGACGCCACGCTCACAGCCGATCGCCTCAACGAGAACCTCTCCGCACCCACGAACCTTGCTGCCCCCGAGGACGTCACGACCCCAACGAGCATCAAGCTCACCTGGGGAAAGGTCGATGGTGCTACCTCCTACGACCTTAAGGTCGACGGCACTGTGTTTGCCGTGGGTGATGCGGCCGAGTTCACGCACACCGACCTCGCCTACAATAGCAAGCACACCTACCAGATTCGTTCGCGCAACGCCGAGGGTTACTCCGCCTGGAGCGATGTGCTCGAGGCGAACTCCGCACTCGATCCGTGGCGGAACGTCCCCGACGCCGAGCAAATCACCTGGGAGGGCTCGCTTTACGGCAGCCATAAGGCCGAGCTCGCCTTCGACCATGAGTTCCAGTCGGGCGACGGCGGTTTCCACTCCGGTGGCAACGATCTGGGCAAGGCGCTTACCGTTGACTATGGACGCGCTTACAAGCTCGATAAGCTCGAGTACTATCCGCGCGATGACGCCGGCAACGGCACTGTGACCAAGATGCGTGTTGAGACGAGTCTCGATGGCGTCCACTGGACGAGCCAGGAGGTCGATTGGGCACGTTCCGCTGATTGTAAGACGGTAGCGTTTGACGGCACCGTGGCCGCCCGTTACGTGCGCATGACACCGCTCGCCTCGGTCGGCAATTTCTTCTCCGCGTCCGAGATTGCCATCTACAAGACCGACGGCACGGATGGCTTCGCCGTGGGCTCCAACCTCAACAAGGCCACGATCTCCGACGGAGACTACTCCAACATGAAGAACTATCTGGGCCTCGAGAATCGCGAGCCCGATACCCCGACGTTCGGTTCGCAGATCCGCGACCACTTCGCCGACCTCAACGATAACGGCGTTTACGACGTCTACGATTACTCGTTCACCATGGCGGGTCTTGACGGCGGCACTAAACAAAAGGGCAAGGTCGCCGGTTCGCTCGCGGTGATTCCGAGCAAGACCGAGGTCGAGGCCGGTGATGAGATCACCGTTGATGTCTATGCGGCCGACGCCAAGAACGTCAACGCCCTGGGCGCTCTCGTCAACTTCAAGAGCGACCAGTTCGAGTTTGTGTCCGAGAGCATCGCGCAGGACGGCTCGACTGCCGGCATGGAGAACCTGTCTCGCGAGAAGGTCCAGTTCGCGGACAGAACGCAGACTATCAATCTCGCCTTTGCCAACCGCGGCGATGGCAAGCTCTACAACGGTACCGGCGCGGTGGCGAGTTTCAAGCTCAAGGCCAAGACCGCCGGCAAGGTCGAACTGCCCTCGACATCTTGGCTCATCGGTCCGGCATGCGACGCACTTGAGTTTGCGAGCGACGGCACGGTGACGATGCCGGATGTTCCTCAGCCAACGGTCGCCGAGTACGGTCAGGATGCCTTCAACATCACGATGACCAACGATGAGCTCACGACCGACGACGGGACCAACGTCGAGAAACTTATCCAGCAGAAGAGCTATAACGCGCTGTTCGATAATAACGAGGGCGACAACGGCTTTGAGTTCCTATGGGACTGGGAGCCCAACTGGGGCAGCGAGGGTAAGCTTCCGAGTTACGTGAAGCTTCCCACCACGATGACATTCGCATTTAAGACGCCGTCGAAACTCGATAGTGTCGAGGTCGTTAACCGCAACGGTGGCAACGGAACCGTGCAGAAGATCAAGGCTGTCGTGACGTTCGAGGATGGCTCGACCCAAGAGTTCGCGGGCGGGGAGTACGATTCCTTCCAGGCTCGCTACGCCTTTGGCCTCTCTGCCGAGAACAAGGGCAAGAAGGCGACCAAGGTCGAGGTCACGCCGCTTGAGGCATCGGGTGACCAGATGCTCACACTGCGTGAGGTCAACTTCAACTACACGCAGGGTGTCGGGGCCATCGAGGGTGTCGAGCTAGGCAAGAACCAGACCGAGTTCTTTGAAGGCGACGTTACGCTCGTCGACGCCAAGGCCACGCCTGAGAGCGCCGGCTACCCCTATGTGACGGTCGAGAGCTCCGACCCCTCTGTGGTAAGCGTCTCCGCTGTTCAGGCTGGCGATAGCGTGAGCTACTACCTGCGTGCCAACAAGGCCGGCAAGGCAAAGATCACGGTGGCGTCGGTACTCGACCCCTCCAAGACCGCATCCTATGAGGTCGAGGTCAAGGCTGGTGTCGATACCTCTGCGCTCGTGGCAGCGCTTTCCAAGGCCGCGGGCTACAGCGAGTCCGTCTACACTAAGGATTCCTATGCAGCTCTCACCGCTGCGGTCGAGGCGGCTCAGAAGCTCCTCGACGGCGGCCAAGGCAGCTATAGCAAGAAGGATGTCGCAGACGCCACAGCCAAGATCGAGAAGGCAATCGACGGCCTCAAGATGCGCCCTGTCGATGAGAAGATTCTTATCAACACGCCCGAGAACCGCAAGAACGTCAAGGTGGCCGGCTTCTCGAGTGAGGCCGACTACGAGGGCAGCAACGCCGTCAACGCTCTCGACGGCGACGAGCGGACGCTTTGGCACAGCGACTGGGCCCATGGGACCGGTATGCCCCAGTATCTGAGTGTCGACCTGGGCCGCGACTACGATCTCACCGACGTCACGTTCCTGCCGCGCCAGGACGGCGGCACTAACGGCGATATCTTCGAGGCCGAGATACTGGTCTCCGACACTGCCGACGGTTATGAGATGGGCACCGCCGCGTCGATGGGTACGTTCGCCTTCGACAACGACGGCCGCGTGCTCACCGACCGTGGCGACTGGAAACAGATGAGCTTTGGCGCCGCGCGCGGTCGCTACGTGACCGTCAAGGTGATTCACGCCGGCGGTGGCAACGTTGATGCCTACTGCAGCATGGCGGAGCTCAAGTTCTACGGTACGGCCGTCCCCGATCCGGTGGCGAAGGATGATCTCGCCGCCGCGATCGAAAAGGTTGATGCCGAGGTTGCTGCCGGCGACCTCAAGGCCGGTGACTACACCGAGGCCTCCTGGACGGCGCTCGAGAACGCCCTGGCGAGCGCCCGCACCATCTTGAGCGACGAGAACGCCACGCAGGACGAGGTCGACCAGGCGCTCAGGGCGCTCGAGAGCGCCCGCGGCGCGCTCGAGAAGACCCCGGTGGCCCCGGTCGAGAATCCGACTAAGAAGCAGCTCAAGGCCCTGGTCAAGCAGGCGAAGGAGACTGACACCAGGGGCAAGACGGCCGAGTCTGTCAAGGCCCTGACGGATGCCATTACCTACGCCGAGGACGTCTTGGGTGATGAGAATGCTTCCGACACCCAGCTCCAGGCGGCCTATGACCAGCTCAAGCTGGCTATTGAGAGCCTCAAGGATGCCGATTCCGGCAATCAGGGCGGCTCGGGCAACCAGGGTTCCGGCAATGGCTCGAACGGCGGCAACCAGGCGGGCAAGCCCGCAGGCGACAAGGCCCAGGGCAGCAAGAAGAACGGTTCGGCGATTCCCAATACCGGAGACCAGACGGCGGCGACCGTCGCGACCGTCGGTGGTCTTGGCGCCATCATCGCCGCGATCGGCGCTTTCTTCCATCGTCGCAGCAAGGCTAAGTAGCCCCAGCAACAGCTAAGCAAGCGTGCCCGCCGTCCCACCCAAGGACGGTGGGCACGCTTTTTGAATGTAGGCGGAAAGCTCCGATCCTTCGGCCTTAATCTCGCAAAGCGTTCCGTCTCCCGCCGAACACATCAGCATCGGCGGCTATACTTGAATTATTTGCAGTTAAGGGTCGCGGATTCGCCGCGTCACCGCTCTCAACAGGAGGTCTTTGTTTATGGCAGATCAGAAGCCGGTTGTCGGGATCATCATGGGCTCCAAGTCCGATCTGGGCGTGATGGAAGGTTGCACCGCCGAGCTCGAGGCGCTAGGCGTGCCCTATGAGCTCGTGATTGCAAGCGCGCACCGTACGCCGGCGAAGGTCCATGAGTGGGCCTCGACTGCTGCTGACCGCGGCATCAAGGTGATTATCGCTGCTGCGGGCAAGGCTGCTCACCTGGGCGGTGTCGTGGCGGCCTTTACGCCGCTGCCGGTCATCGGCGTGCCTATGAAGACGAGCGATCTGGGTGGTATGGACTCGCTGCTGTCGATGGTGCAGATGCCTTCGGGCGTGCCCGTTGCCTGTGTGGCCATCAACGGTGCCAAGAACGCTGCCATCTACGCCACGCAGATTCTGGGCGCATGCGACCCTGAGTACCGCAAGGTTATCGAGAAGATGAAGCAGGAGATGGCTGACGCCTAAGCGCTCTGCCAGTCCATTTGCAGCATAAGGAGAGCCATGTCCGACTATCAGGGAAAGCGTTTTTCGGCTTCTCGGATTCCCGATCCAGCCACGTCGGGAGCAGCCCGCGCGCCACAGCAGGGTCGGACATCCTCTCCTCAGCAGCCGCGCGCGCCGCGCCCCGTGACGCCGGCGAAGCATCGTCGACAGGACGCGCCGGCCGCATATCGACCTTCATCTTATAGCACCGCTAAGAAGCCGCCCCGGTCTTCATCGCATGCCACGCCGTCGGATTACACCGAGTCGCCGCGTAAAAAGCGCCGCTCCATCATTCCTATTCTGCTCATCATCGTGGGCATCGGTCTGATTGTTGCCGCCGCTGCCATCTTTATCAATGCCCAGATTGGCTATAAGCAGGCGAGCGATTCGTATCAGAAAATCGAGAAGCAATATGTAAGCGATAAGGACGCCAGCGGCGTGCCGATTATCGACTTTGATGCACTTGCTCAGACGAACCCCGAGATTGTGGGTTGGATTTACGTGCCGGGAACCAACATCAACTATCCCGTGGTGCAGACCAACAACAACTCCAAATACCTCAACACGCTGTTCGATGGCACGTCTAACGCCTCGGGTGCCATCTTCTTGGATAGCGATGACACCGCGCCGGGAATGGTCGACCAGCAGACCACGATCTACGGCCACCATATGAACGATGGGTCGATGTTCAACGTGATTTCGGATACGACTGACCAGGCAACGTTCGATAGCGTTGAATATGTGTACTACATCACGCGCGATGCGACGTATAAGTTGCGTCCGCTGGCGACCAAGGTGGTCGAGGACACGTATGCCAAGGCGCGCACGACCAATTTTGAGGGCGACGACGGACTCAAGAACTACCTGTCCGAGATGCTCGACGGCGCTTCTGCCGTGGCGAGTGATGCCACCGATCGTGCCGCTTCGGCAACTAAGGTTGTAACGCTTGTGACCTGTCGTTCGCTGTCGCTGAGCAACACACGCGCCGTCATGGTGCTCACGCCGGTCGAGGAATAAGTTGTTCGAGAGTAGCTAAAAAGGCCCCGTCCCAAATTGGCTACTCGACGACGGTAAGGGAGAAATGATGCTCGAGAGTGGCAAATTGATGCCTTCGATTGATGCTTGGCTGCGCGAGGCCAAGGCCGATGCTTCGGCGGCAGGCTGTGGGATGTATCTGACGCATAACGGTGTGGTGCGCGCGACGCCCAAGGCTGAGGTGCGCGGAGTCGAGACCGATGGCGTGGCGCCTGGGCATAAGGTGGGCGGCATGGTGTTTGGCTTCGATGCTCAGAAGGTGCAGGCTGCTATCGAGGCGACGCGTGCGATGCCGGGTATCGGCTATGTGCGTGTGTGGCTGGCAAGCGGCGAGCTTGCCGTAGGTGACGACATCATGCTCGTGCTCATCGGCGGGGACATTCGCCCGCACGTGGTCGATGCGCTGCAGGCGCTCGTTGGCACCATTAAGAACGAATGCGTGAGTGAGGTCGAGCGCGAGGCGTAGAGGCTTGCGTCGATAGAAGGATCGTTTATAAAAATGCCCACCGGTACGTGTGATACCGGCGGGCATTTTGCGTTTTGGGCGCGGTGGGCGCTACACGCGCGTCGCATCCTTGGGGCTCATGGTCATGCTCTGGAAGCGGTTTTCCATGTACTCGTTATCGAAGTGCTCTCCGTAGAACTGTGCGACGGGAATGTCCGGCTCCGTGCCGTTAACGCGCTGGTACCAGTAGTCGAGCGACTGCAGCGTCATGACGCCGTCGACCAGCATGATAACGGTAAAGATGACGGTGGCCGAGTAGCGGCTCTTCCAGGGGATCTTGTTGATAAGCTTAAGCAGCCTCGGCAGCAGCAGCTTGATCCAGATGAGGCCGCCCAGGCCCCACAGGCAGGCGAAGCCCGTGCAGGTGCGTCCGCCCGTGAGGACCACGAGCGGATCGGGCAAACCGAACAGCGTTATGTGCGAGTAGCTCCACGAGACCACGCCAAACGCGGTCTGCATAAACCAGCCCACGAACACCTCAAAGCTGGCGCCGAGCAGGGCGCTCACCAGGAAAATGATGATGGGGTTCTTTTTGTAGAAGCGGTTAAGCACCATGGTCATGAGCACGGCGCCAAATCCGTAGATGGGGCTGAAGGGGCCAAACAGCATGCCGGCGCGGTTCTGATAGACGCCCGGGTCGTCGACCGTCATGTGCCAGATGTCCTCGGCGATCAGGCCGAGTATGCAGCAGACAAAGAACACCCAGAACAGGTTGAAGTAGTTGAGCTTGATGTAGCCCTCGCCGGTTTCATTGCGGCCGAGCATGCCCTCGGCGGCGGCGTCGCGGTCGAGCATCTCCTGCAGGCGGCGCTGCAGTTCGCGCTCCTGACGCAGCGTGGGGTCGACGGTTGCCGAAAGTGCAACAAGGATGCCGAGCTGGATCGCGGGACGCAGCAGGAAGGGCCCGATGCCCTGGAGCATCACGTCGACCAAAAGCTCGACGACGGTGAATGCAATAAGGATGTAGGACAGGCGGGCGGCGTTGCGGCGCTGGTTTTTGATAAGGTCCAGGCCAAAGATGATTAGGATGACGGCACTTGCCGCAGAGAGCATGATGCCGGCGACGATAAGGCCGACTGCGACGAGCGTGTTGTCGCCGAGCTTTTCGGTGGCGTTGCCGTTAACAAGTGCCGTGATGACCTGCCACATAAAGGCAGCGACCGACGGGAGCGTGCCCACGCCGGAAAGGATGCACGGGACGGCGTACACCTTAATGATGAGGGGAATCTTCTTGACCTCTGTGGCGCTGGGGACGCTGGGGTCGAGTTCGTTTCGATCCATACAGAACCTTTCTCGCTTTGTTGTAGGTTATAAGGATACGCCGCCGACCTGCCAAAAGACAGGACGAACGTCCCAATTGCAACTTTGTAATCCCCAACGGTGGACGCGGCGGCCATCTGGGGGGCGCGGGCGCTTGCACTGGACAGACCGATAAAATGTTTGGCAACAAAACTGATTATTAGCTCGGTGGGCTTTTAAAAAGCGCTGTTCATGCGCGGGAGTGCTTGTCTTGCCGTGCGTATAATAGGGCAGGTAACGCCAAAAATACGAGGCTCTGAGGGGATACCATGTCTCAAGAAACCATCCGCGCGGCCGAGCGTGCCGCGGGACAGGTGAACACCATGTCGACGTATGATCCGGACTCCGACCAGCTGCATGAGGAATGTGGCATTTTCGGCGTATGGGCGCCCGATCGCGACGTGGCTCGACTGACGTACTTTGGCCTGCGTGCGCTGCAGCACCGTGGCCAGGAATCGGCTGGAATCGCCGTGGGTGACGGCGGCACGGTTATGGTCCGCAAAGATCTGGGCCTGCTCGACCGCGTGTTCTCCAACGCCGACCTGTCGACGCTCTCCGGCCAGCTGGCCGTGGGTCATGTGCGCTACGGCACTGCCGGCGCCAAGAGCTGGGAAGCCTCTCAGCCGCACCTCTCTACCATCAATAGCGTCATTATCGCGCTCGCGCACAACGGCACCCTCGTCAACACCGACGAGCTGCGCCGTCAGCTGATCGAGCTGGGCGTGCCGTTCCTCTCCAATTCGGATTCCGAGGTCGCGACCAAGCTTATCGGCTACTTTACCCAGCGTACGGGCCACCTGCGCGAGGGTATTCGCAAGACCATGGAGCTCGTGCGCGGCGGCTACGCCATGACGCTCATCAACGAGCAGGCGCTCTACGCATTCCGCGATCCACACGGCATTCGCCCGCTCGTGCTGGGCAAGCTGGTGGACGAGGGTCTGGACCAGGCCGATGCCGCAGCCGTTTCGCAGCTGCCGTCGCAGGACGGCGCCGCGACGGTCGACTCTGCCGTCCGTGTCACGCGCGCCGGCGGCTGGGTCGTTGCTTCCGAGACCTGCGCACTCGACATCGTGGGTGCCGAGTACGTCCGTGACGTCCGTCCCGGCGAGATCTTGCGCATCAGCGCCGAGGGCCTGGTATCCGAGCAGGGCGTGCCTGCAGCCGAAGAGCCCGCCAACTGCATCTTTGAGCAGGTCTACTTTGCCCGTCCCGACTCCATCATGAACGGCAAGAGCGTCTATGCCTGCCGTTACGACATGGGTCGTCAGCTGGCACATGAGGAGCCTGTCGAGGCCGACCTGGTCATCGGCGTGCCCGACTCCGGCCTGCCGCCTGCGGAGGGGTATTCGCACGAGAGCGGTATTCCCTTTGGCGAGGGCCTTATCAAGAACCGCTACGTGGGCCGTACGTTTATCGAGCCTACGCAGGAGTTGCGCGCCATGGGCGTGCGTATGAAACTCAACCCGCTGCGCGACAACATCGAGGGCAAGCGCCTGGTCGTTATCGACGACTCCATTGTGCGCGGCACCACCATGGTGCAGCTCGTCAAGATGCTGCGCAACGCCGGCGCCAAGGAGATTCACATCCGCATCAACTCGCCCGAGGTCATCTGGCCGTGCTTCTACGGTATCGATACCGACGTGCAGTCGCAGCTTATCAGCGCCAACAAGACGGTCGACGAGATTTGCGAGTATATCGGCGCCGATTCGCTGGCCTTCCTTTCGGTCGAGGGCCTGCTTAAGGTCATGCCCAAGGGCGGTTACTGCGATGCGTGCTTTACCGGCCGCTACCCCGTGGCGATTCCCGAGAGCTTTGGCCGCGACAAGTTTATGGAGGGCTTTAAGCCCCGCAACCTGGACAAGCCGCTGCACTTTGACGACGACGCCGTGATCGAGAAATACGACGACCGCAGCTGGGAAGAGGAGCACGGCGAGGCATAAAACCTGCCATATGGGGACAGGTTTATTTTGGTAGGTTTTACCTGCTGTTTTGTTGATATGACGGCGCGTGCTGTTATGGCGCGCGCCGAAATGAACGCAACTATGAGCACCGTTTGGCGCCCGTGCGGCGCCACGGTAGTGGGAGAGGAAGGCTCAGATGAGCGACAGCAAGCATGTGACGTACGAGGACGCCGGCGTCGATACCGCCGAGGGCGGCCGCGCCGTCGACGCGATTAAGCAGATGGTCAAGGACACTAACCGTTCCGAGGTTATCGGTGGCATCGGCGGCTTTGGCGGCCTGTTCTCGGCCGCCGCGCTCAAGGATATGGAAGACCCGATCCTGATTAGCGGTACCGACGGCGTGGGCACCAAGCTCGTGCTCGCCCAGATCATGGACCGTCACGAGACGGTTGGCCAGGACCTGGTCGCTATGTGCGTCAACGATATTCTGGCTTCGGGCGCCGAGCCGCTGTTCTTCCTGGACTACGTTGCCATCGGTCACATCGAGGCCGAGCACATGGTAAAGATTATCAAGGGTGTGGCCGACGGCTGCAAGCTCGCGGGCTGCGCGCTCGTGGGCGGTGAGATGGCCGAGCACCCGGGCGTCATGGCTCCTGCCGACTACGACCTTGCCGGATTTACCGTGGGCGTCGTCGACCGTCCCAAGATGCTCGACCCCGCAAACGTCCGCCCGGGCGATGTGATCCTGGGCCTGCCTTCCACCGGCGTGCACTCCAACGGCTACTCGCTCGTGCGTAAGGTCATTGGCGTCGACGGCGTTAAGCCGGGCACGCCCGAGGCCGTCGCTAAGGCCGAGGAGCTGAGCCGTCCGCTCGAGGAGCTCGGCGGTGCATCGCTGGCAGACGCTCTGTTGGCCCCCACGCGCATCTACGTCAAGCCGATCCTGGAGCTGCTGCGCGGCGGCGCCAACGTGCACGCCATCGCCCACATCACTGGCGGCGGTATTACCGAGAACCTCAACCGTGCGCTCGCCGATGACGTCGACGCCGTGGTCACCCGCAACGGTGCCGAGATGGGTTGGGACGTTCCGCCCGTCATCACCTACGTGTCGCGCCAGGCCGAGCTTGCGCCCAACGAGGCATGCAAGACCTTCAACATGGGCGTCGGCCTGTGTCTGATCGTCGCCCCCGAGGACGAGGCCGCCGTGACCGAGGCACTGGTCGCGCTGGGCGAGAAGCCGTTCCGCGTGGGCGAGTGCGTCGAGGGTTCCGGTAAGGTCGTGTACTCCGATGAGCGCTAACGAGCAGATGGCTGCTGCCGAGGGCCTGGACTTTGTGCCCTATACCCGTCCGACTGGCACCGATACGGCTGAGCCGCTCAAGATCGGTGTGCTCATCAGCGGTTCGGGTACCAACCTGCAAGCGCTGATCGATCTGATTGCCGCCGGCAAGCTCAACGCTTCTATTGAGCTTGTGGTGTCGAGCCGTCCTTCGGCCAAGGGTCTGCAACGTGCAGAGCGTGCGGGCATCCAGACGCTTACGCTGTCCAAGGATGTCTATGCCGACCCCATCGCCGCCGACGAGATCATCGCGCACGAGCTGCTCGAGCGCGGCTGCGAGTATGTGGTCATGGCCGGCTACATGCGCATGGTGCACACGCCGCTGCTGGCGGCGTTTCCCAACCGCGTGGTGAACCTGCATCCGGCGCTGCTGCCGAGCTTTACCGGCGCGCATGCGATCGACGATGCCTTTGCGCGCGGCGTCAAGGTGACCGGCGTGACCGTGCACTTTGCCAACGAGGTCTACGACAACGGCCCCATCATCGCCCAGCGCGCGCTGGCCGTCGAGGAAGGCTGGGACGTCGACACGCTCGAGGAGTACATTCACGCGATTGAGCACGTGTTGTATCCCGAGGTTATTCAGATGCTCGCTGACGGCCGCGTCCACGTGCTGGAGAGCGGCAAAGTGGCAATTGACGCGGCACGCTAGTCGCGTGTAAGAGAGTTCGCTGAGCGCTCTTTGGGACGCAAGCGATCGAAAAAAGCTGATAGGGCTCCGTCCGTACGCGGGCGGGGCTCTTTTTGTGTGGCCTCTCAAGTTTGCTATACTGCTAGCAAGCAGAGAGGAGTCGCCATGGCAACAGCAACAGTGCAGCTCAACACGCGAATCGACCCTATGCTCAAGGCTGGCGGCGATGCGGTCCTGACTCGCAATGGGCTGGGGCCGAGTGACGCTATTCGTGCGCTTTGGACCTACCTTGTCGAGCATCAGACGTTGCCAGGATTTATGGTGGAGGATAGGTGCGAGGCACCCCGTGCGGAGAGTCTGGCCGAGCAGGGATGCGGGCTGGCTTTTTTCTCATTGGGGTTGAGCGCGGCGGATTTTGCGCCAGCTGAATCATCGGCAGACAACTGGGATGCCGTACGCGACGACTTGTACGATGCGATGATCGCTGGCATAGAGGCGAATTGCCGATGATTGCGGCAAAACGACTCTTGGTAGACACAAACGTTTGGCTCGATTATTACCTGCAAGAGGGGGCGTTCGACGAAGCGAAAAGATTGGTTGAACTGGCCGAGGTGGGAAAGATCGACCTTCTGTATGCGCCAACGACGGCAAAAGACGTGTTCTATATTTTGCCTCGGCGACTAGCCCGGCGGAATGTGAATGGGATTAACGTGTCGTTTGCCTCGGCGTCGTGGGCCTGCATTGAGCACATGACGCAGGTGGCAACCGCCTCCCCGCTTTCGTTGGCAGAGTGCGAGATGGCGCGCATGCTTGGCAAGCGCATGCCGGATCTTGAAGACAACCTCATCATCGCTTCGGGCGAGACGGCAGATGTTGACTACGTGGTCACGAGTGACCGGCGCATGCTGGAGGCGATGCCCGAAGTTTGCCTGACGCCTGCCCGCGCACTCGATATGATTGGAATCCTCGGCTAACCTTGCCTGCCTCGTTTCGTTATCATATGGGGCATTGTGAACCTCATGCAACTTTGGAGGACGGTATGGCGGATAACGCCGAGATGCTATTCTCGCCCGAGCTGGTGTTTTTTGATTGGGAGTGCGCGACGCCGGATGAGATGTTTGCGCGGCTCGAGGACGAGCTTGCGCCTCGCGGCTACATTGCGCCCGGTTGGCTCGATGCCGTCCGCACGCGCGAGGATGCCTATCCCACGGGTCTTGCCATGCCGGCGGCAAACATCGCCATCCCGCACACCGATCCGGGGTTTGTGGCTAAGCCCTATATCGCGGTGGTGAAGCCCGCGGCGCCCGTGACGTTTAATGCTATGGCGGGCATGGGTTCCCCCGTGCCGGCGCAGATCATCATCAATCTGGGCATCGCCGAGCCGGGCGGCCAGGTCGAGGCCCTGCAATCGCTTATGAATATCTTTATGGATGCCGACGCCGCAGCCGATGTACTTGGCCAGACCACAAGCCAAGGCATGGTCGATGCCATCCGCCGTCACTTTTAGGGCCGGCACTTGGGGACTGTCCCTAACTGCCGGCAGAAAAGGAACGTCCCTAACTGCCAGCTGCCAGAGCTGTCCCCTTTGCACCAAAATGGTGCAGATTAACCTGTCCCCCATGCACCAGGTGTGTCGCGGGGGCCGCGTTGTGACACAATGGCGTTTGTTCGATTCGTGATGTGAAAGGCCAAACATGGCAAACAAGAAAAAGAACCCCGAGGTCGCGCCGACGCCCGAGCAACAGGCTCGCGCTGCCTCCAGCTCTCGTAAGAAGCAGCGCAAGACCTATGTGTCCAAGACCGTCAAGATCGTCCTGGTGGTTATCGGCGTGCTGGCAATGCTGCTTTCCGTCTCGGCCATGGCGTGCTCCGGTCTCATGTCGCAGGCGGAGGATACCTCGAGCTACAAGCTTACCGGCGGCGTCGCCGCCACCATCAACGGCACCAACCTCACCGAGGACACCGTGACCAAGCAGATCATGAGCATGCGCACGTCCTACGGTTACACCAAGGACAAGGACTGGGCGCAGTATCTGGTCGACAACGACCTCACGCCCAAAAAGTACCGCAAGCAGCTCATCGATTCCTACACGCAGCAGATTCTGCTTCAGCAGGCGCAGAAGGAAAACGGTGTGACGGTGTCGGACGAGGAAGTCGAGAAGGCCTGGAAGGACGCGTGCAAGAGCGCGGGCGGTGCCAAGGCCTTTAAGAAGACCCTTAAGACCTACGGCTATACCGAGGACACCTACAAGGACTCGCTCAAGGAGAACCTGGCACAGCAAAAGCTTAAGGACGCCGTGGCGCCCACCAGCAAGCCCAAGGACAGCGAGATCGTCGATTACATCAACGAGAACCTGTCTAACTACAACGATGCCCGCCGCTCGTCGAACATCCTGATTATGGTTGATTCCGACGCATCTGACGAGGACAAGGCCGCCGCCAAAGCCAAGGCGCAGGAGTGCCTGGAGAAGATCAACTCCGGCGAGCTGAGCTTTGAGGACGCCGTGGAGCAATATTCCGACGACACCGGCTCCAAGGAGAAGAAGGGCGATGTGGGTTGGGATAAGCTCACCACCTTCGTCGACAGCTACCAGACGGCGCTCGACGGGCTCAACAAGGGCGATGTGAGCGACGTGGTCGAGTCGACGTACGGCTACCACATCATCAAGTGCACCGACTACTTCCATGTCGATAATCAGGTTGATGACATCAACCAGGTGCCCAAGGCCATCAAAAAGTACGTTTCCAACGTGGTGAAGACGCAGGCAGAGAGCACTGCGTACAGCGAGTGGCTGGAGCAGTACAAGAAGGACGCCGACATCACCGTCAACCCCATGCCCAAGGATGTGCCCTACAACGTGAGCCTGAAGGGCGTTACCAAGAGCTCGACCGACGATTCGTCGACGACTGAGTAATCATGGGACGGTGCTCGTGCGAGTGCCGCCCACGCTATTGAGGAGGATTTGCAGATGACCAACGAAGAGCTGCAGAAGGAAATGATTGCGGCCATGAAGGCCAAGGACAAGGTTCGCCTGTCTATCATTCGCCAGGTTAAGGCCGAAGTGAAGAACATCGAGGTCAACGAGCGTCGCGATGTGACCGAGGAAGACGTCAACAGCATGATCAAGCGTCTGATTAAGCAGACGAGCGAGACGCTGGAGATGTCCATCAAGGCCGGCACCGACCAAGAGCGTACCGATAACCTGACCGAGCAGGTCAAGATTCTGGAGAGCCTGCTGCCCGCGCAGGTTTCGGGCGAGGAGCTCGGGGTCCTGATCGAGCAGGTTATCGCCGAGCTGGGTGCCACGTCCAAGAAGCAGATGGGCCAGGTCATGGGCGCTCTGGGTAAGGCCACCGGCGGCAACTTCGACAAGCCTGCGGCGGCAAAGATCGTCGGAGCGAAATTGGCGTAATTTGTTACGCGGTTTTACCAAACCGCGTAACGGCTCGACGCTGCAAACCCGTACACACGGCAATCTGACGTTCAATTTCAAGGGCGCGACCATAAGGTCTGCGCCCTTTCATTTCACGTCACCTTGCTCGCGTGTACGGGTTTTCGCTGACTTATGCTCAACAAGGGCGGTTGCACTCATTGGGGACGGACTTAAATGAGTAGCCACGGGGGTACTCATTTAAGTCCGTCCCCAATGAGTGGGTGGAAGATTGCGGGTTCTTTACGGGGGCGCAGTGTGGACTGCGGAAATGTGGTTCTTTCCGTACAATAGTTCAACTCGTGTAAACGCAGGGAAGGGACATTCATGGCAGACATGATCGAGATCAAGCATCTCAACAAGTACTTTGGCGACCTGCATGTGCTCAAAGATATCAACCTCACCGTCAAGCGCGGCGAGAAGCTCGTAATGATCGGGCCTTCCGGCTCGGGAAAGTCGACGCTCATCCGCTGCGTCGATTATCTTGAGGAGCCCACATCGGGCGAGGTCGTCATCGACGGTACGCCGCTCACCAAAAAGAACCACCTGGAGATGGCTCGCAAGTATAGCTCCATGGTGTTTCAGCAGTTCAACCTGTATCCCAACATGACGGTGCTCGGTAACCTGACGCTCGCGCCCATCAAGCTGCAAAAGAAGAGCAAGGAGGAGGCGACCGGGATCGCCATCGCCGCGCTCAAGCGCGTCGGCATGGCGCATAAGGCCGGCGAGTATCCGCAGAACCTCTCGGGCGGTCAGCAGCAGCGCATCGCCATCGCCCGTGCCCTGTGCACCAAGCAGCCCATCATCCTGTTTGACGAACCGACCTCGGCGCTCGACCCCGAGATGGTCCAGGAAGTCTTGGACGTTATGATTGAGCTTGCGCAGGAGGATATCACCATGATCTGCGTGACGCACGAGATGGGCTTTGCGCGCCAGGTGGCCGACCGCGTCATCTTTATGGAGGACGGCCGCATCCTGGAGGAGGGCACGCCCGAGCACTTCTTCGATAACCCCGAGAACCCGCGCTGCCGCGAGTTCCTGTCCAAGATTCTGCACTAGGCGCGGTGATGGACATGACGGATATGACGAGGGCGGCTGTATCGCGCCGTCACTTTTTGCAGCTGGCGGGCGCCGGCATGCTCGCGCTGACGGGGACCGTGCTCACCGGTTGCGGTAACTCTACCAGCGGCGAGGGCTCCGACAAGGGGTCCAAGCTTGCGGCCATTAAGTCGCGTGGTCATCTGAATGCCGGCGTCAAGAAGGACGTTCCCGGCTATGGCTATTACGACACCGCCAAGGGCCGCTTTGAGGGCATGGAAGTCGATTTGTGCTACCAGATCGCCGCTGCCGTCTTTGGCGTGAGCTACAAGGAAGCCCGTGCCCAGGAGCTTGTCGAGTTTACCGACGTAACGCCCAAGACACGCGGCCCGCTGATCGATAACGGCCAACTCGACGTGGTCGCAGCGACCTACACCATCACCGACGAGCGCAAGAAGAGCTGGGATTTCTCGACGCCGTACCGCACCGACTACGTGGGACTCATGGTCAAGAAGCGTTCGGGCTTTACCTCGATTGAGGACCTGGACGGCAAGGTCATCGGCGTGAGCCAGGGTGCCACCACGCAGGGCCTGATCGAGCAGATGATCAAGGACAACGGCTTTAGCTGCAAGCCCGAGTTTAGGGCCTTTAGCGGCTACCCCATCATCAAGAGCTCGCTCGACGCCGGCAATATCGACGTCTTTGCCATGGACCGCTCCACGCTGGCCGGTTACATGAACGAGACCGTTGAGCTGTTGCAGCCCGAGGTCAAGTTTGGCGAGCAGGGCTACGGCGTGGCGACCAAGAAGGGCTGCGACCTTTCGGCCGTGGTCGATCAGGTGATTTGCGATCGTCTGGCCGACGGCTGGCTCGACCAAGAGGTCAAGACCTGGGGTCTTGTATAGGCGCATCGTCCAAGGAAGGAATCAAATGCTCGAAGGATTATTTGACGCCGACCGTTGGTCGACGACATTTCAAAACATGGGGCCTTTCTGGGAGGGCTTTGGCGTGACGCTGCAGGTGGTCGTTGCCGGTTTGCTGCTGTCGCTGGTGCTGGGCACGCTGCTGGGTGTGTTCTCTACCACCCGTTCGCGCGTGCTGCGCGCCATAAGCCGCGTGTACGTGGAGTTTTACCAGAACACCCCGTTGCCCGTTCAGGTGCTCTTTATGTACATGGCCGGTCCGCAGTTTTTGCAGGCCATAACCGGTGCCGACCAGCCGGTGCGCATCGCGCCGTTCGTGCTGGGCTTCTTGGGTGTGGGTCTGTATCACGCGGCCTACATTTCGGAGGTCATCCGCACCGGTATCGAGGCGGTTCCGCGCGGTCAGATGGAGGCGGCCCAGAGCCAGGGCTTCACCCGTGCGCAGGCATACTGGTACATCGTGCTGCCCCAGACATTCAAGATCATTCTGCCGCCGCTGTGTAACCAGGCGCTCAACCTGGTCAAGAACACGTCGGTGCTGGCGCTCGTGGCCGGCGGCGACCTTATGTATCGTTCTGACAACTTTGTGAGTCTGTACGGTTACCTGCAGGGATACATCGTCTGCTGCCTTATGTACTTCATCATCTGCTTTCCGCTCGCCATGCTGGTGCAGTGGCTCGAGCGCCGCTCCAAGGAGCGTCCGCGCGGCGTGAGCCTCGCCGAGCTGGGGCTCGACAACGTAGAGGAGGCCTAGCGCATGGAAATCTTCAACGCGACCAACCTGCTCTACATTTGGGGCGGCTTTGTTAAAACCATCGAGATCTCGGCGCTGTCGATCTTTTTCTCGCTCATCTTTGGCACGGTGCTGGCGCTTGTTAAAAGCTATGCGCCCCGCCCGTTCCGTATTTTGGTGAGCGCCTATATCGAGCTGTTCCGCTGCACGCCGAACCTGCTGTGGATCCTGTTTATCTACTTTACGGTGCAGGGTTTGGACATTGTGATTTCGACCATCGCCTTTACGCTGTTTACCAGCGCTGTTATGGCCGAGATTGTGCGCGGCGGCCTCAACTCGATTCCGCGCGGCCAGTTTGAGGCGGCGCAGAGCCAGGGCTTTGGCTTCTTTGCCACCATGCGCTACATCATTCTGCCGCAGACGTTTAAGACAATCATCCCGGCGCTGTTTAGCCAGTGCACGACCGTCATCAAGGACAGCTCGTATCTTTCGGGCATTAACGTGGCCGAACTCATGTACACGGCAAACGTCGTGATGGCCCACGCGATCGATCTGTCGCAGGTGCTTATGCTCTACGGTCTGGTGTTTGCGATGTACTTTGTGCTCAACTTTGGTATCTCGCTGCTGGTGAGAGCCTATCAACGCCGCATCGTAGCCGCATAGTCCTGCTTCCCCAAGCACGGCACCTTGCCCCTCAATCGTCGCTTGCGTACATTTAGTACGCGGCGCTCCTCTTTCGGGGCAATCTGCCGCACTTGGGAAACCAGGACAGAGGTAGGGGCAAAATGAGAAATGGAAACAGCCTTTTTCTCATTTGTTAGAAAGGAATCGCGATGAGCGATCTGGAGAATAAGAAGAATCCTGTGGTCATTACCATCGCGCGCGACTTTGGCGCCGAGGGCCACGAGATTGGTCGCATGCTTGCCGACGAGTTGGGGATTCCGCTGTACGACAACGAGCTGCTGGTGCGTGCGTCGCTGCGCGCGGGCGAGTCGCTCGATAAGATGGCCGCCTATGATGAGCGCCTGGCCGTGGAGAACATGGCGTTTTTGCCCGACCGCTACGACGCCCGTTCGTACTCGGACAAGCTGTTCCAAAAGATGAGCCAGGTGATTTTGGACCTGGGTGAGACCGAGAGCTGCATTATCGAAGGTCGTCTGTCCGATTACCTGCTTCGCAACAACCCCAACCACATTGCCGTGTTGGTGACCGCTCCCTTTGAGGACCGCGTCGAGATTGTGCGCAAGAAGCGTGGCCTCAACAAAAAGAAGGGCGCCAAGCTGGTCAAACAGCAGCAGAAGGCGCGCGAGGCGTTCTATAAGCGCTACAGCGCCGGCAAGTGGAAGATGACGAGCGGTAAGGATATCGTCGTCAACCGCGCCAAGCTGGGGCGCGAAGGCTGCAAAGACGTTATCGCCGCTGCCTACCGCTACAAGCTGGCGCAGCTCGAAGGCTAACCGACCAAAACCACCACAAAGGGGACAGACGCCTTTGTGGTGGTTTTTGTTTTTGAGAGAGGGGCGGGGCGCTGATGGACGTCCAT
>UQWQ01000028.1 GCA_900544755.1 uncultured Collinsella sp. | reverse complement strand
AGGAACGTCCCCGAGTGCCGGCTACTGAATGGCGCCGCCGAAATTATCGAACAACCTGTTCAAAAACACGAACGAACACCGTCGCGTCTATACTAGAGCGCAGCAATAGAAAGGACTCCGCTTTGAGCATCACGCCCATCGATAGCATTCGCCGCGCCATCGCCCGCCGCAATGGCGTCGCCGACCCCACCGTATCGGACGGGGCGCACGGGCAGGGCGGACGCATCGAGAACGGCCTGTTCCCCGCATCGCACACCGCCGAGGAGCTCGCACGAATCCAAGAGCTAAGCCAGCGTAACGCCGGCGGTCCCGACAGCAGCCAGGCCACACGCCGTCGCCGCGAGCGCGATCGCCAGCCCGGCCCCATCCACCGCATGGTCAATGCCTGGTGGAACCGCCTGCTCGGAGCCGTCTACGGCGGCGGCTTCTCCACGCAAGAAGCCGAGTACGAAGATCACGCCACCCGTCGCGACTACCTTTGGAATACCCTGGGCACCGCCGTATGGGGCATGGCGTTTCCGTTGCTCACCATCGTGTCCACACAGCTCGTGGGCGCCGAGGAGGCTGGCAAATTCTCCATCGCCTTTGTCACCGGCACGCTCATCATGATCGCGTGCAACTACGGCGTGCGCAATTTCCAGGTCTCGGACATCGACGAAAAGACGTCCTTTGCCTCTTACCAGCTCAACCGCTGGATCTGCGGAGCGCTCGCGCTGGCATGCGGCCTGGTATACAGCAGCGCCCGCGGCTACGATGCGCAGATGGCCACAATCGGCCTGGGCGTCTACCTGTATAAGGTGATCGACGGCATTGCCGACGTGTACGAGGGCCGCCTGCAGCAGGCCGACAAACTCTACCTGGCCGGCATGAGCCAAACGCTACGATCCGTCGGCGTCATCGCGGTCTTTAGCGTGGTACTGTTCCTCACGCGCAGCATGCCCATCGCCGCCATGGCCATGGGTGTTACCGCGATCGCCTCGCTCGTTCTGGTCACCGCGCCGCTCGCCCTGCTCGAAACCGAAAAATCGCGCCGCGTGAGCCTGCGCGAGGTCGGTCACCTGTTTATCCAGTGCGCCCCGCTTTTTGGCGCGCTGTTCCTGTTCAACCTTATCGAGAGCATGCCCAAGTTCGTGATGGAAGGCACGCTGGCCTACAAGTATCAGCTGTACTTTAATGCCCTGTTCTTTCCGGCGCAGGCTATTTTGTTGAGCATTGGATTTATCTATAAACCGCAGCTCCTGCGCTTGTCGAGCATTTGGGCTAATCCTCGCAAGCGTCGTCGCTTTGACCTGATTATTGTTGCCGTTATGGCGCTGATCGTGGTCATCACCGGCATGTGCGCCGCATTTATGGCAGGTCCCGGTATTTCCCTCATGAACTTTATGTACGGCCTCAGCTTTGAACGCTACCGTACGCTGGCGCTGCTGATGGTCGTCGCCGGCGGCGTCACCGCGGCCATCGACTTTATCTACGCCATCATCACGGTGCTGCGCCACGCTGGAGACGTCACCAAGATCTACCTGATCTGCTTCGCCGTAAGCGTGGTGCTGCCGGTGAACCTGATTAAGCTGCTGGGTCTGATGGGCGCCGTGGTGAGCTACCTAGCCATCATGGCCCTACTCCTGGTGCTGCTGATAATCGAGTACGCCCACATCCGCCAACGCATCGAACGCGACCGCAACCCATACGGCGCCTAATTAGCTGCCCCCGGTCACCGGAATTTGCGATGGAATCACCCCGGCTGGGGTCTCGTTGCGGACAAGATGCATCACGCAAAACTAAGTGAGTAGACTTTTGCTGAATCGCCGACCACGTCACCAAAGCACAAGTATGTGACCTGCGGTTTTGCTGAAGAATACTCGTCGGGTGCTCAGCATCTCCAAAAAAGCCTACTCACTTAGCCAGCGGGCGGCCATAATAAAACCGCTGCGACGTCGTTGGACTCCGTTGCGACGGTTTATCATGCATTTTCTCACAGCCGCGGGCACAGGCACCCCGTCCCCCATGTGACAAAGGGACAGTCCCTTTGTCACATTCCCTTAGTCGTCATCGACGGCAAAGTCGCGGAGGTCGAGGCCTTCGCGTTCGGCTCGGGCTAGGAGCTCTTGAGGTGACTCGTCCTCGATATCCATCACGTCGAGCATGGCGGCCGGAAAGCCCACGCCGGCTGCACTCCCCGCACGGTCGATCATACTCTCGCGCAGCTGGTCAACATTAATGTCGATTTTCATGGTGACCCCCTACCGGATCAGGCCCCTACTCAGCAGCGCCGAGCGCATTCACAGCGGCAACAAAAGCCGCAACCTGCTTGTCATCCATCTGCGTGGCTAAACGCCCCACGGGCTCGTCGTAAGCAAACTGCACCTTATCGATAAAGCAATCCCAAGCACGCTCGTCCACACGCACGGCGGCCTCGCAGTACTGGCTGAGCTTTTTGAGTCCATACCAAAACGCATTCACATGGCGCGCAGGATCCTCATCCAGCACCCCATCGTAGCGCCGTCCGTTAAACTCACGCATGCGCGCCACGGCAACCTCGAGCGAGTCGCCGCCGTCGGCCGAAGCCTCGTCCACAAGCTCGGGAATCGCAACCTCGCGCCGGACATTGTGCCTGGTAGCACCGTCGTACTCGCCCACCAACACGTCTTCGTCAAACCGATCATCGTAGTCGAAATAACTGCTACCCCGGCAAATCCCATGCAGCGAACCGGTGCCAAAGGCACGGAACAACCCGCCATCGGCAACAACGCACCTATAAGTCTCAAACGACTTCTTAACCTGAGAGAGCAACTCGGAAAGCTCTCCGGCATCGCACCCCGTCTCGCACGCGACGCAAGCAGACTTCGGCAACGATACCGGCTCCACCGTGCTCCCTGCAACGCGGGCAGCGCGCTCGGCCCGATACGCTTGAGCTGCCAAGCGCGATCGCTGCGCAGCGCCACGCACATTCGCAAGCTCGCGCTCCAGCGCCACATCGCCAGTGACATCGCCAGCCACATCGTTCGCAAACCTGTCAGCACCCTGCGGGCCGGTCGCACTCAGCTCGGACTCAAACGTCGCCGTGATCATGCCGGCAAGGTCCGTTGCGTCGGCGGCACAACGCAGCTGCTCCAACTGCGTGCACAGCAGATCGGCATCCAGGGGCACCGCATCCACAACGCACACGTCACTCAGACGCGCCGCGCCCTGCAGCACCAAAGCCCCCGCAGCATCGTACGCCGCACGAACCCTGTCCGCCGTATTGGCACGCAGCTTTACCTCGATAAACGCAAGCGTCTGCTCCAAGCGGGCCAACAGCTCGGCCTTGTCCTCCATACGCAAAAAGGCAGCATAGCGCCGCTCCATCTGCAACGGGCCCACAACGCCTACCTGCTTGCGAGCGCGCGCAAGAGAATCAAATTCAACGCGGCTTACATACCCGTCAACGGCCCGCACGGCAGACTCACGCGCAGCACGCTCGGCAGCCTCGACGCCCCCGATCACGGCCAGTAGCTCGCGGGAGCGCGCATTGCGCACCAACTCCCCGCGATCGTACTGCTCAAGCGCCGTCTGCCGCTTGGCCACCGACTCAAAGCCAAACAGCTCGTCGAGCAGCTCACCAACAGAACGCTCGTCTGCCATGGCAGGCCTCCTTACCCGAACACGCCAACACGCTCGCGGGCCCACGCGTACGCAAGCCCGCACGCCCGCACCCCTACAGATCCAGCGCCTTCTTCGCGGCGTCGACCGGGTCGCCATCCATGTAGAACACCGGGCTCAGTCCCGAGATAATCTCGGACGAAACGCTCTGCAGGCCCGCGATGGCGCTCAGCGGCAATATCACGCGCTTGGCGCCGGCGTTTTTGGCCACGCGCATAATGTCCTCGAGCCCGCGGATCTCGTCCATAGAGCCCGACATGCGCAAGATTCCCGGAACCGCCAGCGCGGACATTACCGGGCGGTTGCACGCCGCGGAGCACAGGCCCACAAACTCGGCAAGCGAGACCTCTTCGGACAGGCCCTTGCTCTGCAGGTCGTTATAGAACAGCAGGTAGTCCTTTGAGCCAATGTGCATGCCCGGCGCCACACGGTTCGCCAGGTTCACAAAGTTGTCGAACGCGGCCTCCAGCGTATCGCGCACCGGCTTGTTAAAGGCAACGCCCTCGTGCTTAAACTTGCACTCGCCGGCAACGGCCTTGTTCTCCAGCTTGTACACGGCAACCTCGCCGCCCTGCGACCTGCCCACGCCAAACACGTGACCGGACAGCAGCGGGCCATCGGGAATCAACGTATCCTCGGACTGCTCGGGCACGCGCACCACGTGCACGTCCTGCGGATTGTCGGCATCCATATAGCCCAGGTTGACATCGATAAACTCGACGCCCGCCATAATCTTGAGCTGCTCCTTTACGCGGCGACGGCCCTCGATAGCGTAGTCCAGCAGCCAACGAACGTCGTCCTTGTCCATAGCCTCGTCGGGGAACAACAGCTTGGCCAGGCCGCTAAAGGACTTGCGCACGGCAATCTCGTCACGCTTGTTAAAGTCGCTGTTAAAGCGGAAGTAGCGGTCGATATGATGCGTAAAGTCCTTGCGGCGCATCTCCTTGCAAAACTCCGACAGGCAGTCGGTGATTAAGCCGTAATGCCCGGTCAGCAGGCTCGAGCGCATCTTGGGAATCTCCCAGCCCGGCAGGTAATAGTGGATACGGTCGAAGAAGGCCGAGTCGTTGTTAAACTCCGGCGGGAACGGATCAAACAGGTGCGTGGTCTTAAGGACGTTTTGCACGGTGTCGTTGATGTTGCCCTCAAAGACCATGGAGGCATCGGCGTTAATCTGGTCGCGGCCGCGCGCGTAGCTGCCACTCGCCATATAGTCCTTCATGATCTGTACGGCGTTGGTGTCCTTAAAGCGCATGCCGGCGACCTCGTCGAACGTCACGCAATCCCAATGGCCCACCAAGCCCACGCGATCGGCGCGCATGGAGTTCATACGGCCGAACAGGTTGGCCGTGGTGGTTTGCCCGCCCGAAAGCAAAATGGCGTAGGGCGAGACCTCTTTGTAGATATGGCTCTTGCCGGTGCCGCGGGGACCCAGCTCGCACAGATTGTAGTTGCGCTCGATCAGCGGCACCATGCGCTCGATAAAGTGCAGGCGCTCCTTCTCCGAAAGCTCGCTGGGCTCATAACCGGCAGAGCGCAGCAGCATGTTGAGCCACTCGTCGCGCGAGAAATACTGACGCTCCTCGATCATGGCATCCAGGTCCAGGTTGGGCATCTGAATGGGCGTGAGCGACGCCACGCTAAACGGAGAGTCCTCGGGCCCGCGCTTTTTGCGCTTGGCCTTGGAGCGGCGCGGCGCATCGTCGCCAAAGACTTCCATGCCAAACTCGTCTTCCTCTTCCATGGGACGACGATACTCGATGCTCATAATGCACCAAATACCACCCTGGAGAATCTTGGAATAGTCGCGCACGTACTCGGCCGGCATCACAAACGGTTCAATGGTCAGGTTGGCAAACGACGCCACGTAGATGTCTTTGTACTCGTCGAGCTTGGCCGTCACCTTATCGATGATGGTAAAGCGACCCAGCTCGCGAATCTTAGACTTAATGCGCTCGGACTCGTCGGGACGCACGTAGTTATCGGTGAGGATCTTGCGGATGCGCCCCAGACCCTCCGTCACGGCGTCCTCGTCGTCGGTTGAGCAGTACATGCCCAGCAGGTACTCCAGCACAAAGGTAGGCACGTTGGCGCCACGCCTCATAAGGGCCGTAAGGTCCTTGCGCACGATCTTGCCGCCAAAGTGCTCGAGCAGTTTGCCGTCCAATACATCCATGTCGTAGCCGTCGTCCTCGGGAGCCTCAGCCGCGGCCTGGGCATAGCCATCGGTCGAAGACTCGTCCTCGGCGGTCGCCGCAACCTCATCGGGTACCGCGGCCACCGCCGGCTCCGGGACAGGTACGGCCTCCGGAGCCGACGCAGCAGCCTCAGCCTCCGGGGCAGGCACGGCCTCCCCTGCAGACACCGCAGCCTGCACCGGCGCATTCACATCAATCGAGGGAACTTCCCACAGATCGTCGTCATGGCTATCAAACATAGGGCACACTCCTAAAAACCAAAGTCAGCAACAGGGGCAAACGAAACAGCGATGGTGTACGTCTCGCGCCAAACGATCTTGCCCGTCTCGCGCTCGCGGCAGACCAGATAGTACGGACCCTTGGCCGAGAATCCATCCGCCGCATGCAACGCAAACTTGGCATGCACCACGCGCTCCTGCGAGTTAACAGAAGTCTTGTTAGCATGCGCCTTGACCGTATCGCTCACCTCGTTGCCGCTTGCATCGGTAAACACCAGCTCGTACTCGCACGGCAAAACCTTGCCTTGGGCGGGTTCTTCCTGGATCAAGTTGACCGAGAAGAGCGAGTTGGTCACTCGGCGTCCCTCACTTAGTACGCGCAGCGTCGCCGCGCGCGTGTCGACAAAGTCCTTGGAACCCGAGCGCGCACGCCAAAAACCGATAACGGGCACGCAGAGCTCCTGCAGGCTCATGCCGCCGTGGACGTAGTTGTTAGTGCCGCCGGGACGCTTGAAGTGCACGTTCTCGCGCGGGGCAAACCCCTCAAAACCGGCGCCCAAACGTCCCATGTCAACATTAACAAACACCCCGCATGCCTCTTCCGAAAGCTCGCCCACGGCCTCGTTGGGCACCACCAGATGACGCTTGCCGTACATGACAGGAGCGTCAAGGAAGGGAAGGTCTGGCTTGCCGAGCATCTGGCACTCGTTGAGCTCACGACGCGTGTAGATAAAGCCGTGATCCGCCGTCATAACAACACGCGCGCCCGGGGCGTCGGTGCACACGCGGCGCGCCAACGCGGCAAGTTCCTCCACGGTGTCCGCGCAGGCATCGAAGACGTCATCCTGCGTAGCGGCCTTCTCGCCCGTGGCATCGATCTTGTTGTGGTAGAGATAAACGAGCTTGGAGTCTTTGAGCAGCGCTTTGCGCTCGACTCCCGCCATGTTGAGGTATGCGCTCGAGCGCAAAGCGCGGGCCATGGGCTCAACGTGGGCAAGTGCGGCCTCGCGCTGCGGAGTCGTCGCAGTTGGCATGCCGTCAACCAGCACAAACGAACCATCCGCTGCAAGCTCAAGCGCTTGGTGCGGCAGCAGCGCGGGCATGCCCACCTCGGTAATGGAGGGAAAGACCGCCTGCATGCTAGAGACCTTGACGTTGCCGCCGCGCTCGCGCTCAAGCAGTGCCGCAACGTCGCGGGCCACCTCATAGCGCAGCGCGTCGCTCACGATAACGACCGTCGTTTTGGCAGAGCCCACAAAGGTGGGCAGCACATGCCAGTAGAACTCATCCTGCCGTTCGGGACCCTCGATGTAGCCGCAATCGGCCCACTCCCCTTGCGCAGCGACCGCCCAGCAGGCATTGGCATCCGCCAAGAACCAGTTACTGTAGAGATTCTCCGCCCAGTCCGCCACAGCGCGGGCAGGCTCCTCGAGTACATCGCACTCGACGGATCGCGCCCGCAGATACGCGGTGCACATATGGCGATAGGCAGCATCCATGGCATACCAATCGGACGTATAGGCATCCCATACCTGCTGGGGTTGCGCCAGATGGAAGCCGCCCGCGTGCGCCTGCCTAAACGCGCACATATCGGCCACAGCGGCGAGTAGGTCAAAGTAGCTCTCGACACGACGGTACCAGCTTAGGTCGCAGCGACGCGCAGCAAATGCGCGCGCATCCTCAACACGGTCCGCGCCCTGGGCAAACGAGCAGAACAGCTGCGAGAGCACGGCCTCATTGACGCACGGAAACACATCAAGCGAGGTCAGCACATCGATCGGCAAGGTCTCGAATCGTGCAAAGAGTCCGCGGGCGTCCTCAACCAAACGGCAAATCTCAAATAGGTCCTCGCTCGATGCCTGGGTATCGGCGGTCTGGTCCCACGTACGCACCGCCTCAAGGCAATAGGGCCCGTAGGCGGGAGCCACATGTCTCTCAAGCCCCTTGAGCGCTCCCTCGGGAAGCGCGGTGGATGCCGCCGTAAGGAGCACATGGGATGCAAGCATAAGCAATGAGTCACGCTCGTAAAGCGGCCCATCAAACCCATAGCAACGCACGATGAAGGCAGAGAGCACATCACGCACGCAGTACTTGTCCACCAACTCGGCCAGCGCCTCGGGGCCCTCGTGCAGCAGCGTGGTCATACAGCCGCGCAGTACAAACGCGGGCCGCGCGTCGACAAACTCTTTACCGCCAAATATCACCGTAAGGATGCCGAGTTCGATATCGGATGCGCCCGAGACATGCGGAACACACGCGGCAAACTTAGCACAGCGGGTCTTGGCATCAAAGAACGTCTTGTGCTCGCGCAGGCTCTCGCGCACGGCGTCGATATTCTCGATGCCCAGCTGATCGGCCAAAAGCGAAAGATAGTCAGCCTGGAACTGATCGGCATACAGCTCAACATCGGCAAGCCAATCACCCTCAAGCCTGCCGCGCGGGCAACGGCGATACAGCAAGATATCGCTCGCAAGGTCATCGCGGTTGATGAGCTTCTTGACGGCAAACATGCGGCCCTCGCAGGCCTCAACAAACCGCACCGGGCGCTCAAAGTCACCGTGAGCAGGCATTACGCCGGCATCGGCCCCCACGCCGTCGAAACCCTCGGCAGCCAATCGCTCAAACTCAGGAGCAAACTCGCCGTCTGCATCGTGCCAAACCACCACACGGCGCGGCGCGCATGAGGACAACGGCTGCAAAAATCGCAGCTTGAGCTGTTCTTCTACATCGATCTTGGGCATGAATATCCTTACCGTATCTGCAGTTACTTAATCTTCGCCAGCACATCCTGAAACTTGGCGTAGTTGACCTTGACGCCGTCATCCAGGTCGATCTTAATCATCTGGTCTGCCAAGTGGTGCAGTTTCTCCTCGTAGGCAATAGTCTCTTTGAGCTTGTCGTTGAGCTTTTTGACGCGCTTATCCAAACGCACGCGCTCGCCGCGCTCGGCACCGGCAAGGGCATCGTTGGCGTAACCGATCTGGGCACGGTAACGCTCCTGCTGCTCATGCACATAGTCGATGCGGATGCGAGCCAGCAGGTCGGGCTGATAGCGATGCATGTAAACAAGGCACTTGAAACCGTTCTTCTTGCCACTGTCGAACAGCCAGTAGATGGGGCGCTTCTTGTAGGTCTGGCAGTGGTCCTTAAAGAAATCCTTCAAAAAGTAGGAGCGGATTACCTCGCGCGAGGTACCCTTGCCGCCGAGCGCTTCGGCAATAAAGGCCAGGTTCTGCTCGAGTGTCTCCTCGCCGTACACAGTGCGCACAAAGTCGATAAAGTAACGCACGATGTCATCGTCAAAGTACTCGTCGTCGGTGATGGGCAGCACGTTGTCGCTATCGGGCATAAAGGTCACATGCGCGGGATCGGGCATCTTGGCCAAATAGTCGTCAACCGTGGCACCCTGATCGGCCAGAACCAGCCCGTCCACACACAACGAATAGCGGCCAAACATGCAGCCGACGGCATAGCTTATGAGCGAGGTGATCTCGTCGCGCTTAGTGCGCACGTATTTGTTGCCCTTATAGCTCTCGGGAATCTCGTCGGCGGTGTCGAAGATGCGCGCCACCGAGACGTACTTGTCCTCGACCTCGATGGGCACTTCGCCCTCCATGTTGTAGATCTTGGCAAAGATTCGGTTGAGCTCTTCCTCGTTAGCGCGAAGCTGCTCAAAGCGAGCATTGACCTCGGCCTTGCGAGCCTCGTATTTATCAGAAAGTAAGATTGACATTAGTTACCTCTTAATGAATGTATAAGACGTTGTCAACAACAGGAAATTGAAGAAACACGGCTATACCCCATTCGGCTCTTCTCCAGCGCAAACGGTTTCATCGATGCCGACGGAGCTTTCTTCCGGCGGTTGTGTTTCCTGTTTTTCCCAAGCACTCACTTGCTCATCAATTGTTTGAACCAAGTCCATTGAGCATTCCATCCAAATCCGAACTTGAGCAGATTTAATAGGTCTTGTTCGGCTCTTTCCACTTGATTCGTCCTGCATTAAATCAACTTCGTGAACAACCTTGTGCCTTCGCTGAATTAGCGCATCTATTTCAGCTTGTCGCTTATAAGCACCGAGCGACAAGCCTATCTTTTTAAGGCGACTATCAATATCTTTATAGCTGTTGAAACTCATTCGCGAAAAATGCTCACGCACAGATTCGGAAATTACTTCATCGACGGTTTTGCCAGAAAAGGAAGCAAATCTATCAAAGCTGTACTTGGATGTTCTTCCATCACTGCCAGCTAGCGAGACTTCGCTCAAGGCTTTCGAATCAGCCTTTATGGGATACCAATGAATGAGTATATTACGAAAATAATCCTCTTCCGCCGAATGAAGCAAAACGAGCGCAGCGCGCAAGATATCCGTCGGTCTTTTTTCCTTCGACGTTCTAGCAGATCCTTCTATTTGCAGGCTGTCATACAGTGCCAAAAGACTAGAGACCCTGTTAACACCTTCGTCGAATTGATTCTTCTCTACGGTCATAAAAACACCTAAATCAGTGGATGGCGCTTGAAATCCCAAGAGGTTTCAAACGAGTCCCAGTCGATTTTGGAAATGTCTACGTTGCTGTCGACCAGACTATTAATTGCCGGTTGAAGCTCAGCGGAAATAAGCGTGGGAAGAGCTTTGATGTCTCTCGCTTGCATGTTAAGAGTGGGGTTAAGCATGCTGAGGACATCGGCAGCGATGGAACAATTGAGGAAGCCCAACGCCCAGTTCTTGTTTTGGCCCAGATTGCAAATACATGGGCCGGCCATGTCAAATCCGCCCGTCGGTGGAAATAGCCTGAAACTCGGCTTGCCTGATGTCAGCATTGTGTAGCAAATGCCTTCACTGTACCAATATTTCGACGCCAGCAAATTGGAGGTCGGATTACTCCGGTAAAACTCAATTGCGTCCTTCTTGATCGAAACCAGCCAATGAAGATTGCCAAACCATCGACGAAAGTCACCGCCCTTTGAATAAGTGGCCCACGAGCCCTTGCGCCCAACCGAATGTGCATCAACCTCCCAAAACAAGCGCAAATACAAATTGTTATCACCTGTTTTGTTTTGAGACCCTGTGTAGTCCGAAAAATCGCCAATGGAGCTACCCAGCGAGAAAGCAGAAAGTAACCCCTCGCCGGCCCAGTAGGCTATGGGGCTGCCGGGGATCTGCTTGAAGGTCTCGGCGTCGCGGCGGTAGAACCAGCCGCAGTCGGGGTTCCGGATCGCCTCGAGCAGCTTGAGGCGCTTCGCCTCGCTGCCGTTGATGTCGACCAGGCGCACGTAGGCACCCTCGCATGCCGCGCGGCCGTTGTAGATGACGTCTGCGGTCACGTTGACGACCTCGCCGCCGATGGCGTCGAATGCGCGAGGACCGAGGTGTGCCATCGAGACGATCGCCTTGCCGTCGATGAGCGAGGAGCGCATCTTCTCGAAGCTGCCCAGGAACATCCAGCTCTGCATGGTGACCATGGCCGCATAGCCGCGGTCCCTGGCAAGGCTAAACCCGCGCTCGATGAAGCACGTGCACAGGTCGCTCTTCACGTCAGGATAGTTCTTCTTGACCCACTTGGACATGAAGGGGTTAAAGCTGCTGCTTCCCATATACGGAGGATTCGCCACGACGCAGGTAAAACGACGGGACAGTTTCTCGCAGATGACGGCAGCGCTTTCGAGCTTAGTTTTGGTTGCAGAAGCAAAAAGGTCGTCGGAACAACTCGCGGCGGCAGCCTTGAGCTCATCAATCTCGTCCTCTGAAGGATTGAGCAGCGAGCCAATCTCGCCCAAATGGCTCAATTCCTCGGCGAGCTTCTTGTTACCCGGCAGCTCATCCTCCCCCAGCGGAATGCTCGAGAGCACGGTAACGTCGGCGCGCACGGCGCGCTTGAAAAAGCGACGATCGTGCTCGCGGGCACACATAGCAAGCGCCAGTTCCGCAATCTGCGCCGCACGGGAATCGATTTCCATGCCTGCAAGGTTTTTAGTAAGAATGAGCTCGGGAATCTCGCGCTCACGATAGCCGCGCTCCTCGTACATATGGAAGAGCAGCTCAAACGCATAGACCAAGATATGGCCCGAGCCGCATGCGGGGTCGCAGAGGGTTATCTCCTCGGGACTCGAAATGCGGATGAAGTCCTCGTGCTCAGCATCGGGCTCGATGTAATACTCCATGCGCTCGCGTAGCGAACTCCCCGGATTGTTGAGCATCCACAGACGGCCGAGCGAGTTCTCGACCATATAGCGAACGATCCACTCGGGGGTGAAGAGCTGCGTGGCGGGCGCGATGTCCGCCGCCGCTGCCTTGCGCTTGGACTTGAAGAACTCGTCTTTAACGTCGGCATTGTAGTACTGATACATCCAGCCCAGAACGGTCACGCCCTCGCGCCAGTCCTCGTCAGTGAGGACGGCATTGAGTTTGCCCACCACGCTGTCAGCCATCATGAGGCCCTGGGGCAACAGCAGCTCCATGGCTCCGCCCACGCGTTCAAAGACGCCCGGCAGGCAATCGGCAAGCTCCTCGCACTGAGCAACAAACAGGTAGCGCCACAACGGTTCATCCAAGCCCGCCATCTTGAGCTCGGCTATGCGATCGGTATCGGCCGTCGCTATCTCCACGTCCAGTGCGCTCTCCACGGCCTCGCTGCCATGGCTGCCGTCCGCACGACTTAGCATGCGCATACGGCTGGGAAGCCATCCGCATGCATCCATGAAGCGAATGGCCACGATACGGTTGAACCAGGTGTAGGCCGCACGGTCGCGCAGCGCCTCGTGGCCCACCTCCGCCTGCATGCGCAGCAGTTCATCGCGCTGCTCAATCTCAGCCGGACTTAGGGGCAGGCCGTTGACGGTCTCGGACCCAACGGGCGCGGGTGCAGGTTCGGTGATGCCGTAGCGCACCATCTGCGCCTCCACGCCTTTGATGAGCTCCGTACGGGCCCAGGTGCAGAAGCTCTTAAGAGCAGAATCGTTCATGGTTGATGAGCCTTTCTAAACGCCATAAGCCACCGGTGCGCGCTTTGGCACCGGTGGCTCCGCGGGTTAGTTGATACGGATCTCGTCGTTTGCAGCGAGCGCCTGCATAAGGCGGGAGCGCAGGTCGTCCACGTAGCGCTCCACGTCCTCTGCGGACAAGAGACGACTCGGCTTGACCAGATCGGCGCGGCGCACGGTCTTGATCTTGCGCTGGGGCTTGGGCGCGGGCACGGGAGCAGACGATGCGGCGCCCTTGTTGGAGATCTTCTTGACCACCTCACCCGTACTCGTGACCTCGGTGGTGCGGCGCTCGTTGTCCATACGCATGCGGGCCGCATCCACAGCGTCGTACATCCCGTTGGTTGCTGCGCTGAGCCAGTTGCCCCAGTTAGTCACGGCAACACTCAGCTCGTTGAGGCTTTGAGCACTGTGGGCACGGTTTTTGAACGACTCGTATTTGGCGCCGGCGTCTGCTATGGCATCCTTGGCTTGATTAACAAAGCCCTTTTGACTCTCAGCCTGTGCCTGCAGGTCTTGCAGATCGCTCTCGATGCGGCACAAAAACTCATTGCGGCGGATGCCCAGCAGCTTTTTCATGTCGTCCTCGACGGGATCCATAAGCGGCTGCAGGTCTTTAATGCGACCGTAGGGCTTGGGATCCCTGATGATCTCGCGCACCTTTGCAACGTTCTCCACCGCGCTGGGAATGTCATCGGAGGCATACTCAATGCCCTCAGTGCGACTCAAGAAATCCTTGGCGTGGTCAAACGCTGTTCGTTGGTTGGACTCGAAGAACTCAACCACCTTGTCAAAGTCTTCCTTGGCATCGAGCAAACGCTCCTCATGCTTGGTGAACGTGGTCAAGAACGCCTCGGCCTCGTTCTGGTCCTTAAGGACGTCGGCCACCTCCGAGCGCATCTTCTCGCACTCGTCCTCACCGGGATACGGGTAGGCCGGCTTGATGCCCGTGTAGTAGTCGCGTGCCATGGCGAGACACGCCTCGCGCAAGCCCTCAAGGCGCTCTTTGAGCTCGGCCACGAGCTTATCCTCGTTGGAGGGCACGGTCTTGAGATCAAACAGGTCACACATGAGTTCGCCCGCGACGCGTAGCAACCGGTCGCTCATGCGCATGCGCAAGCGCACCTGGGCCTTATCGGCATCCTTGCGCAGGAGCGCCACCATGCGGCTGTCGTTAGCTTGAACCGTCTGACCGCCAAACAACACCTGCGCGCGCTGCTCCACCACAAGCTGCGCCACCACATTTGCGATGTCGACCTCGCGCCAGCCAAAGGGCCTTTGCTGGTACTGGCGCTGGATATCGCCCATAGCGGTATCCAGATGGCGCTGGTGCTGCACTTTGAGGTAGTCCTCGACCTCCTTGAGCGCACGCGTGTTACCCGCGTTCATGCCAGCGAGCCCCGCTTGAACGTTACCCGCCAGAGTGGAGCGGATATCGGAATCGCTCGTGACCGGCGCGCCGATATAGCCGGCCTTTTCAAAGACCACATCGCACAGCTGCGCCAGCACCTGCTCAAAGACCTGGGCGGGTTTGGCAGCACGGATCTCAATCATGCGCCCGTTGACGGCGCATCGTGCATGGAGCACCGCCTCAGCCAAAAGGGCGTCAGCCTCTTTCTCGTTAAAGTCCTTCTCGCGCATTTTGGCCTCGACGATCTGGCGGGTACTCGGCGGTAGCTCCTGCAGGTTGCGCGTCTGGGCGTACATGCGAATCTTAGCGCCGTTGACGAGTGGGGCCCAATAATCCACCTCGTCGCTCAAGGCCACGATGGCCTTATCCACGGATTTCAATGCCAGCTCGGCATCGTCCGCACGGCCCAGATCGCTGGCCATGGTCACCACGGATAGTTCCATGCCGCCCATGTTGGATCCATGAATCGAGCCATCCACGTAGCGGTCAAAGGGGAAGTCGTTGGTCCCGCGGTTGAGTTTGCGCGCAGTGTAGATGCTTTCGAACAGGCGCTTCTTGATGTACTCAATCACCTTCGCGTTGTCGATCGGGGTGCGTGCGATCTCCTGCGCTATCTCCTGCTCCTCGTCGGTGAGGAAGCTATAGGTATCGCCCTGGCGTGCCACGTAGCTCTCGCGCTCCAAGCGGGCGAGAGATTCCTTGACGCGGTCCTTAAGGGCGCGCTTATCCACGTCCAGGCTATCGATCATAAGGATGGAGATGTTCTCGACCGTGGCCTTGACGTAGCCGATGTAGCGGATCAAGTACAGGAGCTTAAGCACCCGGACATCGTAGCTCTCAAGACCCTCTGCGTTTTCAGCCGCGCGCTCCGCACAGACGACGACCTGAATGATGCCGTGCTCCAAATCCTTGGAGATTGTGTCGAAGAAGCGCCAGAACGGCACGAGTGCACCAGTCTGGTCATGTTGGATGGCCTGAGCGCTCTCCTGAAACGCGCTCAGCATGGAGCGCTCGCCCGTGGACATGTGCTTGGCCTTAACACCATGCTTGCGTACCTCGGTCATCACGTCGGGCAGGAGCTTAAACTGATAGCCCACAAACGGGTAGCTGGCGACAAACTCCTTGGAGTTGGCGAAGCCGGCAAGGTCGGAGCGCGAGCCACCCTCAAAGGTAAAGTTGTTTTTGAGGACGGCGGCGTCTTGCTCGTAGACCTTTGCAAGCATATCGGCCGCCGGCGCGGTCTTCTCGAGCACACGGCGTTGGATGACCTCGTCCACGCTGGAGCTGGAGAGCGAAAGGCGGGTATTGAAACGGCCCTGGATCTTTGAAAAGTCGTTGCCCACGGGCAGGCTCAGGTTGTCGATGGCCTCCTGGCTCGTGACCATCACCCACACGCGGCCACCGCAGGCGGCACCCAGCTCCTCGACGATGGTCTGAAGGCTCAGCATAAGGCTTGGGTCCTGGTCGTTTGTAATAAACTGACCCACCTCGTCGACCATAAAGAGCAAACGGAAGTTGCCACCGTGGGCCGCTGCCTGAGCGTCCACGTAATCCTTGACTTTTTTGGCAAAGACATCGGGGGCCAAAACCTCGTCCTCAGAACCCTCGAGCCAGTTCCATGCGGCCTTTTCGCTCATGCCGAGCACGCTCTGCAGCACCTCGACGACGTCGTCCTCAAAGTAGCTGTAGGTGTCGCGGGCCTGGAGCCAGGATTCGCCGTTGACGCGCTCAAAAGCCTCGCGGAACTCCTGGGTCTTGCCCAGGGAATCGATGTAGTCCTCGAGCTTTGCAAGCTTGAGGTCCTCGCCGTAGAAGCCGCGCGCCTCGTAGAACATGCGCTCAAAGCCGCGAAGCAGCGCCGTGGGAGCCGTATCACCCTGCTTCCACTGGCCCGCCTTGCTATCGATGTTAAAGAGGATGGCCTGCGTGGGCACCGAGCACGCGCGCTCCATGGCAGCCGCGACCATGGGGTCGACGATTTTGCCGTCAAAGTAGCGGATGGCGCTCTTACCGCCGATCTGGCGATTCTCGAGCAGGTAGCTCAGCATCTTGAGGAAGTGCGATTTACCGGAACCGAAGAAACCACTGATCCACACGCCGATCTTGTCGGTGCGCGCATAGATGGCATCGCCGTAGGCCTTGAAGAACGTGGCAAAGTGCCTCTGCAACTCGCGCGTCACCACGTACTCGTCAAGCTCCTGGCGGATGGACCCATCTTTTGAATCCTGGACCTTGACCACGCCGTTGATGGAGCGGTTGATGTCTTTTGCAAAGAGGTCGCGAATGATCGTGTTGTCCATGGGTGCTCCTTTGGGTTTGGGAACGTTATGGCAAAGGGTTGTTACCGGCGACAGGGACTTGCCTGCGGGGAGCCGTGCTTACGAGATATCGATGGCGCGGTAGTAGTTATCGGCCGGCAGACGGTTAAAGAGCTGGAAAGAAGAGCCGTTGAAACTGCCCGGATAGGCGGCGACCACAGGCACCTCATCAAAATCCGCAAGCATGCAATGGAGAAGCGTGTGCATGCGAAAGAATGGGAAGACCTCGCCCGCGCCGGTGAGGAGAACGACGTCTCCAGGCGCGTGCGGCTCGGTCTGCTCAAGGATGTACGCGGCGACTTTCTCGGGCGAGGCGAACTTGGCCACGTCCTCGAGCACGCGCTGGGTACCGCGGCGCTCCTCTTGGCGTGGGATGGCCTTAAGGACACGGCGCTTTTTGAGAATTGCCAGCACGGCGTCGTAGAGGTTCACGACCTTGAGCGTGCACGGAAGCTTGTCGGCCTCGGCATCGCGTGAAAGGGCGTCAAATAATGCACGCGCTTCAAACTCCAGCGCGGGGTCATAGCAAAAGGTGTGGAAGCCGATCTCATTGCCTATGCCCTTGTTGGCCAAAAAGTCCTCGCTGCACAGGCACTCGCGCAGAAGCTGAGCGCGTCGCTCAAATTCCTGACGGGCGTGCTCGGAGCGGACATGCGCCGCCACGACGCTCTTACGGGAATGGATGCCGATATTGGTGGTGAGATCGGTCGCCGGGGTGATAGCAGGTTCGGCGGCGTTGTTGACGGGAGCCACGCTACATCACCACCCTGCCGGTAAGGGCCGCGATAAGCGAATGCTCGCCCAGCAGAACCAAGGCTCGCTCGACATCGGAATCGAGGAAGAGTGGTGACAGGCGCTCGGACTCCGGGCCCTGGCCCTCGCCGATAAGGCCGGCATGGCGGAGCGTCTGGCGGAGCGAGCCCTTAATGCGCTTGACCGTGGCCTCAGTCCAGCGGGCCGCGTCCGGATACTCCGTGGTAAAGCGTGTCATAAAGGCGTTGAGGTCAACCGCCGTAAAGGCATAATCGAAGTTTTGTAGGCGCTCCCCTACCTCGACGAGCACGAGCTCGCGCACGATATCGTAGCGGCAGATCATGCTGTAGAAGATGGCCTGGTCCGCCTGCGTGGGAGTGCCGGATGCCATGAGCCTGGTTAGGGATGACGCAGCCTCGACGGCGGTATTGGCGTCGATGCCGCGCGCGGCGCATACGGCGTCCGTGGGCACCATGGCGTCGAGGCGGCGAAGGCACACGGTTGCGCGGTTGGCGACCATGCGCTCCGTGGGATATTGAAAGAGGTTCTCGCTCTTTACGCGTACAATGACCTGCTCGTCGCTTGCGCCCTGCATACGAAGGGCAGCGACGATGCGCATCTCATGCGGGAGGAATTGCTCGCGGGTGAGCACCCCCCCCCCGAACGCTTTTTGTGGTTACATCCACAGTACACGCTCCAAGGGTGTCAAAGGCTGTCACAAGTGCGCCGCAACCCGGCAGGCAGGCGCGGCGCACATGACAATAATCATACCTGTTGGTAAAAAAGTTACCACGCCCAGAGTGTCAAATGTTGAGCAACAAAATTTAATCCGGTTAACGGTCATTTTCGCAGCTTAGAAACATTAACGAGGTCGCCCCAAATCACACTTGCCAGACAACCGCGCTTACGAATGCAGGCACGCACACGCCCAACGCCACCCTCCGCTATGTTCAACATAGAGTTATACATATGCTTCTATGTAAGGAGTTTCGTATGCCTGTCGTAAAGTCTATTTCTGATCAGACGCGCGCACTAACTACCATTCAGAAACGCGAAGAACACATTCAACGTGCCATCGCTCGTGGCTACGACGACCTCACCAACGGTCGCGTACGCCCCTGGAAACAAGCGAAGGCCGAGGCGGATCGGATGCGAGCCTCGAGATGATCCCTCCCCCATGTAACCATCCTGTAAATCATAGCGGCGCACTCGGGTTTTGCTGTGATTCGGTCGCGCCTGACGCTCCACTGTGCTAAAGTATCCCGAACGTTCAAACGACTACGAGGGGGACTAGAAGATGGCACGTGTGCACAACTTCTCAGCTGGCCCGGCCGCGCTGCCTACAAGCGTGCTCGCCGAGATCGCCGACGAGATGATGGACTACCGCGGTTGCGGCATGTCCGTGCTCGAGATGAGCCATCGATCTAGCATGTACCAGCAGATTATCAACGACGCCGAGGCAACCCTGCGCCGTCTGCTGAGCATCCCCGACAACTACCGCGTCCTGTTTTTGCAGGGCGGCGCCACGCTGCAGTTTGCGGGCATCCCCATGAACCTCATGCGCCGCGGCCGCGCCGGCTACGTCGTGACCGGCAACTTTGCCAACAAGGCGTACAAGGAGGCCGCCAAGTACGGCGAGGCCGTGCTGCTCGCGAGCTCCGAAGACACCAACTTCGACCGCATCCCCGACATGGCCGACATCAACGCGCGTATTGCCGCCGAGGCCGCGGGCGACGGGCTCGAATACGTCTACATCTGCCAGAACAACACTATCTTTGGCACCATGTACCACGAGCTGCCCAACTGTGGCGATGTGCCGCTGGTCGCCGATGTCTCGAGTTGCTTCCTGTCGCAGCCGCTCGACATTGAGCGCTACGGGCTTATTTACGCCGGCGCGCAGAAAAACGCCGGCGCCGCGGGCGTGACCGTGGTCATCGTGCGTGACGACCTCATCGCCGGCGGACCCGCCTTTGCGCAGACGCCGCAGTACCTGGACCTTAAGACCCAGGCCGCCAAGGGCTCAATGCTCAACACGCCCAACACCTTTGGCATCTACGTGTGCGGCAAGGTGTTCCGTTGGGTTGAGCAAACCGGCGGACTTGCCGCCATGGCCGAGCGCAACTGGGCCAAGGCCAACCTGCTCTATGACCTGCTCGAGAACAGCGAGCTGTTCCATGGCACCACGCAGGCCGACAGCCGCTCCATCGCCAACGTCACCTTCCGCACCGACGATGCCGGCCTCGACGCCGCCTTTGTCGCAGGCGCGGCCGAGCACCAGATTCAAAACGTCAAGGGCCATCGCCTGGTGGGCGGAATGCGCGCGAGCGTCTACAACGCCGTAACCATGGAAGACGTGCAGGCGCTGGCCTCGTACATGAAGGACTTCGAAGCGCAGCATAGTTTGAGCCCGCGATCTAACTAGCCCGCAACCCGCGGGCCGACCAGCCATCTCAGACCACCCTGTATAGAGCAAAACCTGCTAAGGAGTTTTCCATGCGCAAGATCAAAACCATCGACGACATCACTAAAGACGGCAAAGTCGAGTTTGGCGAGGGCTACGAGTTTGTAAGCACCGCCGAGGAGGCCGACGCCATCCTGATGCGCTCGACCGACCTGCACAGCTACGAGCTGCCCGAGGGCATCCGCGCCATCGCCCGCTGCGGCGCCGGTGTCAACAACATCCCCGTCGAGGAGTATGCCAAGAAGGGCGTCGTCGTCTTTAACTCCCCCGGTGCCAACAGCAATGCCGTTAAGGAGCTCGTCCTAGGCATGCTGGTGCTCTCGAGCCGCGGCGTCGTGCAATCGATGAACTGGGTGCGTGACAACGCCGACGACCCCGAGATTCAGGTCGATGCCGAAAAGGCCAAGAAGGCCTTTGTGGGTCGCGAGCTCAAGGGCAAGCGCATCGGCGTCATCGGTCTAGGCAACGTAGGCTCCAAGGTCGCCAACGCCTGCGTCGACCTGGGCATGGATGTCTACGGCTACGACCCGTTCATTTCCGTTGAGCACGCGTGGGTGCTGAGTCGCGAGGTACAGCGCGTGGGCACGCTCGAGGACCTGTGCCGCGGCTGCGACTACCTCACCGTGCACGTGCCCAGCAAGGCCGATACCATCGGCATGATCAGCACCGAGCAGATCGACCTGCTGGCCCCGGACGCCGTGCTCATCAACTACGCGCGCGAGACCATCATTGACGAGGACGCCGTCGACGCCGCCCTGCGCGCGGGCAAGCTCAGCCGGTTTAGCTGCGACTTTGCCACGCCCAAGACCGTCAAGATGCCCAACACGTTTATCACCACGCATTCGGGCGCCGGCACCGGCGAGGCCGAGGCCAACTGCGCCGACATGGCCATCAGCGAGCTCAAGGATTACCTGGAAAACGGCAACATCGCGCACAGCGTCAACTACCCCGCCTGCAGCATGGGCAAGGCGCGCGCCGCAAGCCGCATTGCCTGCCTGCATGCCAACGTGCCCAACATGATCGGCCAGATCACGGCCATTCTCGCCAAGGACAACGCCAACGTGCAGCGCATGACCAACGAGTCCGCTGGCGAGAACGCCTACACCATGTTCGACACCGATGAGCACCTGGACGGCAGCACGATCGAGGCACTTAAGCAAATTCCGTCGATGTATCGTGTGCGCGTGATTAAATAGCGCCGGCGCCAATCCTGCCAGACAGACCACGAAGCCCATTCGGCCCCCGTTTTCACGAAACGGGGGCCGATTTTGTTGCTCCGGACGACTTTAAAATGATACCCAGAACAAGTTTTTTCAGATAATCGATAGTGAGGCTCAAGTCGCTAAGCACACCCGCTTTGATAAACAGCTTTATCAGGGACTTTAGTAGGTAAAAATCGATCTCTATGTGCCGAATGTAAGTTGACTGTCCATTTTCCGAAACAACTTATTCTAGATAGCATTTTTAAGGCCCCTCCAAGGCGAAATATAAGTCTTTTTGTGACCAAAACTCTAGTCCGCGCGACCGTTTTCCACCCGCGCGGCTACATTCCTGCCCAATCGATAAAAATCTCCTCACGAAGCCGCCGTTCGAGCTCCTGCTGTCGCGGCGTCTTGTCTTTCAGCGGCACATCGAGATAGGACATGATGAGCTCCATCACCACGCGGAAGGCATCGGAGTCGGCCAGCTGGCCATAGGTCATCAGAACGACGGGATATCCCATCGCTTGCAAGGCCGTCGTTCGATCGGAGTCCGAGATCTTGGATTCAATGGATCCGTGAATGGCTTTACCTTGGCATTCAACCAGACACTCTCGACTGCCGTCCTTATTTGCCAGCAGGATATCGGCATAGCGCCTATCAAGCCCCGAAATCAGGCGGGCGCTGCGCGTCATACGAATCTCAACGTTATTGGTAAGGCTCAGCCCTTCGCCGCCGCGCAACCTCGTAAGGCCAAACAGCATCGAAGCCTGGACCTCGAGCGGCGATGCTGCCACCCCCGTAATGCATTTCGCGGCTCGTATGAACGATTTAGCGCCGCGGAGCCCCCGGACCTTATCGACGAACCCTGTAAGCTCAGAGAGCTCGATCAAGGGAGGTCGTTTCCACAAGTCCGTTGGATTCCCCGAGACATCCTTTACGTTTTCCCAGCCCGACCGTGCGTCACCCCACCGGCCCCCGTATGCCTGCTCAAGTGCCGACTTTACCTGAGGCGCAATCTTGCACACGGCAAAGGTGCCGCACATCTCATACATGCACATGATCAGACGCTCGTTTGAGACCGAGGAAGCCAGGGTCAGCAGGGTAAAGAGCGGGGACGCGACATCGAGGCCAAACTCTGTCTGTCGCATGGAATCAAACGGCCTCTCCCCGTTCCAAACATGCCTGACAATGCGATCGCCCTTACGTCCGCAGCTGCCCTGCGCCAACACGTGTAACGGGGTGCCCAGGAAATGCGTGACGAGCGGATGCTCACATAGGTGCTCCCTGCGCGGATCGTCCGCAGAATCGGGCAGGTCCGGCATTATTGCCAAGACCTGTGGAGGTATCCGGTGATACCGAAAGGCAGATATGTCGCACAGCATGTCGTCCATGAAGGGTACGTACCCGCTGCGTCGCTTGTGAACCCGCTCGGACGGCAAACGCGCTGGCTCGGCCTGCGAACGGTAAATACTGCCACGCCCACGTCGCGGATCTCTCAGGAGGCTTACAATCGGTTTGGAAAGCAAACTGATTGTGAGGTTGC
>UQWQ01000027.1 GCA_900544755.1 uncultured Collinsella sp. | reverse complement strand
CACGGCCTCTACCCGAGACCATCATCTCTACACATAGCCCATCATTCGACAAGAACGCGCAGTTTGTCCTGCATAGGCGCATGGTGTCCCCCTCCGCCGCAAGAGGTGAGCAAAAGAGAGGCTCCCCTCGCCACTACCGGACAAAGGGACCTCTCTGGGGAAACACGCTATAAAACCTTCTTGCCGGGCGGTCGAGTACAGCACCGACGGCGTACCCGTGGAGACCTACCCAGAGCCCACGCCATTTCAAGTTTCTTGGTCTTCAACGCCACAATCCGATAATCATCCAGCCGTCGAAATGACCTCGTCACAGGCGGCAAGCATCTCCTCGTCATGAGTGACAACGATTACAATATGGTCTCTCTTAATTTCATGAAGCAATTTGATCAGCGCGCCTCGACTCTTCGCATCAAGTGCTGAGGTCGGTTCATCAAAAAGCATAACGTCCGGCGATTTCAACAGCTGTCTCACAATTGCAATCTTTTGCTTCTCGCCGCCGGACACCCCTCCTTTCCCGCCGTCAAGCATCGCCGTTGCCCCGTTCTCCACAGAAGCAACCATTTCGTCTAGCCCCAATATGACAAGCATCCGATTCAGCTTATCCATCTCGTAATCATCAGAAAGCAGCGTAAGATTATCGAGAATCGTCCCCTCAACGATAGGGGGTTCTTGCTCCGTAATGCTGACTCGACACCGCCGCAATGCATATCGATCGATGCAACGCTGTGACACCCCGTTGTAGCGAACGGCCCCTTCTGTGTCATCTGGATATAGCCCCAATATCACTGACAGCAGCGAGCTCTTCCCCGAACCATTCGGCCCCGAGATTCCATATAGCCGACCCCTGGAAAACGCGAGCCCCTCAATGCTTAACGCGACCCTTTCCGCCCCTGGATAACGTAGCTTGATGTTCTCTAGACGGATTTCCTCAATCGGACCAAGCGCCAATTTGCCATTCGCTTCCACCGGGACATCCCAAATTCTTTTCAGCCGCTCATAGCATACGCGATTAGTCTGGTAATCCCTTCCCCAGCCCAACAAATACTGTACCGCTGAGCTTAAGTTCGAATAATATCCAACAGCAGTCACGAGAAAACCAGGCAACAGTCTCCCGCCCATCACTTCAACCGCGCCCACAGCAAGAAGACATCCTTGAGCGGCGGAAGCGACCAACGCGTTGCCAAAGGTAAATCTAGACCCTACTTCCTGATTTGCTCTCATCGTTGGATAGAGCCCATTAAAAGCTTCGACCAGTACAGCGCGGGACCTATCGAACAAAGCATGTTTGCGGATGAAATCAACTTTCTCCAACTGATCTTGTAGACAGGAAAAAAACCTCGCGCTCTGCTCTTGTACGTCAAAACTTCTCTCAAACAGCCTTGCGCGTGAAACCGCATAAAAAGCGGCACTCGCTGCCGCAAGAACAAGGCAGACCACACTCAACTTGATATTCAGGCTACCGAGAACAAACAGGGCGGACAAAAGGGTGATAACGTTGCTTGAAACCCCCACAACCGAGTTGATTACGAAGATGACAAGGTCATTAGCGTCGTGATTGATTTGCTGGTTATAATACGACGCGTTGAAGCCCTCGAAGAATGCCTGGGGAAGGTGCTTCACGTGCTCAAGCGTATCCGCATTTAAGCCGAACCCCGCATGCGACTGAAGGTTGATGTACAGCATCTCTGAGCAATACACTAGTCCCGCTCGAACCGCTTGGACCGCAACCAAAATAAGGCAACAAACGAGAACGGCGGCAAGATCGGCGCTGGCCGGCATCGCCAATCGGTTTACCACTATGCCGGTAAGAAAGGGACCCGCAAGCGCAAGCAGCCCGACCAAAACTGTTACGACAAGATAGGCGTAGAATCGACCGCCCAGTATATATTTTCTACAGAGATTAAGCATCAGCCTCATTTTGCCCCGCACCCCGTTTTGCCGTATTCATCATCTGGGAGAGCAGCATTTTTTGCTCGGCATCATACCGGAAGGAAACGCAACGTTTCCCCTCACCGTTTAAGGCGTGGTTGGGGCACCCTCCCATGCACATGGGAAAAGCAAAGCACTCTTGGCATTCCGGGTCATCCGGCTCATATGCCATCCAGTTAATCATGTTCTTGCTCAACATTGGCGGCTCGAAAATAGTTCCGACCCTCCGCTCCTTCATTCCAATGTCATCCCAGCACTTATACAAATCTCCGACGGGATCAACCACGTACGAGTTGATTCCAACGGCGCAACATATCCCGAAATTCGTCCCACCAAAAGGTTGAACTTTGAAGCCCCGCGCAATTGCCCTTTTATAAAACTCAGTCTCCTCATACGAGAACTCTTTTACAGTAAAGCAGTGGCTGTCGTTCGCACATACCTGATTGATATCGTCAACAGGGGCTAAATAGAAGTGAACCTTATTCATCAGGCCATTTAGCTCGAGATAATCCAATAGCTCTTGAGCGGCCTCGATGTTGGTCTTGTCGACGTTGCTCCTTATCGAAATATCGATGATGTCGGCACACTCTTTGACGTTCTTGAGAATACGTTCGTATGTAGGGCTTCCGTCGTGAAGAATCCTTCTCGAATCGTGATCCGACTTCGATCCATCTATAGTCACTTGCGCGCTCGTCACACCACATGCCGCGAGCCTCCTTGCAACATCAGGCGTCAGCAGATAGCCATTTGTCACTATCGATGCGGAATATTCACACGTTGGCCCCACGACATCTTTCAGATCCGACGTAATCCGTTCGATCATCTTCATTCCGAGCAGAGGCTCGCCGCCGTACCATCCAACTGAGAGACTTGCGATACCAGGATAGTAATCTTTCACGAACTTGGAGAGCTGTGTCAAAACCTCCTCGCCCATCGTCGTGTACGCCTGTCCCTTTTCATAGCAGTAGGGACAGCAAAAGTTGCAAGCCATCGTTGGCGCAATGGTAAGGGACAGAGCAGTATTCGCAAAGCGCGCGGCGCGACTTTGCAACCTGATCTCCCCAAGCTCGTCCCTCTCCTCATTGACTAGGATGCCTCCCCTTATCAGCTCCGCGACAAGATCATCGGCATCCCGAACGTCCCCTTCTTGAATCCTTTTGAATTTCTGCGCGTATTCCGGATTTAACGACAGGATGCCGCCGGTTCGCGCATTCATGATAAGAAGACTTCCGTTATGTTCATGCACCACATTAAATTGCGACAGTTTCACTTCGCACCATCTCCATTTCCAACCAAATCCATATCGACCCTCAGACGCTGCGCATACGCCAGCGCACTACCTTCTTCGATAAAAACTGCACGAAAGCAGCAATAGACATGCGAGCGACACGATGACCGCATGGCCGCATGCAGCCATCAGGACCGTCCCGCCGGCAGCCCCGCACGCCCTCATCCAATAAGCCATGTGAACCGGGGGTAAAACGGTTGGGAAACTCATCGCGATAACAAGGCCCGCGAACGTTGCGACCAGCAAGGCTCCCGACACAAGAGATCTGATCCTGAACACCTCATATGCAACCGCAACCATCAGCGTATAAGCGGCGTCTATAACGATATTCGACAGGAGTGCCGAGGTCACATTACCAACCGTAAGGCTGTCTAGACCGCTTCCGGAGCACACGGCAAAGACCGCAGCGACACCGAGAGTAAACACGATGTAGGGGCACAGCGTATACACTTCGCAAGCCAATGTCTTTGCCGCAAACAGCTGCCAGCTGCGGAAGCCCCGAGCAATCGAAACTCCCCTTGCCGACACGCTCGTCGCATCACCGAATAGCGTCCCCGCCACAACAACAGAGACGATTGGGAAGAACACCGTATGCGCCATGGAGACGACACTTAGCCAGGAAGAGATACCCGTTGGCCCAACCCCTATCGAGAAAAGATAGCCCGGATCGGCGGAAAAGCCAAAGAACTGGCCCTCTCCCCCTGCGGAGACCCATGCGCCGGACCCGGCAAACACATAAATCCCCGCGATGCCCAAATACATCAGCGCTATTATCACGGCGAGTTTCATTCTCCTTGCGCGGAACAGTTCCGCCCTGACCGACATCCCAAGATTCATCGAACCGCCGTCCTTACAAATAGCGAGACGAGCGCAACTCCAACCGACACAAGCACAGTGCCGCCCGCATACAGCAAAACCTGAATTACACCAACATTCTGCATACTCAGGGAACACAGGTTCATCAGGTAATACACGGGCGAGAGCATGAGCAGCAAGCTGGGCTGACCGCTTCCGTATGTACTTGGGAACCACACCATCACAAATGTCGAAACCGCTATTGCAACGACGCTGCTCGCCACCACACTCCTCGTGAGCAAATACAGGGCGAAGGTAGCGGCGTACATCGAAATGAGCAGCAGCGCGATCATCAGCGCAATCGATACAAATTGGGCAAACCCTGAGCACGAGGCCCCAACGTCCCATTGGGCCATCTTGGTTAAATACAGCGCAGTCGTAGAAAGAAGATACACGGCACCGACCAGAGTGCAGTTCACCAACAGCTTCGTGATCACAATCGCCGCCTGCGACACCCCTCGCGATCTCGATACGGCGTAAGCCACGGATTCAAAGTCTCTCGACGTAGCGTAAACCGCGTAGAGAATCGTCACCGGAATCCAGACCACTGTAGACGCAAAAGACGTCCGGGCAACAGAGCCCAAAACGTCCCCTGCATCCACTAGGTTTCCAATAAAACCTATAGCCCCTCCAAGCGTATACGGGTCATCACCGGCGACCATGATCAGCACCTCAGACGAAGTCGCAGCCGCAACCACATACAGCACAGCCGCAAGCGCAATCATCAGAGCGGTCGCCGGGTGCCTGGCGAGCAACCATACCTCGCTCCGAAAAGCTGAGATGAACTCGCGTTTCATCACAGCTCGCTCTCTCGACCGATGAGCTCCGAATAAAACTCCTCAAGGCTCTTCCTATGAGAATACGCCTCCGCAACCCTCACACCTGCGGTCGAGAGCGCTTCGATTGCAATGCCCCGCCCTTCCTTTTTCTCCTCATAGCGCATAAGGACGCTGCCGTCCGGCAGAAAAGAATGTGAGGTCTCATCTCCGAGAACCGATCTCGTTCGCTCCAGATCGTCCACATGCAACACGAAACCACCGCGGCATGACTTTTCCAGCTGAGGTGCGGTCATCCTTCGAATGAGGCGACCATGACTTATGAAGAGGTAATCAGTTGCCAGCTTGTGCATCTCCTCAAGATTGTGGCTGGATACGAGAATCGTTTTACCTTGATCTTTGTTAAGATGCGTAAGGATTTTTCTTACTTCGACTATCCCCATCGGATCCAGGCCGTTTGTCGGCTCGTCCAGGATCAACAGCTCCGGATCGCCCAGCAACGCTATGGCCAGATCGAGACGCCTCCTCATTCCCATTGAGAAGTTCTTCACTTTCTTCCCGCCGGCCTCCCCCAAACCGACGGTTGATAACACACCGTCGATGGAACGATCGGTGGGAAGCCCCCACTCAATACAGCGAACGACCAAGTTGTCTCGCGCGGTCAGATTAGGATACGAAGCATTGAGGTCGGGCATATAACCCAGCCTTTCCCTGCAGCTCCGTATTTCACGTCTCCCGGTTTGCCCAAACATCGAGATCGTTCCTGACGATGGCTCCGAAAGCCCCGTGATCAATCGAATTAACGTGCTCTTGCCGGCACCATTCTCCCCAATGAGTGCACACAGCTCGCCTTCCATTAAAGAGAACGAGACTGATTTAACCGCTTCAAACCCGCCATATCTCTTGGATATGGCACGCAATTCAACTGGGACTTCCCGCATGGACGACATCCTCCCCGTCAATAAAAAGGGACGACATGGCAATTGTGCGGGGTTATAGGTAACGTCGGTTCGCCCCCCATATTGCAATGCCACATCGCCCCTCAGGCGCTGCTGGCCAAAATATCTTTGAACAGTCTGTGCACGCCGTACGGCGTGCACTATCCGCTAAAAGCGGATAGTGCACTCCTGTGAAGAACACTTGGTGCTGCAGCTGCCGTGCGCGTAAAAGAAGCAATTGCTGCACATGGGCTCAGCCCCGGCTGACGGCTCGGTAATCCATTCCATTTCATTCCCCTCCTTTCGCGGTAGAAAGCCAGTTCATCTCTGCCCCCTAGAAACGGAACGTGCAGGACTGATTGGGGCACCTCTTCGTGCATCCCCCGTGCGCGTAGAAGAAGCAGTTGCCGCACGCGGGTGCAACGCCTTCCTCCGGCTCGTTAATCCAATCCATCTCTCCCTCCTTTCCTTGCATACCGAATTGATAATGTTATTCTAATTCGATATGTATCATATTTCAATATAAGCTTATTTATATATTACACAAGGTAAGCACCCCCCTGCATCCAGCACAGGAAATGACTCTCTCGTTCCCCAGTGACGCGGCGAGAAATACAGGCCACTGCAGGACGTTGAATGAACAGCCCGTGAAAACCGTTGTTTTCACGGGCTGCACCTGCTCAATACTTTTTTATTCTCCAGCCTCAGTCGTCTCTAAGATCGACCACGTAAACATGATCTGACTCCAGGACCGGGTCATCACCCGTCGCGGTCGCCCTGCTCAGCGCGTTGCGGGCGCGCCGCGTCGCCAGTTCCTCAAGTTCTCTTTCGTTGACGCGCTTAATAAGATCGCCAGGCTGGCAATCAAGCTCTACGCAAATATCCAGCAATGTCTTTAACCTAATTGCCTTCACCTTGCCATTTCGTATTTTTGAGATACTTGCCGGTGTGTGCCCGGTCGCCCGAATGATATCCGTACTCGTCTTTCCGCGTCGAAGCAATAAGCTTTCAAGCTCAATAATCAGATAGTCCATGCCGCCCCTCACACCAAATCCTCGGTCTGGTCTTGAAGCAGAGCTCCGTAGCGCCATATCGCAGAAATCGAGAAGCAGCAAACGGCCCCCAGCACAGCACCAATATCTATGGGCAGGGCCAGGTTTTCAAACATCGAATAGGCGTTCCCCAGCAAGTCGAAGGGGCCAATCACTATCGAAAGAAACCCCGGAGAAAACAAGAGGTCACCTATTGCCGCTGCAACAAACAGCCACCCGATAATCGAGATTCTTCGAGCATGCGAAAGGGTAAAGGGCGATTCGCCATGAGCCATGTCCATGCTGATTCCCCGCAGGGTCCATGTGGCCCCTCCGGAAATCAGAAGATACATCAAAGGAACCACTACGGAAACCGTCTTTGATGGATCATATAGGTTTCCTTGAGCAGCCATAAGCCCAATGGAAATAACCACCACCACCGAACAGCAACACACCGCTATAAACAGCGCCGTAAACAGAATCCCAAGCCTTCTTCCGAGAGTCATCATCTTCTGGATGGACTTATCGATCTTCTGGGCGCTATTCACCACAGCTCCTCCTAAAGCAATCAGAGGTCTTCTTACTTACTGTTTTTCCTACATTGTAACGAACTCGATAAGAAGAGGGTCGCTTCACGCCGCGCAATCCCGAACTCCAAGCGTTTCTCATCAGCATTGCCCATCTTTCGAGTCGAAATTCAAATCCAGTTTCTTATCGCATGCTGAAATCAACCCGAACTGGATGTGACTGGAAAACAGCGCGCTGCGTCGGTCGCGCTTTCCCGAGCGACTCTGGCACAACAGACGATATGAGTTGAACATTGGGGCCTCTCCCCTTGCAGCTCTCTCGTGGGTCGGGCGACAATGGTCGTACCATCAACCGCGGCCGCGCGCTGCGGGCCCTCGGCCTCGGCTGCGTCGTCGGGGCGGTCCCGAAGATGCACCGGCCCGCGGCCGCAAGAACGCCCGCCGCGACGCCGAGTGGCTGGCACGCATGCTGGCGCGCCGCAACGTCGTCGAGGTGTGGGTCCCCGACGAGCGCCCTCGAGGACGCGCGCGACGACCTGCAACACGCCAAGCAGCGGATGTCGAAGTTCCTGCTGCGCCACGGCCTCGTCTTCGACGAGACGACGCCGGCCGGCAGGCGCAGGGGCGCCTGGACGGGGGCCTACTGGGACTGGACGGAGTCCCTCTCCTTCGACGAGCCCGACGACGCCGCGGCCTACGAGCACTACATGGACGGAAATGACCTGGTAGAGAACCCTCGCACCGTCTACGTCGCAGGGGACGTAGACGAACTCGTCGAGCACGAGCAGCCTCGCGGGCGACACGTCGTTCAACAGTTTCGACAGCGTTCCCTTGCGCTTCGCGTTGCCGAGCTCGAGAACCAGCTGCGCGGTCTGCCAGAACCTGACCGACATGTCCGCGGCGACCGCGCGCATCGTGAGGGCGACTGCCATGCGCGTCTTGCCGCGCCTGGACTTACCGAAGAAGACGAGGTCTTCGCGCGATTGTTTGTGTCAACGGCCAACTGAATGTGAACCCTTCTTGCATTGTTGCAACCTGGCTGGCAGCCGGTCTTTAATGACGACGACCATTGTCGCCCGACCCACAAAAGAGCCGCAAGGGGAGGAGCTCCCAATGTTCAACTCATATCGTCTATGGCGCACTACCATTCACCGAAAGTCGGGAACTTTTTCATTCTCTCTATACATGTTTAAACAACATGTTCTACAATAGGGACAATAGCAATGGAAACTCGGGACGAGCCGTCTATCCATCTACGGCGCAGCCCCTTATTCAAAAGGACGGTGAGTGCATCCATGGAGCGTGCAAGCGGCGTTCTGATGCCCGTTTCGTCATTGCCCGGACCTTACGGTATCGGCGGCTTTGGCTGGAACGCCTATGACTTTGTCGATTTCCTCGCCTCGTGCAAACAACATTACTGGCAGATTCTCCCCCTTACGACAACGAGCTATGGCGACTCGCCCTATCAGTCGTTCTCGGCCCGTGCGGGCAACCCCAATTTCATCGACTTTGCCGAGCTTATCGAGGCCGGCTATCTGGAGCAGTGCGATATCGACGGCGTGTACCTGGGCTCCGACCCCAGCAATGTCGACTATGGTGCCATCTTTGGTGGCCGTCGTCAGATTCTCGACCGCGCCGCCGAGCGCTTTGCCGCCGACAAGCCGGCCGACTTCGACGACTTTGTCCAAGCAAACGAAGACTGGCTCATCCCCTACTGCGAGTTCATGACCGTCAAGGAGGAGTGCGGTCTCAAGGCCTTTTGGGAGTGGCCCGCAGAGCTCCGTACCCGCGGCGAGGCTTCTGCCAAGGTCTGCGCCGCCCATCCCGCGCGCATGCTCTACCACCAGATGACGCAGTACTTCTTCAATCGTCAGTGGAGCCGCCTCAAGGCCTATGCCAACGAGCGCGATATCCTCATCATCGGCGACCTGCCCATCTATGTCTCGCGCGACTCCGTCGAGATGTGGGCCACGCCCGAGCTCTTTAAGATCGACGCCGCCGGTAATCCTGTGAGTGTCGCCGGCACGCCGCCCGACCAGTTCTCGGCCACCGGCCAGTACTGGGGCAATCCCATCTACGACTGGGACGCCATGGAAGCCGACGGTTTCTCCTGGTGGGAGGGCCGTATCCGCGCCGCCCTCGACATGTACGATGTCATCCGCCTGGATCACTTCCGCGGCTTCGAGGCCTATTGGGAGGTGCCGTTCTCCTCACCCGATTCGTCCTACGGTTCGTGGACGCAGGGCCCCGGCCTCAAGTTCTTCAAGACGCTCGAGGAAAAGCTCGGCACGCTGCCCATCATCGCCGAAGACCTGGGCTTCCTCACCCCCGGCGTCATCGACATGCGCGACAACTCGGGCTTCCCCGGCATGAAGATCTTGCAGTTCGCCTTTGAGGGCACCAACTCGTACTACCTGCCGCACAACTACATTGCCAACACCGTCGCCTATGTGGGCACACACGACAACGAGACGGCGCGCGGTTGGTTTGAGGGAACGGCCACCCCGCGTCAGCGCGAGCAGGCGGCCCTGTACACCCACCAGCAGGCAGGCGAGCCCATGGCCGATGCACTCAACCGCGCCATCGCCGCCAGCGTAAGCGATACCTGCATCTACACCATGCAGGACCTGCTCAACCTGGGCAACGAGGCGCGCATCAACACTCCCGCCACCATGGGCGGCAACTGGACCTGGCGCATGCTCGATGGCGCCATCACCCGCGAGCTCGAGCACAAGCTCACCGGCTGGACCGAGACCTACTTCCGCATCCCGTCGGAAGCCGAAATCGAGCTTCCTCAATAGGAGCTACCGCGCCCGACCCCTCCCCACCGTGCGGACGCGCTTGCTTTTTCCCGCGCGAGGCCACCCCAATCCCCTCGCGCGGGCTTCTTATGACTTGCAGACATGAAACAACCCATCACAGGAGAAAACATGCCCCAAATTAACCTCATGGAACTCGCCGAGCAGTCTTTTGGCACCTCGCTCGAGCAGCTCGACGACCGTCGCATTTACAAGCTGCTGGTCAAACTCGTGCAGGAGCGCTCCGCCGCCTGCCCGCTCAACAACGGCAAGAAAAAGCTCTATTACATTTCCGCCGAATTTTTGATCGGCAAGCTGCTCATCAACAACATGATCGACCTCGGCATCTACGATGAGGTTAAGGACCAGCTCACCGCCGCAGGCCACGACCTCAACAAGATCGAGGAGTTCGAGGTCGAGCCGTCGCTCGGCAACGGCGGCCTGGGCCGCCTGGCCGCATGCTTCCTGGATTCCATCGCCACGCTGGGCTTGACCGGCGATGGCGTGGGCCTCAACTATCACTACGGCCTGTTCCGTCAGCGCTTTGTCGACAACCAGCAGAAGGCCGTCCCCGACGAGTGGCTCGGTGAGCAGGACATCCTAGTCGACGACGGCCGCTCCTACACCGTCGAGTTCGGCGATTTTGCCGTTACCTCCAAGCTCGTCAACATCGACGTGCCCGGTTACGGCCAGCCCACCAAGAACCGTCTGCGCCTGTTCGACCTGGCGAGCGTCGACGACGGCCTGGTCCCCGGCAGCTCCATCGACTTCGACAAGACCGAGATCGCCAAGAACCTCACCTTGTTCCTCTACCCCGACGATTCCGACGAGCAGGGCCGCCTGCTTCGCATCTATCAGGAGTACTTCATGGTGAGCAACGCCGCCCAGCTCCTGATCGACGAGGCCGTCGAGCGCGGCAGCAACCTGCACGATCTGGCCGACTACGCCGTGGTCCAAATTAACGACACGCACCCCACCATGGTCATCCCCGAGCTCATTCGCTTGCTCACCACCGAGCATGGCATCGAGTTTGACGAGGCCGTGACCATCGTACGCTCCATGGTCGCCTACACTAACCACACGATCCTTGCCGAGGCGCTCGAGAAGTGGCCGCTCGCCAGCCTGCAGAAGGTCTCCCCTGCCATCGCCGACATTATCGTCAAGCTCGATGAGATCGCGAAAGCCGAGCACGATGACCCGCGCGTCGCCATCATCGACGAGCACGACACCGTCCACATGGCCCACATGGACATCCACTTTGGCTTCTCCATCAACGGCGTAGCCGCCCTCCACACCAAGATCCTGGAGGACACCGAGCTTCATCCGTTCTACGAGATCTATCCCGAGAAGTTCTCCAACAAGACCAACGGCATCACCTTCCGCCGCTGGATCCATGGAGCCAACCCCGCGCTCGCCAGCCTGCTCGACGATGTAATCGGCACCGACTGGCGCAGCACCGGCGATCTGAACAAACTCGCCAAGTTCGCCGACGACAAGGACGTTCTTGAGCGCCTGGCCGCCACCAAGGTCGAGGCCAAGGCCATCATGCGCCAGTTCATGGCGCTCGAGCAGGGCGTGACCATTCCCTCCAACGCCATCATCGACGTCCAGGTCAAGCGCATCCACGAGTACAAGCGTCAGCAGATGCTCGCGCTCTACATCATCTGGAAGTACTTCGATATCAAGAACGGCAACAGGCCTAAGCACCCTGTCACCATCATCTTTGGCGGCAAGGCGGCGCCTGCCTACACTATCGCGCAGGACATCATCCATCTGATCCTGACGCTGTCGCAGTGGATTGCAAACGACCCCGACGTGGCTCCCTACCTGCAGGTTGTCATGATCGAGAACTACAACGTCACCGCCGCCGAGCGCGTGATCCCCGCCGCTGACATCTCCGAGCAGATCAGCCTGGCCTCCAAGGAGGCGAGCGGCACCTCCAACATGAAGTTCATGCTCAACGGCGCCCTAACCCTGTGCACGCTCGACGGTGCCAACGTGGAGATTGCCGAGCTCGTGGGCGACGAGAACATCTATACCTTTGGTGCCTCGTCCAAACAGGTCGAGCAGCTCTACGCCGACGGCACCTACAACGCCGGTGCGCTCTACCGCAAGCCCGGCATTAAACTGCTGGTGGACTTCATCACCAACCCGGCCTTTATGGCAACCGGCAACGCCGAGCGCCTGCAGCGCCTGCACGACGACATTAAGGGCAAGGACTGGTTTATGGCCCTGCTCGACATTGAGGAGTACATCCAGACCAAGGAGCGCGTGCTGGCCGACTACGAGGACCAGGACGCCTGGATGCGCAAGGCGCTCATCAATATCGCCAACGCCGGCACCTTCTCGTCCGACCGTACGATCTCCCAGTACAACGACGAGATCTGGCACCTGAACTAATTTCGCTTCCCTTACCCATCCTCTTGAGAAACGGAGTCGTGGCAACACGGCTCCGTTTTTTGTGCCCGCGTATTGCCCGTGGCCCGCCTCGACCAAACAATCTCGGTCTGTAACACCTAACCGGCAAAATTGGGTCTATCTGTTACAGATCAAGACAAACAGAATTATTGCAAGAAACTGTCTCAATCTGTAACAGATAACCGCTGGAATCGGGTCTACCTGTTACAGAATGAGACAGACGGGCAAGGCGGCTAAAGTAATCTCAATCTGTAACAGGTAACTGCCGAAATCAGCCTCTCGTGTTACGGATTGAGATGGAAGGACGGGCAACTCGACGCCGTCTCGATCTGTAACATCTAGGCCCAATTTGGCCCTCTATCTGTTACAGATCAAGACAAACTGACAGATGGGCAGCCCCGGCACAAAGAAAGGCTCCCCTCTCGCCCAGTGGACGGGAGGGGAGCCTTATATGTGACCGCGGCAAAAGGATGGCAAAGCCGCAGTCGCCCAAAGGGAGGGCCTGGATGCACCGGGCCTAGATAAGGTTCTTGCCAGACACCTTATCGAAGAGATGAGTCGCGTTCTTCTCGAACTTGAACCAGATGGGGTCGCCAGCCTTGAGCGCGCCCTTGGCCTCGAGGTCGACGACGGGGATAATCAGGACAAACTGGCCGTCGGGAGCGGTCACGTGGACATGCTCGGTCGAGCCCATGAGCTCGGTCACCTCGACGGTGCCCTGGAGCGCACCCTCCTCGCCCTTGTCGGCAAGCAGAATCTGCTCGGGACGCACGCCGGCCGTAATCTCCTTCACGTCGCCGCCGTCCCAGTTGAGGGCAAGCTGAGCGCAGGTCTCGGGGGCGAGCGCCACGTTCATATCCTCGGTCTTGACGGTAAAGCCGTTGCCCGAGCGCACCAGCTGGGCATCGAAGAAGTTCATCTGCGGCACGCCGATGAAGCCGGCGACGAAGATGTTCGCGGGATGGTTGAAGACCTCCTGCGGGGTGGCGATCTGCTGGACGACGCCGTCCTTCATGACCACGATGCGATCGCCGAGGGTCATAGCCTCGGTCTGGTCGTGGGTAACGTAGATGAAGGTGCCCTTGATCTCGTGACGCAGCTTAATGAGCTCGGCGCGCATCTGGTTACGCAGCTTGGCATCCAGGTTGGACAAGGGCTCGTCCATCAGGAAGACCTTGGGGTCACGCACGATGGCGCGGCCGATGGCGACACGCTGGCGCTGGCCACCCGAAAGCGCCTTAGGCTTACGGTCGAGATACTCGGTAATGCCCAGGATCTCGGCAGCAGAGCGAACCTTGCGGTCGATCTCGTCCTTGGGGACCTTCTTGAGCTCGAGCGTAAATGCCATGTTCTCGTACACCGTCATATTGGGGTACAGAGCGTAGCTCTGGAACACCATGGCGATGTCGCGGTCCTTGGGCGCCACGTCGTTGACGCGCTTGCCGTCGATGAGCACGTCGCCCGAGGTGATATCCTCCAGGCCGGCGACCATGCGCATCGTCGTGGACTTACCGCAGCCAGAAGGGCCAACGAGGACGATGAACTCCTGGTCGTGAACGGTGAGGTTGAAGTCCTCTACAGCGAGCACACCGTCCTCGGTAACCTTGAGGTTGTGCTTCTTCTCCTCGGTTTTCTTCTTTTTGCCAAAGAAGCCCTTCTTTTTTGACTCGTTGTTGGGATACACCTTCTGAACATGTTTGAGAACGATCTCGGCCATGTCTTTACCTTTCGATACGCGGCGCCGCGCTGAGAGGCGCCGCCAAAACTTGCAAAACAGTTACGGCATCAGCCCTTGACGGCACCTGCCACAACGCCGTCAATGATGTACTTCTGGCAGAAGATGTACATGATGACGATGGGGATGACGACCATCATGATGCATGCCATCATGGGGCCGAGCTCGACGTGGCCATAGCCGCCACGGAAGTACTGGATCAAGATAGGAATGGTCTTGTACTTGGTGGAGTCGAGCGTAAGGTAGGGCAGCAGATAGTCGTTCCAGACCCACATGGTCTCAAGGATGCCGACCGAAAGATAGGTGGGCTTCATAATGGGAAGGACGATCTTAAAGAACACCTGGACCGGGTTGCAGCCGTCGATCATGGCCGCTTCCTCAATCTCGAGCGGGATGTTCTTGACGAAGCCGGCGAACATAAAGACCGCGAGGCCCGCGCCAAAACCAAGGTAGATGAAGCAGATGTTAAACGGCGTGTTAAAGCCGATGCGGTCCGCGAGGTTGGACAGCGTGAACATGAGCATCTGGAACGGTACGACCATCGAGAAGACGAACAGGTAATAGAAGAAGTTCGAGATCTTGCTGTTGACGCGCACCACGTACCAAGCGCACATGGAGCAGCACACCAGAATCAGCACGACCGACGTGACCGTGATGATGAGCGAGTACATAAACGCCGAGGCAAAGCCCTGCTCGTTCAGAGCGTGCACGTAGTTTGCGAGGCCGTTGAACGTCTCGGGCGTGAGCAGATCGAACGCCGTGGTGGTGCTGATTGCGGTCGCTTTCTTAAAGGAATTGAGCGCAATCATGAACACGGGGTAGATCCATGCGAGCGACAGAATCGTAAAGAAGATCGAGAGCGCGCGGTTGATAGCCTTATCGCGTTTCATTACTGCTGCACCTCCTTGGACCTCGTGGCCTTAAGCTGGATCATAGAAATAGCGACAACCAGGATGCAGAAGATAACTGCCTTGGCCTGACCGATGCCCTGCCATGCGATGCCAGCACGCGAATAGAACGTGTTGTAGATGTTCAGGGCGAGCATCTCGGTGGAGTGCGCCGGGGCGCCACCGGTAAGGGCGAGGTTCTGGTCGAACAGCTTAAAGCCGTTGGTGATGGACAGGAACAGGCAGATGGTGATGGTCGGCATCAGGTTGGGGATCTTAACCTTCCAAAACGTCTGCCATGCCGTAGCGCCATCGACCTTGGCGGCCTCGATGTAGTCAGACGGGATGGACTGCAGACCGGCGATGTAGATGATCATCATGTAGCCGACCTGCTGCCACAGGGTCAGGATGATAAGGCCCCAGAAGCCAGCAGCAGAGTTAAGGGCGATGAGCTGGGCGCCCACGTTGGAGAGCAGGCAGTTGATCAGAATCTGCCAAATGTAGCCCAGCACGATGCCGCCGATCAGGTTAGGCATAAAGAAGATCGTACGGAAGATGTTGGTGCCCTTGAGCGCTTTGCGGGTGAGCGCCTGCGCGATGGCCAGCGCGATCACGTTGATGAGCACCGTCGACAGGAAGGCAAACGCCACCGTAAAGAAGAACGACGTGGAGAACTGCGGATCGGACAGCGCGCGCACGTAGTTCTCGATACCGACAAAGTGCGCGTTATTGATGGTAATAAACTGGCAGAACGAGAGATAGAAACCCTGGATAAAGGGAATCACGAACCCGATCATAAACGCCAGGCACGTGGGCAGCATAAAGAGCGGCCACCAGCGCTTGAGTGCTTTGCCCATAGAAGGGTCCTTTCAATATGCAGGGGGCGGGCAAACCTACGTCTGCCCGCCCCCTGTCGCTAATCAGATAGCTTGGGCAGCAACTGCTTACTCGGAAGCAGCCTTCTCGGTCTTCCAGCCATCGACGAAGGCGTTCTTGACGCCGTCCCACTTGGTGTTGTCGGCAGCATAAGCGATGAGAGCCTGCTTGAGGTTCTTCTTCCACTCCTCGGAGGGGATGTAAACGAAGTCCCAAGCGACGGTCTTCTTGCCGTCCTTGGCCATAGCAACGGCCTGCTGCGAGAAGACGTTGGTGGTCTCCTTAGCGCTCTTGAACGGGGCGGTCAGACCCATCTTGTCAGCGATGATGCTGGTGGCGGTGTCAGAAGTGACGCACCAATACATGAAGTCCTCGGTGGCCTTCTGGGCATCCTCGGAAGCCTGGGAGCTGACGCACCAGTAGTTCTCGCCGCCGGAGCACAGGCCCTGGTTCTCCTCGCCGTCGACGCCGATGTAGATCGGCAGCATGCCGAGCTGGTCGTCGGTCATACCGGCCTTGGTGAGGTCGGCGTAGGCCCAAGAGCCGTTCTGGTAGAAGACGGCCTTGCCGGTTGCGAACTCGTTGGTGGCGTCGTCACCGGTCTTGGAGGCGAGCTGCGAAGGATCGCAGGTGGAGTCGGTGATATACAGGTCGAAGATCTGCTTAAAGTTGTCGAGATACTCGCCCTTGATCTCGTCGTCCTCCTGATTGTGCTCCTTCTCGAACTCGTAGTAGAGCGGGAGGTTGGCGAGGTGCGTGGTGTAGCGCCAGCTGGAGGAGTCATCCATGCCGGCGGAAGTGAAGGCACCGTCAACGCCGAGCTCGTCCTTGCGGGCCTGGATGTCATCGGCGCAAGCCTTCAGCTTGTCGAAGGAGTTGATGTCCTCGGCCTTGTAGCCGGCCTTCTCGAGGAGCTCCTTGTTGTAGATGATGCCGTAGCTCTCCTGAACCCAGTCGATACCCAGATCCTTGCCGTCGGACTGCAGCGCCAGGGAGTCGTCGATGAGCTCGCCGCGGAGCTTGGTGTCGGAAAGATCGGCGCAGTAGTCCTTCCAGTTCTTAAGGCCGGTGGGGCCGTTGACCTGGAACAGCGTCGGAGCGGAGCTCTTGGACATCTCGGACTTGAGCTTCTCCTCGTAGGTGTTGGAGGCGGCGGTCACGATCTTGACCTCGACGCCCTTCTCCTTCTTGTACGCCTTGGCGATCTCCTTCCACTCCTTGTCGACCTCGGGCTTGAACTGGAGGAAGTAGACCTCGGCAGCGTCACCAGAAGCAGAGGAGCCGGAGCCGGCAGAACCACCGCAGCCCACGAGACCCAGACCAAGAACCGCAGCCGCGGAACCAGCAAAGCCCAGGAACTGCCTTCTGCTCATTTCGTTCTTCATTACAATCCACCCTTTCACACCGTGGCGGCACCCTTTGCCGCCGCCTTCGGAGATTGGCTCGGGGACTTTGCCCCTTTTGCTGATTTGCACAATACGCTATTTGGCTAGTTGTTTGAACAAGTATTACTAGAGCGGTAGAAAAACTTCGGTGAACGGTAATTTCAACTTGATACTTGACAAGTTTTGTATAAACAATTATTCGTTATCGAATGCAGAGAAAACGCCCGGTCAAGCCGATGCATCGTCGGTTTGACCGGGCGTTTTCTCTTTGAGGGCATGAGTCTCGTCAGGCTGCGAGCTAGCCGGCTATCGCTTGGAGTTGACGCGGTAGTGGAAGATCTCGGGGTGTGTGCGGGCATGCGTGACCTCGAACAAGATGCCGTCCGAGGTGTACGACTGGCTCTCCATAACGGCGACGCAGTTGTACTTGCCGAGGTCCAGATAGCTGCAGTCTTCATCGTTGGCGAGCTCGACACTCACCGTACGACGGCTCGCCATCACTTTGACGCCGCGCTTGTGCTCCAGATAGCCGTAGATAGAATCCGCCGCGATCTCGGGGGTCAGGCCCTTGGCGATCGACGCCAAAAAGTAGCCATGGTCCACTTGGCGCGCGCTGCCGTTGAGGCTTCGGACACGCACTACGCGAATCAGCTCCTCGCCCACCTTAAAGCCCAGGCGACGTGAGAGTTGCTCAGTGCAAATCAAATGTTCAAAAGACTTGACCTCGGTCGATGCGACGGCATTGTTGCGTTTTGCGAACTCGCCAAACGACTCAACCTCTTCGAGTGCGCCCAGCATGTCGGTTTCGCCCTTAAGCCAAATAACGCGCACGCCCTTACCGTGTATAGGCTGCACAAACATCTGGTCGGCCAGCATGCTCAAGGCGCGTCGAACGGTATTGCGCGTGCAGCCAAACTCCGCGGTCAGCTCGGCTTCGGTTGGCAGCATCTCCTGAAACGCATAGGTCCCGTTGATGATGCGCGAACGGATCTCGCGGTAGATTCCTTCGTAAATCGCTTTTGGCATGATTTCACCTCTAATGAATATGTATGGCTAGGCACGATAGCATTTCTTAAAGTTGTTTAAACCGATTATCGGTAAAGCACGGATTATTTACCGTCGACGGTTCCCCCGAAACCCAAATCGGACCGAATCAAAACCGTCAATGCGGCAAGCAGCCAGTCCTCTACAATGAGTTCATTGTTTAAACGTTCTTGCTCGCACAGCATGTTGCATCCGGAAGGCATATTATGCTGCAGAAAATCCAACGTTTTGGCGGAGCCATGTTCGCGCCCGCCATGCTGTTTTCTATATCAGGCCTCATGGTCGGCATCTCCGCCCTCGCCACGACCGTAGACATCGTCGGCGATCTCGCCGTATACGGAACCCCTTGGTACGTTTTCTGGACCATCATCCAGCGCGGCTCGTGGACGGTCTTTAAACGTCTCCCGCTCCTTTTTGCCGTAGCGCTGCCTATCGGTCTTGCCCAAAAGCAACCGGCACGCTGCTGCCTCGAGGCACTCGTGGCCTATTTTGCCTATTGCTTCTTTTTGAGCGAGATCATTAAGCTGAGCGGAGACAACCTTGGACTTAAGTACCCATCATCTTTGACCCCCGCCAGCGGCATCACCGTCATCGACGGCATCAAGACGCTCGACACCGGCATTATCGGCCCGCTGGCGGTGTCGGCAACCGTCGTTGCCATCCATGACCGCTTCTACGATGCCAAGGTTCCCGATTGGCTCGGCACCTTCTCGGGTTCCTCGCTGGTCTACCTCATCAGCTTTTTTGCCGTGTTTGCCCTTGCCGCCATCTCGGCCGCCATCGTGCCCTTCGCATACGCTGTGACCGAAACGCTGCGCCACGCACTTGCGGGCGTCGGCCCCTTCGGCGTGGGCATCTTTGTGTTTTTGGAGCGAGCGCTCGAGCCCATGGGGCTGCACCATCTGCTCTATATGCCCATCTATTACGACAATCTGGTCATTCACGACGGTATTTACGCCACGTGGACCAACCTGCTCCCCATTCTCTCCCATAGCACGCGCCCTTTAAATGAACTTGCGCCCTGGGCAGGTTTTACCGCCACCGGCTGGGGCAAGCTCTTTGGCCTTCCCGCCATCGCGGCAGCATTCTATTTCACCGCCAAACCCGAACGCCGCGCCGGCCTTAAAGTCATCCTTTTGCCCGCCATCGTCGCCTCGGTGGTCTGCGGCGTCACCGAGCCGCTCGAGTTTCTCTTTATGTTCACCTATCCCGGACTCTTTTTGCTCTACGCCGTCCTATCCTCCTGCCTTGCCATGACCATGAACTTCTTTGGCATCGTCGGCATCTTCTCGGGCGGTCTCATGGAAATGACGGCCTTCAACTTCATCCCACTCATGCGAATGCATGCCGGCTCCTACCTTTTGGCGCTCGGTATCGGTCTTGCCTTTAGCCTCATCTTTTTTGTTAGTTTTCGAGCACTCATCTTGGTCTATGACCTTAAGACGCCGGGCCGCGAGGATCATGTCTCCAATCGCGCGGCAATCGATCGTTTAACCGGAAGCGGCTTTGCCAAAGAGCAATCTCCCAATGGCGAGGTCAGTATTCAATCCGATCAAGATCACGTCCTCGCTGAGCGGGTAATTCAGCTTTTAGGTGGCGTTGGCAATATCGTGGGCGCAACCAACTGCGCCACGCGCCTGCGCGTCGAGGTCGCAGACCCTTCCATCGTTGCAGATAATGCGTCGTTTGTCGCGGTGGGCGCCAAGGGCCTCATCATTACGGGCAAGACCGCCCAGGTGATTATTGGCATCTCCGTTCCCCGCGTTAAAGAGCATTTTGACCAGATCATGGGCCTCGAGCCGGGATTTGTGCCCACCACCTCGGCCTCCCCTGCCGCCAGCGCAGCCCATAAGCGCGGCGATATCTGCTTCTTCGATATCGACGGAACACTCGCCTGGCAAGACCCTCGAGTGGCACAAGAGCTTCCCGAGAGCGAGCGAGACCTCTCCCCCTATCCCAATGAAGCGGTCTCGCAAGCCATCCGTGATTTTGTCGCCAAGGGCAATATGGCGTTTATCTGCACAGGGCGCACGCTGAGCTGCATCCATCCAAAGCTGCTCGAGCTGCCCTGGACCGGCATCGTCTGCCTCGCGGGTGGCTATGTCGAACTTGAGGGACACGTGATTCGCGATTTGGCGATGACGCCCGGCATGCTGCAGCGCCTTGCTCCCATTCTTGAGCAATCGGACGAAGTGATTCGTTTTGAGGGACTCAATGGCGTCGTTCGCATGAGTGCCGATGCGCCCGACGCCCCGGGATACGCCCGCACCGTGGGCGATGCAATTACGCAGCTGCAACATTACAGCGCCTACAAGATCTTAATGTCCACGTCGCTTGCCAACCGCATCGCTCAGGATCAAGCGTTTGAGCCGCTGCTCTGCTTTAACGAGCTCGAGCTCGAAGTGACCGAGATTTCGCCTCGCGAATGCACCAAGCGCGAGGGTATCCAGTCCGTACTCGACGCCCTCGATCCCCACCACGGAACCGTATACGGCATCGGCGACGCCAGCAATGACGTCTCGCTGATGAACGCCGTCGACGTTGGCATCGCCATGGGCAATGCACCGGACTATCTCAAAAAGCGCGCGGACTACATCACCGACTCGGTCGACAAAGATGGCGTCGTCAAGGCGCTCGAGCACTTTGGACTGGTCTAACTACGAAACTCGTCCGACATGCGCCGTTGCCTTAAATCCCCAAACCTGCCACGCAGGCAGGCACAATGTGGCAATATGTTGCCTGCACACTACATCGATGCAACCTAAGAAAGAATGCGAGAACCCGTGTCCAGTCCGTTTACCTGCTTTTTAGCCCAGCACTTTGACCAGATTAATGACTATCTGGCCACGTTCTTTGACGGACAGGCGACCTCTGCCGATATCGAACGCTACCTGTACGCGCCGCTCTCGGCTTTTACGGCCAACGCCGGCAAGCGCCACCGCCCGCTTATCTGCATGCTCGCCGCAACCGCAGTGGGCGGTAGCTTTGAGAGCGCCCGCAGCGCCGCGGCGGCTATCGAGCATTTCCAGTCGGGTGCGCTCATCCACGACGACATCGCCGACAACGGACAGCTTCGTCGAGGCAAGCCCTGCATGCACCTTACCGAGGGCACGGGGCTCGCCATCAATTGTGGCGACCTGGCGCTCACCATGGTCACCAAGACGGTTCTCGACGATCCCACGCTCGAGTCCGACGTGAAGCTGCGTGTGCTCCACGAGCTTACCGAGATGATCGTCCGCACCATCGAGGGTCAAGCGCTTGACCTGGGTTGGGTCCGTGACGAGCGCTTTGATATCTCGGTTGATGACTACCTGGACATGGCGACGCACAAGACCGCGTATTACAGCGGAGCCACGCCGCTTGCCGCCGGAGCCATTATCGGCGGCGGCAGCGAAGAGCAGGTCGAGGCGCTACGCGCCTTTGGCCTGCACACCGGCCTTGCCTTTCAGATTCAGGACGACCTGCTCAACTTGGTCAGCACCAAAGAGGCCGCCAACAAGGACTTCCGCACCGACATCACCGAGGGCAAACGCACGCTCGTTGCCGTGCACGCCCTGTCTGATGAGCGCCATCACGACGAGGTCGAGGCAATCCTTTCCTCGGGCACCGAGGACCCCACGCAGCTCGCGCGCGCCGTGGAGATCTTCCAGGAGACCGGCTCCATCGATTACGCCCACACCTATGCGCTCGACCTGACCGCTAAGGCCAAGGCCGCTATCGAAGGCGTCGAGCTCGACCCGCATGCGCGCGAGCTCTTCCTCTCAATGGCAGATTTCTTTGTGGAGCGCCTTAGCTAGCGGGGGTCATAAAACCTGTGGGCAGCGCGTTTGGGTACAAGTTGCTACACTGTTGAGTGCATGTTTATGCATTGTCTCGCGTTGTCTATCCGACACGCGCTCAAAATAGTACGAATCGTACGCCGAAAGGGGTTCGTTCATGGAACCTATTACCACGGGCATGCAGGGAGCAGCCGTCGAGGATGTTCAGTCCCGCCTTCTGCAGCTCGGTTACACCATCGATGCCGACGAGGTCGCCGACAAGCGCTTTGGCACCACCACCGAGCAGGCCGTTGGCACGTTTAGGCTCGATAGCGGCCTTGCGGCCGGTTATGCTGTCGATATCCCCTGCTGGAGCGCCCTTGTAGACGCTTCATACAAGTTGGGCGACCGCACGCTCTACCTTCGCATGCCCAATTTTCACGGCGCCGACGTCAAGGCCCTGCAGCGCGCTCTCAACGTTTTGGGCTTTGCCTGTGGCGAAGACGACGGCTACTTTGGTCCGCATACCGAGGCCGCCCTGCAGCAGTTCCAGGAAAATGTCGGCCTGTTTGCCGACGGCATGGCCTTCCAGGACACCTACGCCTACATCAACCGCCTGCACCACGTGTGGGAGGGCAAGCCCTCGGTCACCGAAGCCGAGTCTCGCATCGGTTTTGCGCGCGCCGCCAACGTGCTCGAGCGTTTCCAGATTGCCGTCATCGGCGAGGACCCTATCGCGCGCAGCGTAGCATCGCGCATGTGGAACATCGCCACGGCGACGACCGACAGCAGCGGCATGATGCTCTGCGATTCCGAGGTTCCGACCGACGTTGACCTGGTGCTCGAGATCGCAAGCGACGAGTTGCCTGCAGACGCCGCCCCGCGCGCCACGATCGCCCTCGCCGAGTGCCACAACCTGGCCCAGCGCATCCGTACCGCCAATGTCGCCGCACAGCAAAAGCCGGCACGAATTCGCATCGAGCTCACCGGCATGACGCGTTACAACGGCACCTTTACCGCAAGCGACGCGCAGACCCTCGCCGTCCGCCTTCTCGATGGCGTTTGCGATGCCCTCGCAGATTAGGTAAACTAGACGAGTTGCTTTTGGGCAACACCAAACATTGGGACGTAGTTCAACGGTAGAACTCCGGTTTTTGGTGCCGGCTGTTGGGGGTTCGAATCCCTCCGTCCCAGCCATTAAAACTGAGCGCCCTAAGCCCATAACGGCCCAGGGCGCTTTCTTGTGGGCAAGCGGAGGAATTCGAACCCGCAAGGGTGCGGAGCTGAGGAAACGCGAAGCGTTTTCCAGCGCAG
>UQWQ01000026.1 GCA_900544755.1 uncultured Collinsella sp. | reverse complement strand
TGCACGCCGTTCGCCAAAAGCCCGCGCAGACAGCCATCGATCTGCGTGCACATGGGCGTATCGCCCGCATAGCCAATCACGTCTCCGGCGCTCACGATGTCGCCGATTGCGCGGTCGGACCGAAACACACCGGCAGCGGGGCTGTGGATAACACGCTCCTTGCCATAGCCGGCGATAATGCCCGGCACGCCCGTGTTGGGCTGGGGCGAACCTTGGGTAATGACACGGCCGAGAAAATGCCCACGCATGGTCTCGACCACGGCGTCGCAGTCAACCGGCGCGGTAAAGCCCGGCCCCACGGCGATGACGGCAGGCGCCATGTCGCACGTGGTACCTAGGTTGCGCTTGGCCAGAATCGCGTCGACCACGGCAGAGGGTTTCAGCTCGCCGAGCATCTTGGCCTGGGGGTCCACCACAACGGCGACGTCTCCCGCTTGGGTAATCTCGAGCGCCTCAGCCGGCGTCTGTGCCAAGCGAGCGTGAATGCCTTCGACCTCGACCTCGCCCAGGCGAATGGCCTCGCAAAAACTGATTGTGCGGCGGATGCACGTGGGGACCGCGATATCGGCCATAACGACCGACACGCCGGAGCGCACCAAGCGAGCGGCGACGCCCGTGGCGATATCGCCAGCGCCGCGAACATAAACGAGCATTCCCGGGGCACCTCCCTGTGCTACGGTTTGATCAGAGCAAAAGCGGTTCGACCGCTACTCTGATGATTATTTATTATCACAGTATTATACGGCGGTGAACAGATGGAAACGGTTAGCGGCAATCTTGCCTCGGCGCTCAGGATCGAGCCGGGCATTACCGCGATTATCGGCAGCGGAGGCAAGTCGACCTTGCTCAAGACGATGGGTCTCGAGCTCATGCGCGCTGGCGGCCGCGTGCTCCTCTGCACCACCACGCATATGTTTCCCGTCGCCGGCGTGCCATGGGACGGGTCGAGCCGTCGCCTGGACGCCGCACCTTGGAAGCCGGGGACCCTGCATGTTCTCGGCTGCACCTGCGAGGCATGCGCGGGACTTGTCCGCGGAAGCATCTGCCAGGCGGGTGTTTTGGACCCGGAGACAGGCAAGCTCTCCGCCCCCGCCGAGCCGCTCGACCAGCTGGCACAGCGCTTTGACTATGTGTTGGCCGAGGCAGATGGCAGCAAGCGACTCCCGCTCAAGGCGCATGCCGCCTGGGAGCCGGTAATTCCCGCCGCCACGGCAAACGTTGTCTGGGTCGTCGGCGCCTCGGGGCTGGGCAAGCCCGTCGCCGAGGTTGTCCACCGCCCCGAGATCTTCTGCGAGCACTGCGGCTGCGAGCTCACCGACGCTGCCACCCCAGAGCGCGTCACCATGGTGCTCAATGCCGAGTTGCAGATGCTGAACCTCAACAATGTCCGTATCATGCTCAACCAAGTCGACACGCTTGCCGACCCAACGATGGCAGATCGCTTCGAGGCCGCCCTCGGCCGCCTCATCGTCGCCAGCAGCCTCAAATAGCCGGCGCTGCCCCACCAGACATATAAGTTGCGGTGGAATAGTTCCTGAAACGGCCTATTTGGCGGCTAAACAGGAACTATTTCACCGCAACTGCGAAGGGAATCCAGCGCCCTTTCTGCTAGCGGGGGACGTAGCGACCGGGCTGAGCTCCGGTGGGCTCGCCGTCGCGTGCAGCCAGCACGCCGTTCACAAACACAGCCTTGGCGCGGCCATGTGCCTCAAAACCCTCGAGCGGCGTGTAGTCCACAGCCTGATGCTGTGTCGCGGCACTAATTGTCCAACGCGCCTTGGGATCCCACACGCACACGTCGGCATCGGAGCCCTCGGCAAGACAGCCCTTGCGCGGATACATGCCAAAGACGCGCGCCGGGTTCTCGCTCATCAAGCGGCACAGATCCTCAGGACCCAGCTGTCCCTCAAAGCTCGTAGCGATCGCAACGGGGCGATGCTCCACACCGGGCCCGCCGTTGGGAATCGCGCGGAAGTCGTCGCGTCCGCGGTCCTTTTGCCCGTGCAGGTTAAAGCTGCAGTGGTCGGTCGCAATCGTATCGATCTCGCCGGACACAAGCGCCTCGCGCAGAGCCGCACGGTCGCCAGCATGGCGCAGCGGCGGACTCATCACATACTTGGCACCCGCAAAGCCGTCCTCTCCCTGCTCCAGATAGCAGGTGTCGTCGAGCATCAGATACTGAGGGCAGGTCTCGACATAGATGTTCTTCTGCCCGCGCGCCTTGGCGGCACGGATAGCCCCAAGCCCCAGCTTGGTCGAAAGGTGCACCACGTTGACCGGTGCGTCGCCGGCCAGGTGCGCCAGATATAGCAGACGGCTCACGGCCTCGGCCTCGCACACATCCGGGCGGCTGAGTGCATGGCCCTCGGGTCCATGAATCCCCTGCTCGTACACGCGCTTCTGCAGCTCATTCACCAGCGTACCGTTCTCGCAATGCACGCACAGTGTGCCACCAATACGCTTGAGCTCCTCGAGCACCTCGAGCGTCTCGGCATCGTCCAGGCGCAGATGGTCGTAGGCAAAGTAGGTCTTAAACGACGATACGCCCGCCTCGCGCATGGCCGAGAGATCGGCGCGATTGCGCTCGTTCCACTCGGCGAGTGCCATATGAAAGGCGTAGTTGGCCGTGCAGGTTCCGTCGGCGCGGCGATGCCACTCGGCCAAGGCATCGGGCATGGTCACGCCGCGATCGGCCGTGGCGTAGTCCACAATGGTCGTCGTACCGCCGCAGGCAGCCGCACGCGTACCGGTCTCAAAGCTATCGGCCGTCCAATCCATGCCGGTCCAGCACTGCATGTGCGTGTGAGCATCGATAAAGCCGGGGAACACCCAGCAGCCCGCGGCATCCTGGACGGTATCGCCCTCGGCCGGCTCAATCGCCGCGGCGATCCGCACGATCTTATCGCCATCCATGGCAAGATCGGCGCGGCGAAGCCCCTGGGGCGTCACGAGCGCGCCGTTTTTGATGATGATCATAATTGCTCCTTATTGATTGATGCAGTTTGCCACGTGATCAAAATACGAGCAGGCGGCGATATGCTCCGTTATGCGCAGCTGTCCCTTGGCGGTATCGACATCCCACAACTCGTACGCACGCGCCTCGACCAGCGCAACGTCGACGCGACCTTTGAGGATCGAACCGCCGCCGTCCTTGCCCTCAAGACACATAAGTGCATCGAACAGTTCCGCCGGAAAGAGCACCGGACTCGAAGGCTCACCGTTGCACGCAAGACGCACCGGGTGCTTGCGGCCACGCTCGTCAAACGCGCGAACCATGGCCTCAAAAGAATCCGCGCTCACAAGCGGCTGGTCGCCCGGCAAAAAGAGGCAACCTTTCCAGTTGCGTTCGACTCCCCACGAAAGGCCCGCACGGACGCTTTCGCTGCGCAGCTCGCCATCGTGCAGCACGCACGGGCAATGCTTGTCCTCGCAAATCCGGGCGACCTCGGGCCAACGCGTCGAAACCACGACGTCAAAGCCCCGGGGAACCGAATCGATGGTCCGGGCAATCAGCGGCTCGCCATAGATATCGGCAAGCATCTTGTTAGAGCCAAACCGCTTCCCCTCGCCCGAAGCCATAATGACGCAACCGAGTTTCATCTCCGCAAACCTCCCCTGGCTGCCTTAGACACCATAGTTGCTATACCCACCATAGCAAGCTCGCACTCCGTCGGAACAGGCACGCGCTCGTTTTACAGCGAACGCCCCTTGGCTCTTCATAGCACAAAGGAGGGCACCCCGCGGCGCAGGGCACCCTCCTCAATGGTGCAGATATGCCTACTCAGCGTCGCCGGTAAACTTGGTACCGGTCTTGCCGGCAAGACCATCGCGCGCCTTCTCGAGCAGCGTGATGAGCGCCGTGCGGCCCGGCTTGCTCTCGGCAAACGTCGAGGCGGCCTGAACCTTGGGCAGCATGGAGCCGCGGCCGAACTCGTTGGCCTCGGACAGACGCTTTACGTCAGCCGCGGTCAGCGTGTCGAGCCACTGCTCGTGGTCGGTACCAAAGCCAATGGCAACCTTCTCCACGGCCGTCAGGATAATCAGGGCATCGGCGTCGAGCTGCTCGGCGAGCTTCTCGGCCGCAAAGTCCTTATCGATGACGGCGGCAGCGCCCTTAAGGTGGTTGCCCTGGGCCTTGGTGACGGGAATGCCACCACCGCCGCAGGAGATCACCACATGGCTGGACTCGACGAGGGACTTAATGGTGTCGAGCTCGACGATGTTCACGGGCTTGGGCGAGGCAACCACGCGACGGAAGCCCTGCTTCTCGTCGTGGATGAACTGGTAGCCGCGGTCGGCCTCCAGCTCCTTGGCCTCGGTCTCGCTCATCCACGGACCGATCGGCTTGACCGGGTCGGCAAAGGCCGGATCGTCCGCCGCAACCTCGACCTGGGTGAGCACGGTGGCGACACCCTTGTCGATATTGCGGTCGAGCATTTCCTCGCGCAGCGCATTTTGCAGGTCATAGCCAATGTAGCCCTGGCTCATGGCGCCGCAAACGGACAGCGGGCAGGGGATGTACTTCTGAGGGTTAGAGCGCGTGAGCTCTGCCATCGCGTTGGCGATCATACCCACCTGGGGACCGTTGCCGTGCACGACGACGACCTCGTTGCCCTCCTCGATCAGGTCAACGATAGCCTTGGAAGTCGTCTTGACGGCCTCCATCTGCTCGGGAAGGTTGGCGCCGAGGGCGTTTCCGCCCAGGGCGACAACAATACGCTTAGCCATTTCTCAACCCAGCTTTAGGCCTGGAACCAACGGGCGGTGTTGCGCTCGTCGAGGGCCTTGAGGGTAGCGGCGGGATCGGCAACCTTCTGCAGGAACATCATGGCTGCGATGGCGTACGGCTTGTAGCTGGCCTCCTTGTACATGCCCACACGATGCATGTCGAAGACGTCGGCGTTGACCTCGCCGTGCTCGCAGGAGACACCGGAGATGTCGGCGGGCAGCGGATGCATAAAGATGGTGTCCTGGCCGTTGGCGGTCTTCTCCATGAGCTCGGTCGTGGAGCACCAGTCCTGATGGGTGGCGTTCTGGGCGAGCAGCTCCTTCTCGAGCGCTGCGATGCCGGCGTCGTCGCCCTCGGCGTACAGGTTGGTACGCTTCTCCATGGCGGCAAACGGAGCCCAGCTCTTGGGGATCACGATGTCGGCGCCCTCGAAGGCCTCGGCCATGGTGTTGACCTGCTTAAAGGTGGTGCCGGACTCGGCGGCGTAGCCCTTAGCGCGCTCGACGACCTCGGGCATGAGGTCGTAGCCCTCGGGGTGGGCCAGGGTGACGTCCATGCCAAAGCGGGGCAGCAGGCTGATCAGCGACTGCGGGCAGGACAGCGGCTTGCCGTAAGAGGGCGAATAGGCCCAGGTGACGGCAACCTTCTTGCCCTTGAGGTTCTCGAGGCCGCCAAACTCGTTGATGAGGTAGAGCATGTCGGCAGAGGACTGCGTGGGGTGGTCGGAATCGGACTGCAGGGAGATGAGCGTGGGACGGTGATCCAGAACGCCATCCTCGTAGGCCTGCTGCACGGACTCGGAGACCTCGGCCATGTAGGCGTCGCCCTTGCCGATGTACATGTCGTCGCGGATGCCGATGACGTCGGCCATGAAGGAGATCATGGTAGCGGTCTCGCGGACGGTCTCGCCGTGAGCGATCTGGGACTTCTTCTCGTCCAGGTCCTGCAGCTCAAGGCCGAGCAGGTTAGCAGCCTTGGAGAAGGAGAAGCGCGTACGGGTGGAGTTGTCGCGGAACAGGGAGACGGCCAGACCCGAGTCGAAGATCTTGGACGAAACGTTGTTCTCACGCAGCTCGCGCAGGGCGTCGGCGACGATGTAGAGCGCCTTGAGCTCGTCGGTGGTCTTATCCCAGGTGTGCAGGAAGTCGCTGCCGTACATGCCCTTAAAATCGAGGCCGTTCAGCTGCTCGACAAGCTCGGTAAACTTAGCGTCCATGTAAATATCCTTTCCAAAGATGAAACGATCGCAATGAGTAGATGTGCTCCGGCATGCGCGTGTGGCTAGAACATGCAGAGCGCTATGACGAGGACCCGCTACCGTTGAGGAAGCATGGGAGATAACGACCGCGGGCCCCAAGTCAACAGGGGGTGCCGGGGACACGAGCGGCCCCCGGCTCAACAAGATCGAGGAATGGGACTAATCGATCTTGTTGTTGGTCAGACCGGCGCGGAACACGGTGGCGTCGCCATCGGCCTGGCTCGGATCGTAGAGGTTCAGGGCAGCCACATACATGGCGGCAGCGGTGACCAGGTCGTCCTTGTAGGTGACCTCGTTGGGAGCATGAGCCTGAGACTCGGCACCCGGGCCAAAGCCGACGCAGGGGATGCCGTAGCGGCCCTGGATGGAAACGCAGTTCGTGGAGAAGGTCCACTTGTCGCACAGCGGACGACCGGTGCGCTTGTCCATGCTGGGCTCGCAGCCGATGCGCTCGTCACCGAACATGGCCTTGTGGGCGTCGACGAGGGCCTTGACGTGCGGAGCGGTCTCCTTGTTGATCCACGTGGGGAAGTAAGCCTCGGTCTCGTAGACCTCGCCGGTCCAGGACGGACGGTCGTACATGTACATGGAGACCTTCACGTCGTCGCCGTACTTCTTGGCGGCCGGCAGGTTGCGGATCTCGTCCAGGCAGGACTCCCAGGTCTCGCCGGCGGTCATGCGGCGGTCGATGGAGATGGCGCAGGAGTCAGCGACAGCGCAGCGGCTGGGGCTGGTGTAGAAGATCTGGCTGACGGTGCAGGTGCCGCGGCCCAGGAAGCGGGCGTCCTCGAAGTGCTCGGGGTTGTACTTGGGGTCGAGCATCTTGACGAGGCCCTTGATGTCGGTCGACTCGTCGCAGCCGTTGTTGTTGAGAGCGCGGACGTCGGCGATGATGTCGGCCATCTTGTAGATGGCGTTGTCGCCGCGGTCGGGAGCGGAGCCGTGGCAGGAGGTGCCGTGAACGTCGACGCGGATCTCCATGCGGCCGCGGTGACCGCGATAGATGCCGCCGTCGGTGGGCTCGGTGGAAATGACGAACTCGGGCTTAATGCCGTCCTTGTTGTAGATGTACTGCCAGCACATGCCGTCGCAGTCCTCTTCCTGGACGGTGCCGACGACCATGATCTTGTAGCCCTCGGGGATGAGGCCCATGTCCTTCATCATCTTGGCAGCGTAGGTAGCGGAAGCCATGCCGCCCTCCTGGTCGGAGCCGCCGCGGCCGTAGATGATCTCGTCGGTCTCGTAGCCCTCATAGGGATCGGCATCCCAGTTCTCGATGTTTCCGATGCCGACGGTGTCGATGTGAGAGTCGATGGCGATGATCTTGTCGCCCTCGCCCATAAAGCCCATGATGTTGCCCAGGCCGTCGACCTTGACCTCGTCATAGCCAAGGCTCTCCATCTCGGCCTTGATGCAAGCGACAACCTCGCCCTCCTCGCAAGACTCAGAGGGGTGCGAGATCATGGCGCGCAGGAAGCGGGTCATGTCAGCGCGGTGAGACTCAGCAGCGTTTTTAATTGCCTCGAAATCGAGTTCCTTAGTCATAACAGTCGACCTTTCTACAAGGGTTTACCTACAGGTAGATATTTCAGATAGATCACTTGTGCCAAGCAGCGTGAGGTCGAGCACCCGGCAAGCAAGCAACCATAGGAGGCGGACGGAGGACTTTGCTCCGTCGCGAGTTCCGCACGAGCCGGAGAGCACTTAATGTGCTCTCCGTGCGAGCAGGACTGTCCGAGCAGGGAGTAAAGTCCTCCGGCTGCCTCCGGACAGGTCAGTCTGCTAGCAAGTCGGGTACTCGCCCTCCCAGACGATGCGACGGTACTGATCCGGATCGGTGTCGCCCTCGGTGGAGAAGCAGAGCACGGAGCTCGTCTTGTCCAGGCCGATGAGTTCCTTGAGCTCGGCGTACTCGGGATCGAGCATGAGGGTCTCGACCAGGCCGGTGGTCACCGCGCCGGACTCGCCGGAGATGACGCGCGGGTCGCCCTTCTCGGGAGCGCCCAGGGTGCGCATGCCGCGAGCGGTAACCCAGTCGGGGCAGGACACGAACGCGGTGGTGTGGTTGCGCAGGATATCCCAGCCCAGAATGTTGGGCTCGCCGCAGCACAGGCCGGCCATGATGGAAGGCATGTCGCCGTCTACGATGCGCGGGTCGCCGTCGCCGGCGGCAGCACCCTTGTACAGGCAGGCGGCAGGAGCGCACTCGACCACAACGAAGGTGGGCGGGTTATCGGGATACAGGTTGGTGAAGTAGCCCACCACGGCGCCGGCGAGCGAGCCTACGCCAGCCTGGACAAAGACGTGCGTCGGGCGGTTGATGGCCATCTCGCGCAGCTGCTCGGCAGCCTCGGAAGCCATGGTGCCGTAGCCCTCCATGATCCAAGACGGGATCTTCTCGTAGCCCTCCCAGGCGGTGTCCTGAACGATGACGCCGCGCTCGCAGGCATCGGCCTCGGCGGCGGCCATGCGCACGCACTCGTCGTAGTTGACCTCTTCGATGGTCACCGTGGCGCCCTCGGCGGCGATGTTATCGAAGCGGGGCTTGGTGGAACCCTTGGGCATGTGCACGACGGCCTTCTGGCCCAGCTTGTTGGCAGCCCATGCCACGCCGCGGCCATGGTTGCCGTCGGTGGCGGTAAAGAAGGTGGCCTGGCCAAAGTCCTTGGCCAGCTGATCGGAGGTCAGGTAATCGAAGGTGCAGTCGGCAACGTCCTTGCCGGTCTCGTCGGCAATGTAGTTGGCCATGGCAAACGAGCCGCCCAGAACCTTAAAGGCGTTGAGGCCAAAGCGATAGCTCTCGTCCTTAACGCACAGGTTGGACAGGCCCAGGCGCGCGGCCTGGCCGTCCAGGCGGGCAAGCGGAGTGACGGTGTACTGGGGGAACGACTGGTGGAAGGCACGGGCCTTCTTCACGTGGTCGAGGCTCATGATTCCCAAGTGCTTGTCATCGCTCTTGGGCATCGTGTTGCCCGCCCACTGGATCTTATCGGCCATACGGTGAACTCCTTAAGTCCTCTCTTGCCGGCCCCCGCATACGCGTTTCAGCCCGATCCCATTCACACGGCTGAACTTTTATGTGGATGCCAAACAAAAAGTTTGTTAGCACTGTTCTATCACACTTTTTGATTGGAAAACCTAACAAATTGTTTGTTGCCGTAATCGGTACCTTTTCGCCGCCGAACGGTCACCAATTAGCCTGTCTATGTATTTGTTTGCGAACAGGTGTGGTTTATGGCAAAGTGTGCCCAAACTTATTTTTAGGAAGGCACCCATGACCCCCGCACAGATTGAGTTTTACAAGCGCCTCGCACACGGTCTGGCGCTCCAATTTGGTCCCAACTGCGAAGTCGTCGTCCACGATCTGGAGACCGAGGATGTGGACCACTCCATCGTAGTGATCGAAAACGGCCACGTCAGCGGGCGCAAACTGGGTGACGGCCCCAGCCATATCGTGTTTGAGTCCATGCACGAGGGCACCACCGACGTGCACGACCGCGAGCCATACCTCACCAAAACCACCGATGGCAAGCTGCTCAAGTCCTCGACCATCTTTATCCGCAACGATGAGGGCAAACCCGTCGGCATTTTGGGCATCAACTTTGACATTACGCTCATGAAGGCTTTTGAGCGCTCGCTCGATGCCTTTACCGGCACCGGCGGCACGGGCTACACCGAGCCCGAGCCCATTACCAAAAACATCGGCGACCTGCTCGAAGACCTGCTGCGCGAGTGCGAACAGTTTGTGGGCAAGCCCGCGGCGCTCATGACCAAAGACGAGCGCATCCGCGCCATTGGCTACCTCGACCGTCGCGGCGCCTTCCTCATCTCCAAGTCGAGCGAACGCGCCTGCGAGTTCTTTGGCATCTCCAAATACAGCTTCTATAGCTACCTCAACGAGGCCAAAGCTGCCGCCGGCGACAAATAGCCAGCGCGCCTGAGCCCTCCCCTTTTGGGCGCGAGTTCTGGAATGCGCGAATCCGAGAGTCGGCCGCAGGGCAAGTTCCATATAATCGATGAATGCGAGCATTTCGAAAGGATGGAACAAGATGGGGTCGAGCAACGCATCACGCAACGGCCGCGGAGGTACCGCTTCTGGCGCCAGGCATGCGAAACACGCGTTTGACGAGGGCGAAGAGGGCCTTTTTGCGCTGAGCCTCGACGACGTGATGAGCGACCGCCCCTGGACCGCCGAGGAACTCATGGGCGGCGGAGCTCGCCCGACAGGCGCAAAGCCCGCACCTTCCGCCACACCCGCGCCGGCATCCGTGCCCGCGGACGACTTTGCCACCCGTCCCATCGTGCAGACGACGCGCAAAGCCGCCCCTGCACCCCGTCCTGCTAGCGATCCGTCCGAGACGGCGGCGTTTCTCACTGCAGCGGCACAGCGCCCCACGGCAGACAGCACAATTCGCTACGCTGCCCCGCAGCAGCCGGCATACACGGCTCCCGAGCCCGAGCTCGAGCCGCCTGTCATGGATCTGGATGATCTTTCCAACCGCCAGTTTGCCTTTGATTCCTGGGCGGCGGCAGATTTGGACGAGACCTCGGGCGGCATGCCGGCGCTCAACATTCCGGTAAACCCCCTGTTTGCGGCTGCCGAGGAACGCGACTCCGCATACGACAACACCGCAGCATACGCCAACCGCCCGAGCGAACAGCCTCGCGCCAGCCGCATCGAAACCGAGGATTACGGCCAAGCGTCGCGCGGCTATTCTCGTGACCCGTTTGCTGCCACGCCCGCCCCCGATTACAACCAAGCGAGCGTAAAGGCAGCCTCGGCATCGTCGTATACCCACGGCACCGACGATAAGCGCGCCGCCGATTACCACACCGAAGAAGAACCGCCGCGCTTTTCGGAGTTTTCGCATGCGGCAAAGGTTGTCTTTATCGCCATCATCATCGCTCTGCTCGGCGTGATTGCGTTTGAGGGATTCCAGCTGTTCCGCGGCCCCACTGCGTCTGAATCGGAAACGCAGAAAGCAGAGGACGACAACCAGTACCTGGACATCAACACCCTCAAGGGCGACCCCAACGACGGAGACGACGAGTAGCAAGGGTTGGGAGCGGCTGAAGCGTCCGTATGTAGCACCAGCTTCTACGTGCTGTTTTGTCATCCGGTTACACTTTTCCGGATGTTTAGACCGTCGGATTCGACACTTTTCCGTACTTTCGAGGTGGCGATTTCGACACTTTTCCGTACTTTCATACGGCTGATTTCGACACTTTTCCGGATAATTGCCGTGTAATCAAGCGCCGTCTGCACATCATTTCGCAGGCGGCGCTTGATTTCTGTCCGCGCGTGCTGATAGACTCCATCGTGCCCGCAAGGAGCGGGCGCGTTTTATCCAGAGTCGGGGTAGAGAGTTGGCTCCACGATCCCGACGCCAACCGGCCAAGAGGCACGGTGGCCCTGCCAACATCGATGAAAGGAGTCCGTATGGACAATTTCTCTGTGCGCAGCGAGCGCAACTTCCACAACCTGGTCGTCAAACCGAATCACATGCATCTTCTGGATAAGCCGAATGGCTACGCCTCGGCCATGGTCAAGAGCAGCCTCTCCCACCAGATGCGCTTTACCGTGCAGGTGCTCGAGGAAGAGCTCTGCACCGCTGGCAATCCACATGTGTTGCAGATCAAGTTGCTCGGAGATGACTCGCGTGAGCCGTCTATCTGGGAGCTGTTTGCAGACGGCAAGTGCGTTGCGGACGGATCTGGCGCCTTTGCACGCGAGTGCTTCTGCGAGGGCGCCGAGGTATTCCTGGACCTGTGCCGCGACGCCGTGCGCGCGGCCGAGCTGCGCCAGTGGAGCCAGAGGGAGTATGAGCTGCTGAGTGCCGCGCGCGGGATTGCAGGGGTGTAGGCAGACAGACCAGACAGCTCGTCATACTGGTTGACGCTTCGATTCAAACAGCAGGGCGAAGTCGCGCTTACAATCCCGCCATGCCAAACCGAATGGCGTTCTCAAAAGGCCTACCTCCCCTCCGCTTTCAGCTTCAGCAGCAGGTCTCCCAGCTCGGGGCACTTGCTGGAAAGACGCGTCTGGGCTCGCTCGCCCATCCCCCACTGCTGGCGGACTTCCTGGGCGCGCGGGCTCACGCGGTAGTCCCCGTCCATCATCTGCTTGAGCAGCTTAGCGGTCACGCGTGCATCGGCCAGGGCGCTGTGGGCGTGGCCCGTCGACTCGTCAAACTCGATGCCAAACCACGCTGCCGCGTCGCCCAGTGAGACACGCCCGTGGCTGCCCACGTCCATAATCGAGGTGTAAAACGCCTGTAGGTCGGCCCAGTCCGTAGGAAATGCGGAAAGGTCGATGTGCTTTGCCTGGCACTCGGTCAAAAGCTGTCGACGGTCCGTCCCGCTCCAGCAAACCACCTGGGCGGAGTAGCGGCCGATCCAATCGCTGAGCCTTTTGATCACCACATAGAGCGGATCGGCCATCGCGGTGTCCACGGCCGATATCCCCGTAAGCTCGCGGACGGGAAACGCAACGCCTTCGGTAAATTCCGTCTGCACAAACTGCGAGAACTCGCCCATAACGTTGCCGTGGTAATCGAGCTTGACGGCGCCGACCTCAATAATCTCATTGCGCAGCCCATGGCGCTGGCGCTGTTTTGGCACCGGCGCAAACTCAAAGTCCAGCACAATCTGGCGCGCAAAGTTCGTCGTATCGATAGCCGAGATACACGGCGTCTTTTCAGCTGACACGGTTAGGGCCTTTCTCCGTCAACTGCCGCTTGCTACATAGGCGGCTATATTGCCGTAAGGATAGGTGCCCGTGCGGACATGAAAGCGAGACGCAATGCCATGCGCCAGGCACTCGCCACACAGACGGCCCCAAGAGTGCCGCCCGCTCTATTCAAATGCATAAAAAAGATTGAGGCCCGGTGACTTGAATCAAAGGTCATCCCGGGCCCATCAGAGCTCGTAGAGCTCTTGGTTGCTTTGGTCTCGCTCTTCACGGCGCTTATCGAACTTTCCGAGGCACTCAAGCAGCATTCGAAGCATAACAAGTCGCTGCCATTAAGGCACTGACCTCTTGACCAAGCAACGGCGCTGCCCAGCTCTCCAGAACTTGGGCTGCCGTCGACTTTATTCTATCCGCGAGTATCTGGTTTACCAAATGGATTTTCGGTAAAGGAAGCACGGCACGCCCCGCAAGACCACTACGCCCCAAGTGCCGCCATGGGGATCACCGCCACGCCGTCGTCGCGTGTGTAGGCAATGCTCCCCTTTCCAACCATGACCGCCAAAAACGCCGGCGCGGCATTCTGGGCGGCAGGATTGGAGAGCACTTTCCTCTCCAGCGCCTTGAGATTTCTCGCTCCATCGTCTGCCTTCGCATCACTCAGCTTGACCTCGATGGCTCCCCAGCGCCCGTCGTGCTCAACGATCAGATCAACCTCAAGGCCCTTCTCATCTCGGAAATAATGGACACTGTTGTCAACACCGCCGTAGGTGGAAAGGAACACGCGCACGTCGCGCAGAACAAGGTTCTCAAAGAGCATCCCCAGCGTTTGCATATCGCCAAGCAGCCGCTCGGGGGTAGCCCCCAGCAACGCCGCCGCAAGTGACGGGTCACAGAAGTAGCGCTTGGGGCGCACGCGAACGCGGGCCTTCGAGCGCATGGGCGGCTCCCATCCGCACAGGTCCTCGGTCAGCTTGAGCCTGTTGAAGAGGTCCAAGTACGCAGCGATGGTCCTCTCGTCGGGGCCCGCCTCACCGTACGAGGCGTCCTTTACGAGCGTCTTGTACGTGACAGCCTGGCTCTCGTTCATGGCAAGAGCTCGCAAAAGGCCGTGTGCAAGCTCGGGCGACATGCCCTCATCCAGCACGTTGACGTCGAGCACCGAGTGCACGTACTGGCTTGCCGTCTCTCGCGCAAGCTCTTCCGAAAGCCCAAGGTTTGCAGGCCAACCGCCCCTGCAGCACCAGCGTGCGACGTCATCCACCGTGCTCTCGCAACGCTGAGGGGCAAAACCCTCGCCCTTAAAGAGGCTTGCCAGTGACACGAGCGGCTCGCCGTCGCCCGACTCACACAGGGCCATGGGGCGCATTGACAGACGGGCGATCCTACCCGTGCCGGAATGACGAACATGGCTGCGCTCCTCGCTTTTGAGCGCGGTCGATCCCGTGAGCAAAAGTGTCCCGCGTTCGTTGCCGCTCGCGTCCACGAAGCGCCGGGCGGCATCCCAAACCTCGGGCACCTCCTGCCATTCATCGACCAGGTGTGGCGCATCGCCGATGAGCGCCAGGCTTGGGTCGACCTCTGCCGCCGCGCGCTGCGCAGGCTCATCGAGCCTGGAGACGCTCGCCGAGCGAGAGAGCGCCGTCCAGGTCTTGCCGCACCATTTGGGGCCGTTGATCTCCACACAGCCAAACGCCCGCATAAGGGTGTCGAGGCGCTCCTCTATGAGCCGGGGCCTATATCCCTTTTGGGTCAATCTCTTTGGTGCATCCATAGACGGCCGTCCCTCTCTATCACGCGATATGCGAAATTACGCCATTCTCAATGCTGATTTTACGCTACTTTCAATGTAGTTTTTACGCCGTTACAGATGTAGTTTTTACGCTGTTTTCATTGAAGGTTTTACGCTTGACATCCTTAGCGCGACGCTCGCTCAACCCCTGACCACCGGATTGCCCGAATTCCGGGATGCTGCCTCCGCTCCAAACAAAAGGCCCCGGCTCGCGATGAGCTGCCTCCCATTTCTTGAACATTAGAACTGGGAGGCTTTCCACCCCATGCCTCTATCGGAAACGGCATCCCGTCCTGAGCATCGAATCCGGGACGTAGTTTCCGCATGCGGCCTCGTTAGGAAAGCATGTCCCACTCTGAGCGCTCATTCCGGGGTGCAATTTCCGCCAGAGACTCCGCCGGGAAAGCGCATCCCGGTTTGGAGCCAAATTCCGGGTCGTAGTTTCCGCCTGAGGGCCGATCCGGAAACGGCATCCCATTCTGAAGCCGAAATCTGGAACGCACTTTCCGCCAAAGGTCGCAAAAGGAAAGCGCAACCCATTCCGAGCATTACATCAGAGCGCGCTTGGTTATCTCCGCTCGCACATCTCGGCAAACGAGATCAGCTTGACGTCTCCCCTACTCTCTGCGGCATCCCGACATCCCTGCGTAAAGCCGCTTTTTGAGAAAAGTGCATAGCTTTTTCGTTGCCGTCTAAAGAGCTCGCTTCGATGCACGAGCTTTTGCAGCACGTCTTCACCCGTCGGTTCATTGCGCCATTTGCACTCCGCAAACAGCGCAGCGCCCTCGCCATCGTCAACAATCAAGTCGATTTCTTCCTGCGTATGCGTTCGATTATCCGTTCCCCACCAGCGCCCGACGCTCGCCGGAACCACATCGAGCTGGCCCGCCCGTGCGAGTTCGTACACGTATTGCCTGCATATAAGCTCAAAGACCGTGCCCATGTAATCCGACACGTGCGGCTCAATACGCCTATACGCCATCTCGGCCATATCGTTTTGAATCAACCCGATGTTCTGCGGCACAAACTTGTACCAGAACCTAAACATCTGGTCGCTCAGTAGATACACGGCCCGCTTATTGCTCGTCTCGTTTAGGGGCAGCTCGCGCTCGACAATCCCAAGCGACGCCAGCTTATCCACATAGCTCTTTACGTTGCTCGCAGGGATTCCCGTAGAGCTCGCAATCTCCGAGATCTTCGAGCGCCCCTGAGCAATTGCTTGCACAATCGCATCATATTGCTCGGGATTGCGGCACTCTTGCATTAGCAGGTTACTCGGCTCCTCAAAGAGATAGCCCGTAGGAGTAAGAAAAAGACGTTTGATGTTGTCCTTGAGCGGTGCAGCAGGATCGATTTTCTCGATATAAGCAGGAATGCCGCCCGTCATACCATAGCAAACTGCAGCGTCTTCGCGACTCATGCTCTGCCACAGGCCGAGGGTCGTCGTAAAATCAAGCGGCATGATCTTAAACTGGGCCGTACGCCTACCGTATAGTGGGCTCTCGTAGCCCAACACCTGTTCCTCCATAAACGAAAGAGACGAGCCGCATAGAATCAGCATGAGCTTGGTCTCTTTGTACAAGTGATCGATCTTATCTTGCAACAACGAGCTGATCTCGGGATTCGATTGGGCGAGATAGGGATACTCGTCAATCACGACAATCAAACGTTCCGTGCGGGCCATGGTGGCCAATGCATCGAACGCCTCGTCAAAACTACGAAACGACACGCCTGCAGCACCAACCGAGCCTGCAAGTATCGCCTGGCTAAAGCCGTGCAGGTTTACCTCTGCATTGGTACGACGTGCTTGAAAGTAAATAGCCTTCTTGCCTTGGATGAACTCCGTGATAAGGCGCGTTTTACCTACGCGACGGCGGCCGTAAATCACAGGCATCTCAAAGGAGCCCGTGCCATACAGTCGATTGAGCTCGGACATTTCCGCTGTTCTTCCGATAAACATAGGCTATCCTTCCTTTACGTTATAGCTAGCTATATTATACCTTCCTATAATATAGCTAGCTATAACGTAATTCGACAAGCGGGCCACGCAAAAGGGACGTTACACCACCGCACGCGGACCGTCCCGGCAAACGCATCCCGTTCTGGAGCCAAATACTGGGCCGTAGCTTCCGCCAAGCATGCTATCAGGTAAGCGCGTCCCGTTCTGAGCCTAAATTCTGGGATGCGGTTTCCACTGAAACTTCTACCGGAAAATACATCCCACTCTGGGACCGAAGTCTGGGACGCAGTTTCCGGTTGAGGGGCGTCCCGGAAAGCGCATCCCATTCCGAGCGGCAATTCCGGGTCACGGTTTCCGCCGACACAGACGACGATCCGCAGCCCTTATCACATGCCTTCGAATATGCGATCCAGAAACACAAAACAGCAGATAGAATGCTCTTTTTCTAAAAAGTACACGTCCCGAAACTTACCCAGTCTTCATAACTCGCTACCGTTCAAGGTCGCCGATTACCGCCCACCGATTCGGATGTAAAAATGTCGCCGAAACCAGGCCATCTACCTGCATGGTTAGATTTTGGTCAGCTTTTGGTCAGTTGAGCGGCAAGTTCCAGCTGATACGTTTTTGCTACCCAAAAGGAGGCGGTAGCTCATGACCCATTGCAATGACCAGCTCATCGACCAACTGCTCACTCAAGCCGAACAAGAGGGGCGCTGTCTAATTCCCCCGAGCACGGCGATCCGAAAAGCGCTCCTTCGGCGCACCGGCGGCACGGTTGTCTCGCCCATGCCGGGGTTGTTTGCGCGAAAAACGCGCTGGGATGAACTCAACCGAGCGCAACGCCATTGCGAGATTATCCGCGCCCTTGCGATCATCCACCCCGATTGGACGTTCTGCTCGTTTTCGGCCGCCTGTCTGCTGGGGCTCGAGGTTTCGTGGCGACACGTGAATGTCGTGCATGTTTGCAGCTCGACAAAGCCGTCGGCTCGTCCGGGCGCACATATTCAGCGGCACCAGATTGAGCCGGCCGGAGCAATACGCAGAGCCGGCATATCGGTAACGCCGCCAATCCAAACGGTCACAGATTGTCTGCTGCAAACTGGTTTTGCCGATGGCATGCCTATTGCCGATTCGGCGATCTCAAAGCTTGGCCTAACGCGAGAGCAGCTGATGGGAGCAGTCGAAAAACGAGCGGGCGCTCGCAACGGCCGCGCGGTGCGCACGGCCCTCACCACGCTCCAATATGCTGACGCGCGCGCCGAGAGCGGCGGGGAATCGGTCGCCCGCGCCGTCATGATCGAGACCGGCTTTGCACCCGACCAACTTCAATACGAGCTAACGGATCCCTTCGATTCGACCGAAAGCATGCGAACGGATTTTGCCTGGGAGCGTCAAGCCAGGGAGCTCACGCTGGGCGAACTCGACGGGCTCATCAAATATACCGACCAGACCATGCTGGCCGGACGCACCACCGCCGAGGCGCTCGTTGCCGAACGACAGCGCGAGGCGCATCTATCGCTCTACGGTCACCCTCTGCTGCGCTTTACCATGAACGAGGTCCGCTCGGCAGGAATGCTCGCCAAAAAGCTGCAGACGGCAGGTATCCGGCAGACCGCGCTGCCGACATGGCTCAACGAGGTAGACCTGTAGGGGCCGCTGAGCTTATGCCCGCCTGCCTACCAAACCGGGATACGCTTTCCGGTCGGCAGCTCCCGCGGAAACCATGTCCCAGACTGAGTGCTCAAAACGGGATGCGCTTTCCAGATGGCATGCCTAGCGGAAACCGTGTCCCGGAATCAAGGCCTAGAACGGGACACGCTTTCCGGTTGAACGCCCAGCGGAAACTGCATCCCGGAATAGACGCTCAAACTGGGATGCAGTTTCCGCTGAGGGCCGATCCGGAAACCGTGTCCCACTCCGAGCGTCAATTCTGGGATGAACTTTCCACCAGAGGGTTCAGCCGGAAACGGCATCCCACTCTGAAGCGAAATTCTGGGACGCAGTTTCCGGTTGAGGGCTGTTCCGGAAAGTGCGTCCCATTCCAGGTGCGGATTCCGGGATGAACTTTCCGCCAGAGGCTCTACCGGAAAGCGCATCCCATTCTGAGCATCGATTCCGGGTCGCAGTTTCCGCCTGAGAGCCGATCCGGAAACTGCATCCCATTCTGAGCGTCGAATCCGGGATACGGTTTCCGTTTGAAGCCCCGTCCGGAAAGTACGTCTCATTCTGGAGCCGAAATCCGGGACGCAGTTTCCGTATGTGGAGGTGCTTCAAACAAAAGGCCCCGGCTCGCGATGGAGCTGGGGCCAAAGGCGCAGCTTATGCAGTTGGCGTTGAGCGCGAACAGCTCGTCAGCAATGGCTGTCCGCGCTCTACCCTACCCGCGGTTACGAGCGCGGCTGTACGGCGTATCCACCATGGGCAGATCCGGGCGCAGCTTGCCGTCAAACGCGCGATAGGCGTTCTGCACGGCAGGCGCCGTGGGAATCGTCGCGATCTCGCCGATGCCCTTGCCGCCGTATGCCACGGGCAGCAGCTCGTCCTTCTCCACGTAAATAGCGTGGATATCCGGAATCTCGGGCGCACGGAACAGCCCGAGCGTACCGTACCTTGCCTGGGGCACGCAGTCCTTGAGCGGCCAATCCTCGGTAAGCGCATAGCCCATACCCATGAGCACGCCGCCTTCGATCTGACCCTGGATGGAGATGGGGTTGACCACCTTGCCGGAATCGTGCGCGGCATAGACCTCGCTCACGCGGCCGTCATCATCCAGAATGACCACATGCGTGGCAAAGCCGTAGCAGATGTGGCTCTTGGGGTTGGGGACGTCGGCGCCCAGTTTGTCGGTCGGCTCCAGATACACGTAGCCAAACTCGCATCCCTCGAGCGCCTTGATGGCGGCCGCGGGATCTTGAGGATGCATGCCCTGGCCGGCGACGAGTTCCTGCGTGCGCAGCTGATAGGCACGACCGTCGTCGTACTCGATCTTGACGCCGTCACCATGGGCGCTCACCGGGGCGGTAGGCGCAGGCTTGCCGGCCTCGATGCCAACCATGGCATCGCGCAGCAGGAAGGCGGCGCCGCGAACGGCCTCGCCGGTCACGACCGTCTGACGCGAGCCAGACGTGGTTCCGGAGTCGGGAGCGTTCTCGGTGGAGCACTCGCCATTGGCAATGCAGCTCAGCGGCAGACCGCAGGCCTCGGCAACGTCCTGCAAAAAGACGGTGTTGCAGCCCTGGCCGATGTCGGACGTGGCGGCATAGACCACGGCGCGACCATCCTCGACGCGAATCTTGCAGCGGCCGGCATCGGGCAGGCCCACACCCACGCCGGCGTTCTTCATGGCGCAGGCGATACCGGCGTGTCCGGGATGCGCATAGTAGGCATCCTTGACCTCGAGCAATGTCTCCTTCAGCGCCGTGGAGCAATCGGCGATCTGGCCGTTGGGCAAAACCTCGCCCGGCTCGATGGCGTTTCTGTAACGAATCTCCCACGGGTCCAGGCCGACCTTCTCTGCCAGCAAGTCGATCAGGCTCTCGAGCGCAAACTCGGACTGGCACACGCCAAAGCCTCGGTACGCGCCGGCGGGCGGGTTGTTGGTGTAGTAGCCAAAACCGCGAATGTCGGTGTTCTGGTACTTGTAGGGGCCGACGGCGTGCGTACAGGCGCGCTCGAGCACCGGGCCGCACAGCGACGCGTAGGCGCCGGTATCAAAGTTGATCTCGCAGTCCAGACCGGTAAAGTTGCCCTCGGCGTCGCAACCCAGCGTAAAGGTGCCGTCCATGGCATGGCGCTTGGGATGGAACGCGAGCGACTCGGCACGCGTGAGCTTGCACTTCACGGGACGCTGGAACTTATATGCGGCGAGCGCGGCCAGGTGTTGGATGGACACGTCCTCCTTGCCGCCAAAGCCACCACCCACGAGCATGGTCTCGACGACCACGCGCTCGGGCTCGTTGTCCCAGCCAAACATGTGGGCACACTCTTTGCGCGTGTCGTAGGCACCCTGGTCGGTCGACTGCACCTTGACGCCGTTCTTGTACGGGAAGGCAACGGCGCACTCGGGCTCCAAGAAGGCATGCTCGGTAAAGGGCGTGGTAAAGCGCTGCGTCACGGTGAACGCGCTCTCTGCCAGCGCCTTGGCGGCGTCGCCGCGCGTCACGTGACGGCTCTGGCACACGTTGTCCTTGAGCTCCACCGTGTTGCCAAAGGCAAAGAAGCTGTCGTGCAGGCGCGGGGCGTCGGCAGCCCTGGCCTCGTCAATGTTACGCACGGGCTCCAGCGGCTCGTAATCGATCTTTACGAGCTTCTTGGCCTTCTCGAGCGTCGCCTCGTCCTCGGCAACCACCAGCACGATGGCATCGCCCACGCAGCGGGTGATATCGCCCTGGGCGATCATGACGTCCCAGTCCTGGATAAGGTGGCCGACCTGGTTGACCGGCACGTCCTCGGCGCGCAGGATGCCCACCACACCGGGCAGGGCCTCGGCCTTGGAGGTGTCGATGGAGAGCACGCGGGCGCGCGGATACTTGGAGCGCACGGCGCTGGCGTAGGTCAGACCCGGCTGATCGAGCTCGTCGATGTCATCGGGATACTTGCCCTCGCCGAGCACCTTCTTGCGCACGTCAATACGGAAGGCGCGCTTGCCCACGCCGTAGTCGTCGCCGCGCTCCAGGTCCTCGTCGATCTGCTTTTCGCCGCGGAGCACCGCAGCGGCCAGCGAAATGCCCTCAATAATCTTCTTGTAGCCGGTGCAGCGGCAGACGTTGCCGCGGATGGCGTACTTGATCTGCTCCTCGGTGGGCTCGGGGTCCTCGGCGATCAGCGCCGCGCCTGCCATGACCATACCGGGGATGCAAAAACCGCACTGCACGGCGCCCACGGCGCCAAAGGCGTACACAAAGGCCTCGCGCACGTCCTCGGGCAGGCCCTCGACAGTCACGATGTTGCGGCCGGCGGCAAGGGCGGTGGTCAGCACGCAGGCCTTGACGGCCGCACCGTCCACATGAATGGTGCAGGTGCCGCAAGCACCCTCGGAGCAGCCGTCCTTGGCGGAATGGATGTGCAGGTCGTCGCGCAGGTAGCGCAGCAGCGGTTTGTTTTGGGTCGTCGTGTGCTCGACGCCGTTAACGGTAAAAGTGAATTCCTGTGCCATGGTGATTCCCTTCTACACGCCGGCGGCGATGCCGGTGCGGTCGTGGATGGCGCCATGCGGGCAAACGACGGCGCACATGCCGCACGACAGGCAGTCCGCACCGTCGATGTGGGCACAGTTGTCCTCGATGCGGATAGCGCCGGCAGGGCATTTTTTGGCGCACATGCCGCAACCGATGCAGCTCGTGTCGCAAATCTTGCGGGCGATGGCGCCCTTATCGGTGTTGTTGCAGCGCACCAGGATGTTCTGGTAGCCGGGAACAAAGGCAATCACGCGCTGCGGGCACGCCATGCCGCACAGGCCACAGCCCGTGCACTTGGAGCGGTCCACGCGGGCGATGCCATCAATCAGTGCAATGGCGCCGTGGGGACAGGCCGTGACACAGGCGCCACAGCCAATGCAGCCTTCGCTGCAGCGGGCGTCGCCGCCTGCGGAGGCGCAACCGCTTCCGCAGGCAACGTAGGCCACGTTATGTTGAATGGATTTGGCCATAAGGGGTCCCTTATTTCTTAAGGAGATACGGATAGCTGTCGCGCACGGCCTTGATGGTCAGGCGGACGGCCTCGGGCAGACCGGTGTTGACGGCATCGACCGAGACGGTGCGGACCGTGCCGGCGACGCGGGCCTTAAAGTGGTCCTCGTCCACGGCCAGGAAGCCCTCGTTCTCGGAGTTCTCCATGTCCTGATCGCTCCAGAACAGGGTGAGCTTGTCCTTGTAGGGACGACCCTCCTGGTAGGGGCAGAACACGGCGCAGTTGCCGCACTCGTTGCACATGCCGTCGATGTGGACGACCTGATGCTTGGCCAGGCCCGGCACCTTAATTGCCACGTTGGCGCGGTTGGGGCACACATCGCAGCAGACCTCGCACACCGAGCCACAGCCCAGGCAGCGGGTCTTGGTGCAGTTGCGCTTGTCGCGGCACAGCGATCCCTTGCGCTCGTAGCAGGTGTCCTCGCGGCCGGCCTGCTCGTTGCAGTCGGCGTACTTGTTAAAGTCCACGCCGGCAATGGCACGGGCGACCTCGGCGGCGTCGGCGATAGCCTCGACCACGGTAGCGGGACCGCGGCGGCAGTCACCGGCAGCCCAGACGCCCTCGACGCCGGTGGAGGTGGCGGCAAGGCGGCCGCGACGGTCGTGCTCGACGCCCGCGGCGTCGTACAGGCTGGCATCGATGCCCTCGCCCACGGCGCAGATCACCGTGGTGGCGGAAAGCTCGACGGTCTCGCCCGTGGCGACGGGGCTGCGACGGCCGCTTGCATCCGGCTCGCCAAGTTCCATGACGTCGCAGGTCAGCACGGCGCCGTTGAGCGCCTTGGGCGCCAGCAGCTCGCAGAACTCAACGCCGTCGGCAAGAGCAAGATCGAGCTCTTCCTCGTCGGCGGGCATCTGCTTCTTGGTGCGGCGATACACCAGGCGCACGTTCTTCACGCCAGCAAGGCGCTTGGCCACGCGGGCCGCGTCCATGGCGGTGTTGCCGGCGCCGATGACCACGACGTCCTCGCCCAGCTCGAGCTTCTCGCCCTTCTTGGCGGCCTCGAGGAACTCCAGCACGTCGAGCTCGACACCCTCGCCCAGGCCCGCAGAGCCGGGCATCCAGGCACCAGTGGCCACGACTACGTCGGTAAAGCCCTGGGCCTTGAGCTCGTCAATGGACTCCACGCGGGCGTTGAGCTGCACCTTGGCGCCAAAGGCCAGACAGAGCTCGGCATCGTGGGAGATATCGTCGCTCGCGATACGGAACTCGGGGATCACGTGACGGACCACGCCGCCGAGAGAGTCGCGGGCCTCGAAGATAGTGACGGGCACGCCGGCGCGCGTCAGGAAGAACGCCGTCGCCAGACCGGCCGGGCCGCCGCCGATAACGGCAACGTTGCGCTCGGCGTCGTTGGCAATGGCCTGGGCGCGCAGCTTGGGCAGCACGGCGGTCATGGCCTCGCGGGCGGCCTTGAGCTTGCTGGCGCGAATCTGGGCGCCCTCGGGCTCGTAGAATGCACGCTCGCAGGCACGGCCGCAGGGATGCGGGCAGATGGTACCGGTAATGAACGGCAGGGCGTTGCGCTCGATGATGATGTTGAGCGCGTCCTCGTAGCGGCCCTCGTCAACAGCCGCCAGGTAGGCGGGAATATCCTGCTGGATGGGGCAGCTCGTACGGCACGGCGTGGTAAAGCAGTCGGAAAGCGGGCTCTTGCCGGCGACCTTGCGGTCAGGTAGCGGACGCAGTGGCTTCTTGTAGAGCGGGTTG